>NZ_JBHYJA010000019.1:173926-189903 GCF_042740355.1 Streptomyces sp. NPDC059010
GGGGGGGGGGGGGGTGGGGCGGGGCGCGGGCGGCGGCCGCCGCACCGCGCGCCCCGCCCCGCCGCCCCGCGCCGGGGGGGGGCCCCCCCCGCCGCGCAGCTTTGCTTACGCGAATTTCCTTCGCTCGAATTTACGTGAGGAGTGGAGGGAAAGCGAGTCGGCCGTCATAACAATGTGGAAAAGGTGAGGGTTCCTTTGATGCGCAGGAGCCGAAGGGCGTTCGCGCCTGGATGCACGGTTTGCACGGAGGGGCACGAGGTGGCACTCGGCGGCGCCTGACCGCCCACGACGACACACGGTGGCGGGCCAGGCGGGTCCAGCAAACGGACAGTTTCTGACCTACATCCGGCCTAACGTCGCCCCATGACTGTCACTGTCACATGGGACGAGGCGAGCGCACGGCGGCTGGAGCGGCAGTTCCTGGACCGTCCGGCCGGGCTGGGCACACCGGTCGCCGAGGTGGTCGGGGCGATGCTGGGCGCGCATGCGCAGGTGCTGTCCGCTGCCGAGGTGTCGGTAGGGGTGCGGGCCACCGGAGTGACACGGGCGGACGTCCGGGCGGCGCTCTGGGACGAGCACACGCTGGTGAAGACGTTCGGCCCGCGCGGCACCGTGCATCTGCTGCCCGCCGCAGAACTGCAGCTGTGGTGCGGTGCGCTGAGCGCGATTCCGACGGGGGCGAGCCCGTTTCCGCCGGACGCGCGGGTGACGGAGGAGCAGGCGGAGCAGATCGTCGCGGCGATCGGGGACGCCCTCGACGGGGTCTGTCTGACCGTGGACGAACTGGGTGCGGAGGTGGTCGCCCGCACCGGTCCCTGGGCCGGTGACCTGGTGATGCCCGCCTTCCAGGACATGTGGCCGCGCTGGCGGCAGGTGATGCACCGGGCGGGTCAGTCGGGTGCGCTGTGCTTCGGACCGAATCGGGGACGGAAGGTGACGTACACGCGGCCGCGAGCGGCCGATCCGGGAGCGGTGGGCGAGGGGGCGCCGTCGGGAGCGGCGGGCGAGGGTCCGGTGGGCGAGGGGGCGATCGGGGAGCTGGGGTGGCTCGTGCGGCGGTATCTGCGGGCGTACGGTCCGGCCACGCCGCAGCACTTCGCCAAGTGGCTGGCGGCGCCGACGGGATGGGCGGTGGGGCTGTTCGGGGAGCTGGCGGAGGCGGGGGAGGTCGAGGAGGTCGCGTTCGAGGGGGCGGCGGCCTGGGTGGCGGCGGGTGACACCGAGTTCCCGGACGGGCGGGTGCGTGGGGTGCGGTTGCTGCCGTACTTCGACGCGTACGCCATCGCCGCGCAGCCTCGCGAGTCGCTGTTCCCCGGGCAGGCGTACCGGCGTGCCCTGGCGGGCGGCCAGGCGGGGAACTACCCGGTCCTCCTGGTCGACGGCGTGGTGGCCGGAGTCTGGCACCAGCGCCGCCAGGGTCGTCGTACGACGGTCACGGTGGAGTTGGTCGGACGCGGGCTGACGGGGCGGCTGGAGCGGGAGCTGGGCGAGCAGGTGGAGCGGGCGGGGGATGTGCTGGAGGCGAAGGCGGAGCTGGTGGTCGGGGAGGTGACGGTCGGCCCGCACGCATAGGGGGGCGCCCGCTCAGGGGCCGGGCTTGCGGGCCTCGAAGAGGTGGCGGGTGCTGTGTGCGACGAAGGGGCCGTCGGACCGGATCTGCTCGTGCAGGGCGCGGAGCTGCGGGCGGTATGCCTCGGCGGTGAAGCCGGGGACCATCCACACCACCTTCCGCAGGAAGTGGACGACGGCCGCGATGTCGTGGAACTCGATGCGCAGCCGCTCGGCGCGCAGGTCGACGATGTCGAGCCCGGCGGCCTCGGCGGCGGCGCGCTCGCGGTCCGGGTGGCGGGCGTCGCGCTGCTCCTCCGGGAGGGGGCCGAGGAAGTACTCGACGAGCTCGAAGACGCTGCGTGGCCCGACGTGCTGGGCGAGGTAGGTGCCGCCGGGCTGGAGGACACGGGCGATCTCGGCCCAGTGCGGGCTGACCGGGTGCCGGCTGCCGACCAGGTCGAAGGCGCCGTCGGCGAAGGGCAGCGGGGCGTCCTCGGGCGAGGCGACGACCGCGACGCCGCGCGGGCCGAGGAGGGCGGTGGCCTTGGCGACGTTGGGCGGCCAGCCCTCGGTGGCGACGGTGCGGGGCGGGACCTTCGGATCGGCACGGCGCAGCGCGAAGTCGAGTGCCTCTCCTCCCCCGGTCTGGATGTCGAGGGCGGCGCTGGCGCGGGACAGCCGCTCGGCTAGGGACGTGGCGTACCCCCAGGAGGGCCGCGCCTCGGTGGCACGCCCCTCGAACCAGGAGAAGTCCCACCCCTCGGTGGGCACGGCGACGCCTTCGGCGACGAGGTCGTCGAAGCTACGGGGTTGCTCGTTCACAGTGCCGCCACGGTGCCGCTCAACCTCCGAGAACAAGCAGTACGTATCCGTCCTCGTCGACGTCCCCGCCCTCGTCCCCGTCGTCGCCGTGGTGGAGGGTGCCGGCGCGCTGGAAGCCGTGGCGTTCGAGGAGTCGTACGGAGGCGGTGTTGGTGTGGAAGGGGTCGGCGTACAGGGGGCGGGTCGTTTCGAGTTCGAGGAAGAGGCCGAGGGCCTTGGTGCCGATGCCTCTCCCCCAGTACGGCCGTCCGAGCCAGTAGCCGAGGAAGCGGCGGTCGTCGTCCCACCAGGCCACGATGTTGCCGGCGACCTCCTCCCCCGCCAGGACGGTCTGTACAAGGCCCGTCTCGTTCCCGAGCACGCGGGTCCGCCAGTGCTTCATGAAGGCGTCCCGCGGCCGGGGCGTGAACCTCGACCGCCGGACGGCTTCCGGGTCGTGCTCGTAGGCGAGGAAGGCTTCGAGGTCGGAGTCCAGGACGTCTCGGAGGCTTACGTCAGTCATGTGCGGGAGTGTGGCAGGAGCCACTGACAACGCCGCCGAGCCGACGGCGGAAGCCGACGGAGCCGTACGGCCTACGGAACCAGCGGCCGCACTTCCTCGGCCGCGAACCGCACGAACCCCTCCGGATCGGGCTCGTCCCCCGTCGGCTGCAGCACCACCGTGTCGGCACCGGCGTCCGCGAGCCGCTGCACGGCCTTCGCGACCGTACCGGCGTCCCCGGCGACGCCGAGATCGGGCACGGATCCGAGCCCTTCCTCGGCGAGCTCGGCCTTGACGCGGGCGGCCGCGTCGGGCCCGGTGGCGGTGAGGAGGTAGACGACGACGGGGTGCGTGCCTCCACGCCCGGCCGACTTCCGCCCCTCCTCGATGAGCTGCCGTGCCCGCCGTACCCCCTCCGGTGGAGTCGAGGCGGTGAGCAGGGTCCCGTCGGCGGCCTCGCCGGCGAGTCGCAGCGAGCGGGGTCCGGTGGCCCCGGCGATGACGGGCACCGGCTGGGCGGGCGGCCAGTCGAGGGCGACGTCGTCGAGGCGGACGTAACGCCCCTCGGTGGTCACCCGCTCCCCGTTGAGCAGGGCGCGCAGGGCGACGAGATGCTCCCGCAGCAGGGTCATCGGCGACTCGGCCCGGGCCCCGACCTGCGCCATCCAGTCCTGCACACCGTGCCCGACGGCGAGGATCGGACGGTCCGGGAACATACGGTGCAGGGTGGCGGCCTCCATCGCGGTGATGGCGACGTTCCTCAGCGGGACGGGCAGCAGCCCGATGCCGACCTTGACCCGCTCGGTCCAGGCGAGGGCGGCCGCGGCGGTGGAGATCCCGCCCTCCCGGAAACAGTCCTCCCAGAGCCACAGCTCTTCGAGGCCTGTCTCGTCGGCGAGCCGGGCGACGGATCGGAGTCGTTCGGGGGCGAGTTGGGGACGGAAGACTGCGCCGAGTGCGGTCATGGGATCTTTCCTACCCGGGTAACACTCGGCGGACAACCGGATTTCAGGAGGTGCCCGGGAATGGGGCGGCGATGGCGTGACGGACGAGGGACGCTGACGATTCACGGGGAGCGGGGCGAGGTCTCGATCCCCTTGGAGGTGGCGTCGTCGTACCGGGCCCGCACCAAGGGCCTGCTGGGCCGCGACGCCGTGGACGGGGCGCTGCTCCTGACCCCGGCGGGCGGCGTGCACACCTTCCGTATGCGCATCCCCATCGACGTCGCCTACCTCGACCGCAAGCTCACCGTCATCGCCGTACGCACGATGGAACCCGGCCGCCTGGGCCTGCCCCGACTCCGCTCACGGCATGTGCTGGAGGCGGAGGCCGGGGTGATGGCGGGGTGGGGGGTGCGGGTCGGCGTGCGGGTGACGATGACGGCCGAGTGACCGTACGTCAGCCCTGCGCTTCCCCTCCCGTCAGCCCTGCTCCTCCCCTTCCACCAGCCCGGTCTGCACCAGCAGGTTCCCCTGCTTGCGCGAGACGAAGATGCCGCGCCCGGCCGGCATGGCACGCGGGCGTACGTTGCCCAGGATGTCGCCCTCGTTCGGGTCGCCGGAGAGCACGACGCCCTGCGCGCCCAGCTCCTTGATCCGCTGCATGAAGGGTTCGTACGAGGAGCGGCCGGCGCCTGCGGTGTTGCGGGCGACGATGAAGCGGATGCCGACGTCGCGGGCGAACGGGAGGAGTTCCGTGAGCGGGGCGAGGGGGTTGCCGCCGGACGTCGAGACCAGGTCGTAGTCGTCGACGACCACGTAGATCGTCGGGCCGCTCCACCAGTTGCGGGCCCGCAGCTGGTCGGCGGTGACGTCGGGTGAGGGGGTGCGGCGGCGCATGAGGTCGGCCAGCGCCTCGACGTGGTGCTCCATGGCGTTGGACATGGGCACGTACTCGGCCAGGTGGGTCGCCGGTGCCGCGTCCAGGAGCGAGCGGCGGTTGTCGATGACGAAGAGCTTGGCGGAGTCCCCGTCGTGGAGATCGGTGATCTGCTTGATGAGGAGGCGCAGCAGATTGGACTTGCCGGACTCGCTCTCGCCGAAGACGAGGAAGAAGGGGTCCCGTTCGAAGTTGACGAAGACGGGTTCCAGGTTGTTCTCGTCGAGCGCGAAGGCGACGCCGCGGTCCTGCTGCGCGGGGGCTGCGGGCAGGTCCGCGAGGGGCAAGTGGCGCGGCAGGAGGCGGACTGCGGGCGCGCCGGGTGCTGTCCAGTGGCGGTCCACGTCGCGGCTCATGGCGGCGGTGGCCTCGGAGAGGTTGTCGTCGGAGTGGATGCCGTCGATGCGGGGAACCGCGGCCATGAAGTGCAGTGCTTCGGGGGTGACGCCCCGGCCGGGCACACCCGTCGGGACGTTTCCGGCTGCCTTGCGGTCCAGTTCGGAGTCCATGGGGTCGCCGAGCCGCAGTTCGAGGCGGTTCACCAGCAGGTCCTTGAGGTTGGCGCGGACCTCCATGGCGCGGGAGGCGGTGAGGACCAGGTGGATGCCGTAGCCGAGGCCTCGCGCGGCGATGTCGAGGACGGCCGCCTCCAGGGCTTCGTACTCCGTGCGGAAGTTCCCCCAGCCGTCGATGACCAGGAAGACGTCGCCCCAGGGCTGGTCCGCCACCGAGATGTCACCTCGGGCCCGCAGCTTGCGGAAGGTGGCGATGGAGTCGATGCCGGCGCTGCGGAAGTACTCCTCACGGCGCGTCAGGATGCCGTACACCTCGGCGACCGTGCGGCGCACCCGCTCGGGGTCCAGGCGGGAGGCGACGCCGCCGACGTGCGGCAGTCCGGAGACGGCCGACATGCCGCCACCGCCGAAGTCCAGGCCGTAGAACTGGACTTCGTGCGGGGTGTGGGTCAGCGCGAACGCGGCGATGATCGTCCGCAGCAGCGTCGATTTACCCGACTGCGGGCCGCCGACGATCTGCATATGGCCCGCGGCCCCGGAGAAGTCCCGGTAGAGCGTGTCGCGCCGCTGTTCGAAGGGCTTGTCGACGACGCCGAGCGGCACGATGAGGCGGCCGGCGCCCTGGTAGCCGGGCTGGGTCAGGCCGCGGCCCTGCTCCGCGGCGAGTCCCGTGAGCAGGGCGTCCAGCGACGGGGGGTTGTCCAGCGGGGGCAGCCACACCTGGTGTGCGGCCGGGCCCTGCCCGGTGAGGCGGCGGACGATGACGTCGAGCACGGTGTCGGCCAGCGCGTCGTCCCCGCTCGCCCGTGGGTCCGGTACCTGGGCCCGGGGGTCGGGCTGGACGTGGTGCACCGGCACGGGGGCGGCGGTGAAGGGCACGGGACGGCGGTCCACGGGCAGTTGCCCGTCCCCGGTGATGGCCGCTCGGGCGGCGGCGGGCCGGTGCGCGCCGGAGACGTAGGCCGCCTTGAAGCGGGCCGTTTCGTCGGTGCCGTACTTCAGGTAGCCCGAGCCCGGGACGTTCGGCAGGTGGTACGCGTCCGGCACACCGAGGGCGGCGCGTGACTCGGCCTCGGAGAACGTCCGCAGTCCGATGCGGTACGAGAGGTAGGTCTCCAGACCGCGCAGGCGGCCTTCCTCCAGGCGCTGCGAGGCGAGCAGCAGGTGGACGCCCAGGGAGCGGCCGATGCGGCCGATCTGGACGAACATGTCGATGAAATCCGGTTTGGCGGTGAGGAGTTCGCTGAACTCGTCGATGACCAGGACGAGGGACGGGATGGGCTCCAGCGCGGCGCCGGCCGAGCGGGCCTTCTCGTAGTCGTGGATGTTGGCGAAATTGCCCGCCCTGCGGAGCAGTTCCTGCCGGCGGTTGAGTTCGCCGCGGATCGAGTCGCCCATGCGGTCCACGAGGGTCAGGTCGTCCGCGAGGTTGGTGATCACCGCGGCGACGTGCGGCAGGTCCGCCATGCCGGCGAAGGTGGCACCGCCCTTGAAGTCCGCGAGGACGAAGTTCAGCGTCTCCGAGGAGTGGGTCACCGCGAGGCCGAGCACGAGGGTGCGCAGCAGCTCGGACTTGCCGGACCCGGTGGCGCCGACGCACAGGCCGTGCGGGCCCATGCCGTCCTGCGCGGCTTCCTTCAGGTCCAGCATCACCGGGCCGCCGTCCTCGCCGACCCCGATCGGGACACGCAGGCGCTCGGCGCGGGAGCGCGGGCGCCAGGTGCGGCCGACGTTCACGGACTCCGCGTCGTCGAGATCGAGGAGATCGGTGAACTCCAGGTTGGCGAGCAGCGGTTCGTCGGAGTCGCCGCCGGACGCCATGTACAGGGGCGCGAGTTGGAGTGCGAGTGCCTCGGCGGCCTCGGGACTGAAGCGGTCGGGTGTCCCTTGGTAGACATGGCCGTCGCCGGACTCCAGGCGCAGCGATTGCGGATGCACCACGACCGAGAGGCCGCCGCGTGCCCCGGTGAGCCTGCCGGGCACGACCTCGATGACCGTCACACCCTGGAGCCCTTCGGCCGCCGCCAGCGCCGACAACGGCGACAGGGCCTCTTGGTCGAGTACGACGACGATGTGCGGCTGTTCCAGCAGGGGCTGGCCGCCGGGCTGGAACCGGGGCCGGCCTTCGAGCTCCTCCTTGAGCAGCAGCTCCAGGTCCTGCGCGTCGGACGTGATGAGCCGTCGGCTGCCCGCTCCGTCGCTCCCCTCGGTCTGGACGTGGGGCAGCCACTTGGCCCACTCCCAGTGCGGGGCCGCGTCCTGCCCGGCGGCGATGGCGACGACCAGGTCGTCAGGAGAGTGCAGGGAGACCAGGGAGGCCACCATGGCGCGCGCGGATGCCCGGACATGGCTCTCGTCGCCGCTGAGGGTGAGGTGGTAGAAGGCCCGCAGCGAGATCGCCATGGGCAGGCCCTCGATCGTGCTGTGCGCGCTGAGGAACTGCTTCATGGCCCCGGCGGTGAGCGGCTCCAGCTCGTCCACCGGAGCGGTCTCGGGCGCGATCAGCGCACTGGCGAGCTGCTGGCTGCCCAGACCGATCCGCACCTGCCCGAAGTCGTCGTCACTGACGCGCCGCTCCCAGATACGGCTGCCTTCGGCGACCAGCGCCCACAACTGCTCGGGCGCCGGATGCAGATAGAACTGGGCGTCACGCTGCTGTCGAGCGGTTCTCAGCACCGTACGACGAGTTTTCGCCAGGTACTTCAGGTAGTCCCGCCGCATATCGGCGAGCTGTCCCTGGGTCCCCCGCCGATAGCGGACGAGCATGGCAATGCCCATTCCGATCGTCGACGCGATCATCACCATGCCCATGATGCGCATGACCGGATTCGGCGTCATGAAGAAAAAGACGACGGAACCGCCCATCCCCAGCATGGGCAGCAACTGCATCAGCGCGCCCTCCTGCTGCCCTCTGGGCAGCTCGGGCGGGGATTGCAACTGCACTGGATCGGCGGGCACCTCGGCCGGCAAGGTCCTCGGTGGCCGTTTGACGACGATCTGGCTCAAAGCTGACCCGTCCCCCTCGCGGACTGAAGAGCCCTTGTCCGCACCCCCGTGGCGCCGACTCCATCCGAATTGGATCTGAAGCAGATCCTACTGGCGGGCACTGACATTACGGACGGTAGGGTGGCGGCACGCGTGTGCGCACCCGCGAAACCCGCGAACAGTCGGCGGTTTCCGCGAACAGTCGGCGGTTTCGGGGACGTTCACGGTCATTTCGGTGGCATTCACGGCCATGCGGAAGTCGACCGGGTAAGAGCGGACACGCAAACGACCGGGACCGGGGCGCGGAACGCGATCTGAGAAGCACCGCGAGGGGGAGCAGTAGGTGCCTACAACGGTTCGAGCGGCGGGGGCCGCAGGAAATACCGGCGGTTATGCGGGACCGGGACCGGGGGCCCATACGGGACCCGGGACACCGACCACTCGCAGCACCGGCTTCCGCCGGATCATCGTGGCCGCGCCGGACAGCCGTATCGATATGGCGCTGCCCGACGACATCCCGCTCGCGCACCTCTACCCGGAGATCCTGCGCCTGTCCGGCCAGAGCCCGGCCCCCGGCGCCCCGGTCGGATACCACCTGGTGCGCCGCGACGGCACGGTGCTCGACGAGGCCCGCTCACTCGCCGCGCAGCGCATCGCCGACGGCGAGTTCCTGCTGCTGCGCCCCTTCTCCGACTCCCTCCCGCCCGCGGTGTTCGACGACGTCTCGCACGCCACCGCCAGCGCCGTCACCCGCGACCGCGCCCTGTGGAACGACGAACTCCTGCGCGGCGCGGGACTCTTCGGCGGCAGTGTGCTGCTGATGCTGCTCGCCTTCGTGGCCTGGAGTTCCGACATCCGCCACGACATGAACGGCCTCCCGGGCATCGTCGCCGCGGTCTCGGGCGTCGTCCTCCTGGCGATCGCCGCCGTACGCGCCCGGGTGTACGGCGACCGCGGATCGTCCGTGGCCTTCGGCATGGGGGCCCTCGCGAACCTGGGAGTCGCCGGCAGCGGGCTGCTGGCGCTGCCGGCCGGAGAAGGCATCGGCAGACTGCAGTTCCTGCTCGCCTGTGCCGCCGTGCTGGTCGGATCGGTGGTGCTGGTGATCCTCACGCCGAGCGGCGACAGCCCCTTCGTCGCCTTCGTGTTCGCCTCGGCCATCGGCATGCTGCTCACGTTCGTGTCGATCCTCACCGAGATGCAGCCGGTCGAGACGGCGGCGGTCTGCTCTCCGCTCGCCCTGGGCACGCTCGCGTTCCTGCCGGGCCTCGCCACCCGTTTCGCCCGCCTTCCCATCGGCTTCGACCCGCCGCGCACCGCTGTCGGCAGCGGCTACGACGACGCCGACTCCGACGACGAGGGCGACGGCACCGCGGCAGCGGCCGCGATCGACGCCGAACGCATCGCCGCCCAGGCACGGCGCGGCCACGAACTGCTGCTCGGCCTGGTCGGCGGATGTGCGCTGGTCGCGACGGGTGCGGCCGCGGTGCTCGGATTCTCCGACGACCTGTGGGCCCAACTCCTCGCGCTCGCCACGGGCCTGGCCCTGCTGATGCGCGCCCATCTGTTCCGGCACACCGTCCAGGTGGCCTGCACACTCGCGGCCGGCCTCGCCTCGCTGGTGCTCCTGGGGCTCGGCCTCTCCCTCAACCCGCCCGGCTGGATGGTCCTGGAGGCGCTACGGGGTGACGGCGCCGCCCTGGACATCAGGCTGGTCTGGCTGTCGGTCGCGGTGGCCGTCGTCGCCGGGGCGATCGCCGCGATCGCGCTGGTCGTGCCCAGCAAGGGGGTCACCCCGTTCTGGGGCCGCTTCCTGGAGATCGCCGAGAGCTTCGTACTCCTGACGCTGCTGCCGCTATGTCTTGCGGTATTCGGCGCGTACCAGCAGATGCGGTCGCTGTCTTCGTGACGACGACAGTCTTGGGAACCAGATCAGCCGGCGGGGGAAAGAGGCAGCGGAACCATGGCATCACGGCGGGATGAGCTCAACGCCTACACCTTCGCGCGACGGCGCCTGGTCGGGCAGTTCCTCCAGCCCAACCCGAACGGCACGGAGGAGGGTTGGCCACGCCCGCTGCGCGCGGTCGTGCCGGGTGCGATCGTCGCGACGGTCATCCTCGCGGCGTTCGGCGCCTGGGGCATGTTCAAGCCCACCGCACCGCAGGGCTGGGACAAGCCCGGCGAGAACATCATCATCTCCAGCAAGTCGACCACGCGGTACGTGATCCTGACGACCGGCGACAAGACGCAGCTGCACCCGGTGCTGAACATGTCCTCGGCGAAGCTGCTGATGAAGCCCGACAAGGGCAAGGTCATCAACGTGGACGAATCAGTCCTGGACAACGGCAAGATCCCGCACGGCCCCACCCTCGGCATCCCCTACGCCCCCGACCGTCTGCCCGACGCCGACGAAGCCGGCTCGAAGAAGCGCTGGGCGGTGTGCGAGCGCCCCGGTGAAGGCGGCCGTGCCATCCAGAAGGCCGCGTTCATCCTCGCCCAGCGCGACATGGACCGGACCGAAGGCGCGGAACGGCTGCGCGGTGGCGAGCTGATGTATGTGGAGGGACCGGGCCCGGACCGTACGCGGTACGTGGTCGACGCTGCGGGGACGGCGTATCCCGTGCGGAACGAGGAACTGCTGCTGCGCACAGTCGTCGGCGGTACGGAGCCCCAGCGGGTGTCGGCCGGCTGGCTGAACACCTTGCACAAGGGCGACCCCATCGCCTTCCCGGAGATCCCCGACAGGCCCGCCGCCGACGCCGGGATCCAGGGCCAGCTGCCGGCCAAGGCGAACAAGATCGGCATGGTCCTGGAGGCACCGTCCGGCACCAGGATCCAGAAGTACGTCGTCCTACAGGGGCGGGTCGCGCCGGTCTCGGACTTCATGGCGAAGCTCCTGCTCAGCAGCGAAGCCCTGACCGGCCTTGGGCAAGCGAGCCGAGCGATGCCCGTCAGCGCCGCCAGTTTCACGCCCGGGGAGCCCTTCGGCGCGGAGAAGACCTGGCCTCAGCGGGAGCCGGAGCCGGTCAACTCGGCGAGCACCGACAAGGGCAGCCGCAACACGGTCTGCAATGTCCTGCGCGACGTGGACGAGGACAACCAGGGCGCCACGACCCTGAGCACCTGGGCGGGCAAGGACTTCCCGGCCCCCCTTCCCACCGGTTCGAGCAGCGCGTACGTCACCCCCGGATCGGGCCAGTTCTTCCGCCAGTTCACGGGATCGTCGACCCGCTCCGGCTTCTTCTTCCTGGTCACCGACACCGGCCTGCGCTATGCGATGCAGTCCAACGGCGACAGCGAGACGGACGACGCGGGCATCGGCTCCTCGGGCACGGCAACCGAGAGGCAGCAGCAGCGTGCGGCGGCGTTGGATGAGGCCCAGCAGGCGCAGAACCACCTGGGCTACAAGGACGTGACGCCGGCTCCGATCCCGGCCGCGTGGTCGGCGTTCCTGCCGACGGGACCTCGTCTGTCGACGGGGGCGGCGCGGCAGCCGCAAGGTTCGTGAGGGGGTGGGTCGGGTGATGCGTACGGCTCGCCACCTGAACCGGGTGCGCCTTCTCGCTGGAACGGCCGCCGCCGCTTTCGCGTGCCTCGGGGTGTTCCCGGCTCCTACCGCCACCGCCGCCGATCAGTGCGCCTTCGGGGAGAAGGTGTACGAGGGCCGCCCCTGGGCGTTGCAGCGGGTCATGTTGGACGAGTTGTGGAAGCAGTCCATGGGCGAGGGCGTGCGCGTCGCGGTCATCGACACGGGCGTGGACGTGAAGAACCCTCAGCTCACCCCGGCCGTGGACGTCAAGAGCGGCCGTAACTTCCTGCCTCCGAACCTCAAGGACGACAACGGCAACAAGATCGAGCGCGGCAGCGAGAACGGCACCACCGACATGGTGGGCCACGGCACCAAGGTCGCGGGAATCATCGCTGCCAGGCCGGCGAAGGGCACGGGCTTCGTCGGCCTGGCCCCGAAGGCGACGATCATCCCGATCCAGCAGAACGACGCGGAGGGCCACGGCGACACAACGAGCCTGGCCAGGGCCATCAACTACGCCGCCAACGAGGCCAAGGCCAAAGTCATCAACATCTCCCAGGACACGGCCAATGCGGTCAAGCCCAGCTCGAAGCTGGAACAGGCGGTGAAAAACGCCCTGGCCAAGGGGATCGTCATCGTCGCCTCAGCCGGCAACGACGGCCTCGGAGGCAACCTGAAGAAGACCTACCCGGCGTCGTACGACGGCGTCCTGGCGGTGGCCGCCGCGGACCGCAACAACGAGCGCGCGTACTTCTCCCAGTCCGGCGAGTTCGTCGACGTAGCGGCACCCGGGGTGGACATGGTCTCCACCGTCCCGATCGGAGGACACTGCTCCGACAACGGCACGAGCTTCTCCGCGCCCTACGTCGCCGGCGTCGCGGCCCTGATCAAAGCCAAGCACCCCACATGGACGCAGGAACAGATCACCGCCCAGATCATGCAGACCGCGGAACGCTCCATCCCCGGCCATGACCGCCTGGTCGGCTGGGGAGTCGTCGACCCCGTACGCGCCCTGACGGAGGACGAC
Source organism: Streptomyces sp. NPDC059010 (assembly GCF_042740355.1). Classification (NCBI taxonomy): domain Bacteria; kingdom Bacillati; phylum Actinomycetota; class Actinomycetes; order Kitasatosporales; family Streptomycetaceae; genus Streptomyces; species Streptomyces sp. NPDC059010. Next base: position 186,715 of record NZ_JBHYJA010000019.1, read on the forward strand.
AAACCCATCGACCACCCGGTGCCGAGCAACGAGGGCGCAGAGCGCGCCCAGGCCCCCACTGTCGCCCAACTCCCGCTCGGGGAAACCCCGCAGGAGCGGGCCGTCCGCCTCGGGACGTATGTGGTGGTGGGCAGCCTGGTGCTGGTGGCGGTCATCGGGGGTGGGGCGGTGGCGGTGCGGGATGCGCGCAGGAGGACGCTTCCGCGATAGCCGAGAAGCTCGTTGGTCCTGTCACTGGTAGTGGCTAGAGTGACACGCATGCAGTTCGGTGACGTTCGCGTCACCGCGATCGCAATGACCGGCGGTCGCAGCAAACGGGGAGCACGGGGATTGCGGGGATTACGGGGGAGGCGACTGTCATGCCGTGTGCAACTCACCACGGCTGCGCGCCGTTCGTCACTCGCCGTTCGCCACGTGGCTTCTCCTGGTCCAACCCGTCGGACCTCAACAGCACCGGGAGGAAGAACAGATGGCAGGAACCCAGAAGGTCACAGATGACGTACTGCGGCAGTTCGAGCAGGAGTTGAACGAGCGCTTCGGATCGGTGAAGCAGCAGCTCCAGCAGCTGCACGCCGTGATCGACGGCGTGGAAGGCAAGTGGCAGGGTCAGGGTGCCGTGTCCTTCGACCGCAAGCAGACGGAAATCAACGAGCGCATGGCCCACATCGGCAATCTGCTCGTCCGTTTCCAGAACGCGGTCAACGACAACCGCCGCATCGCCGGCAGCAACGACGAAGAGATCTTCCAGGCCCTGGCGGGCATCGACACCGGCGGCTCCGGCTCGGCCGGCGGCGCCGCCCCGTCCGGGAAGACCTCGGCCTTCTCCGGCATGTAGCGCGCAGCAGCACCGCAATACACCGGAACACCGGCTACGAAAGGAAGTTGGAGCAGCCATGGCAGTGGACAACGGCACCATGCTCGTCACCTACGCGGAACTTGAGCGCGCCGCAGGGGACATCACCTCCCAGGCCAAGAAGCTGGACACGGACCTGGAAGCCCTCCAGCAGCGGATGAAGGACCTCTCCGCCTTCTTCGAGGGCGAGGCCAAGACCGCGGCGGACGGCCTCCACCGCGAGTGGGACATCAAGGCCAGGGAAATCCACCAGGCCCTCAACGCCATCGCGAACGCGGTCCGCGAGGCGAGCGCGGCGTACAGCGCGGCCGACCGTAAGGCCGCCGCCAACTACTGACGCGGCAGGCCTGGTTCAACACTCGGGGTGGGTACGCACGGGAGGTACCCACCCCGAGTGGCTTCGGTTGAGTACGCGTACACACTCCTGACCGGGTAGCAGCGCCCATTCGCCGCGCTCCCCCACGGACATACCGTGCCCGCATGCCAGAACAGCCCGCCCCGACCCGCACAACCACCGCACCGGCAGAGCCCAGTTCCTCTTCCTCGGTGCTCCCCGCCCTCGGATGCGGCTGCGCCGCGCTCATCGGCATCCCCCTCGTGGCGGTACTCGTTCTGATCGGCACGCTCGCCTGGGACAACCGGGGATCGACCGACTTCCCCCGCGTCGCACCCGAGGACATGGCGAGCCGCACCTTCCAGCGCTCCCAGGAGGCGTACGACGTCCTGGGGTTCAAGCGCACCGTGGAACCGGGCGCCGAGGACATCGGCGTCAGCACGGTGAACACGCTCAGCTCCAGATTCTGCTGGACCAGTGGCCCGCTCGGCCTTGAGGACAAGACCGTCGACGGCGCCTACCAGATGAGCCACGACTGGGCACTGGACCACGTGCCCGCGAGCCAGGCGGTCTCCGGCCTCCGCCGACTGCACGAGCACCTGAAGGACGACGGCTGGGAGGTCACGGCCTACCGAGAGGGCGGTAAGGCCAAGCCTTGGGACCTGTACGTCCAGCGCAACGACGGGGACGAGGGGATGTCCTTCACGTGGTACCCGGACCGGGAGTACTTCACCGGCGTCACGGCCGTGCCCTGCGCCTACGACCCCACCTGGCAGACCGGCGACACGGGCCCGTCCGGGGAGGGCCAGAGGCCGCCGGTCCTCGGGCCCTCCCAGCGGGGCTGAACCTGTTCCAGGGTTTCCAGACCGATCGAAGACCCTTGAGCCCATCCAGTTTCACTGCCCGGCAAAGCAACAGGTGTTACACATTTCCCAGACGCGTAACACCTGCGGCCGATACACCAACTGCGTGTAGATCCCCCACTATCAGTCCGAGCCCTATTACCCATCTCTAAGTGTGTGACCGCCATCTGTCCGGCGCTGCTCCCGGCGGCTTTGATGGGAGCCTGTCCACACCGCCGCCGCCATCTCCTAGTCCGCTGTTGTTGTCCGACGGCCGTCTCCCGCACTGTCCCGCCGGGCCGCGATCAGGGCCAGTACCCCGAGCACGATCAGTCCCGGTGCGCCGGAGACGGGGTAGAGAATCTGCAGCGGCACGCCGATGGCGAGCAGATACCAGCCCAGCTGTGCCGGGAGCCTGCCGGTGTCACGGACGATGCGTTGGCTGAGTGTGCCAAGGGCGAGGAGGCCGAACCCGGCGAGGAAGAACCACATCTCGTACTCACGCTGCGGCTTTCCGGGAACGGCGTTCCAGAACCCGTCGTGGGCCACCTCACCGAAGGTGCTGGAGGCGACCAGGGACACCGCGAAGTGCACGGCAGCCAGTCCGATCACCAGTCGGGGAATCAAGCGCGTCATCGTCAGCCTCCCTGATTCCTGCGGCCCTTGAGACTCCTCAAGACAAGGCGCCGGTTTCGGCGGAGGGGAACGCGAGTGGAGGCGGCGACGTATGCCGTCAGCCCTCCGAGCGCCAGACACAGCGGGGAGTACAACGTGAGGTCCCAGCGGGTGAAATCGGTCGGCCGGCCGGTCGCAGCGGAGGAGACCAGACCAGCGGCACCTCGCAGAAGCAGCACGCCTGCGACGACCCATACGCCCTGGCGCACCGAACGACGTGGCCGCACCCCCGAGAGCTGAGGGACCAGGTCGGCCTGGGCCGCGACCACATAGGACGCCGCTGCGAGCGCCGCCGCGACCGCGGCCGTCAACTGCGGTGTGGGCAGGCCGGCTTCGGTGACCCCGACAACCGTACGGGCGAAATCGGCACGGCTGGCCAGCGGCCAGGGAGAGAAGGTCCAGATCCCGTGCAGTGCCGCGACCGCACCGAGGCCGACTGCGGCCGTCCCGCCGGCGAGTTTCGTCATCGTCATACGGCTCCCCCA
>NZ_JBHYJA010000020.1:0-67834 GCF_042740355.1 Streptomyces sp. NPDC059010
TTTAAACACCCCCCCCCCCACCCCCGCCTGTATTTGCGTGTCACCCTCTAACCCCCGGGCGGGCGGGGGGGGGGGGGGGGGCCCCCCCCCCCCCCCCGGCTCAACGCGGGTTGTTTCTCACTTGTCCGTGGTGATCCGCCGCGGCAGACCGGGGCCGCACACCGAGTCGCAGGACTCTTCGGCGGCTGTCTCCCTTCCGGCGGGCCGACCGCTGTGCTGTCCGCGAAGGAGCGCGCTGCCCCTGGCGGGCGGGGGCACGAGCTGGTACTCCCGGCCCAGCGCGTCGGCCTGGGTGTTTCCGTAGACCGTCACCTCTCCGCCGGACCAGCGGACGAAGAGGTCGTCCTCCCACAGATTGCCGCCGAACTCGCCGGGCACAAGGACACGGGAGTGGGTCCACGCCCTTGCGGAATTCGCTCGACCGGCTGGTCAACCAGGCGGCATCGCCCGCCAGCAGCCCGAACCGATCACCGCTTGCCTGGTGCGCATGGCCAGGCGAACTCGGCGCTTGGGACGCTCGCGCTCCAAGGCTGGCCGTCCTTCTGTGCGGAGGAGGCGCGGCCAGGGGTGATCCCGGCCGCGCCGGCACGTGGGATGCGGGTGGGATGCGGGTGTTCCTAGACTCGTAGGGGGGCCGGAAGGCGGTGGCGCCTCGTGCCGTATGTCGCGGTGAGTTCGATCAGTCATCCCGGGCTGCTGCGGGAGCGGAACGAGGACAGCCTCGTCGTCGGGCCGTGGACCCTGTGCGGCACGGTGACCGAGAATCCGCAGACCCTGGTCTTCCCACTCGGCACCCCGCTCGTCGTGGCCGTCGCCGACGGGCTCGGCGGGCATCCCGGCGGTGATGTGGCCAGCTCTCTGGTCGCCCGGAATCTCGCCGCGCTGGGCCCTGCCCTGACCAGCGAGGTCGCCGTCCGCGATGCCGTGAACGCCTGCAACCGTGCCGTGTACCAGGCGGCGGGAGGCGACGAGGAGACCCCGCTCACCGCCATGGGGACCACCGTCGCCGGTGTGGTCGTACAGCCCGAATCGATGCTCGTGTTCAACGTGGGCGACAGCCAGGTCTTCGTGGCCGGCGGCGACGGGCTGAGCCAGGTGAGCGTCGACGACAATCCGCCCCATCCGCCCGGCCGGACCACCTCCCTGGTCACCCAGTGCCTGGGCGGCTCACCCACCTACCGTGCCGTCCATCCCCATGTGACGTCCCGGTCCCTGGCGCCCGGCGAGCGTTACCTCATCTGCTCGGACGGTCTGACGGACCCGCTGACCACGGACGTACTGGACGAGATCCTGAGCGAGCACGACGACGGGCGGGCGGCCTTCGAGCTGTGGAAGGCCGCGATCGAGGCGGGCGGGCCGGACAACATCACGGTGGCGGTGGTGCGGGTCGGGGAGTGATCAGATCTCGGGTGACGGCTCGTGGGCGAGGGCCAGTACGAGCCGGGCCGTGGAGTCGATGAGCTCTCTGTCGATGGGTGTGCCGGACACGAGCACCCGGTAGTAGAGCGGGCCGAGGAGCAGGTCGACGAGGTGGTCGAGGGTCCGGTCGTCGATGACGGGTCCGTGATCGCGGGCGAGGAGCTCGCGCAGGCCGGTCGTGTCGCGTTCGCGTTGTTCCTTGAGGAAGCCGTCCCGCAGGGACGTGGCGGTGTCGCTCTCCAGTTGGGCGTGGCCGAGCAGTGCCTGGAGCACCTGGCCGGCCGGCTCCTCGAAGAAGTCGGCCACGCGCCGCAGATGGGCGACGAGGTTCTCCTCGGCGCTCACGGTCCCGTCCGTCCGCCACCGCAGGGCCTCACGGGCGTCGTCGATGAGGGTGTCCAGAAGGATGTCGACCTTCGACTTCCACCAGCGGTAGATCGTCTGCTTGGCCACGCCCGCGCGCTGGGCGATGCCCTCGATGGTCAGACCGGCGAACCCCCGCTCCACGAGGAGGTCGTCCGCGGCGTGCAGTACCGCCAGCCGGACACTCTCGCTGCGGCGCGGGCCGGTTCGGCTGATGACCTCGGTCTGTTCACAGGCCGGTCGTGGCTTACGCGTGGCGCTGATGGTCCCGTCAACCTCTCGACTCGTACGGCTGCTGAGGATTCTGGCACAGGGGCGGGATCGGTCAGGCGGCCCTCTTGCCGGTGCGCACCAGGCTGAGCAGGACACCGAGGGAGAGTACGGCGACGACCGCGCTGAACGTCTCGCCCGCGGGGCGCAGGCTGGTCTCGCGGATCAGGACGCCCACGCCGATCGCGGGAACCGCCAGCATCGCGTACAGGATCGCGAAGAAGGTGGACACCGACGCGCCCCGGTGCTGGGGAGCGCTGCGCGTGGTGATGCCGCCGATGCCGTGGCCCACGGCGATTCCCGTCGCGAGGCCGTTCACCGCGGCACCGGTCAGCAGGGGTGCCAGGGTGCCGGTGGCCATCGACGTGGCGATCAGGCCGGCGGCGACGATCAGGCCCAGACAGGCCGCGGGCAGGGCGGTGACCGGCTTGAGGGTGCGCACCAGGAGCTGGCCGAACGCGGTGCAGGCGAAGGCGATGAAGACCACGAGGCCGGTCAGCGCATGACTGGTTTCGTTGAGCACGGTGCCGAGGAACAGGCCGGTCACGGCGGTCAGCACGCCGAGCACCGCGAAGCCCGAACCGGCCGCCATGGCGGAGCGCAGGAAGTCCGAGCGGATCTCGCCCGGCACGTGCAGCGGCTGGAACCGCAGGGAGAAGCCGGACCGGTGCGCGGAGCTCTCCCCGTTCACCATGACCCCGAGCATGCCGATGGCGGCCAGGACGAGCATGACGACCCACGGTGTGCGCAGCGGGGACGGGGCGACGTCGGCCAGGACGCCGGCCAGCAGCGTGCCGCACGCCAGGCCGCCCATGTTGGCGAACAGCGCCAGGGTGGCGGGCCTCACGCGGGCGCCGGGCCCCAGCCGTTCGGCGAGCGACGCGGTGGCCGCGCCGGTCACCAGGGCCGCGGAGAAGCCGGAGATGACCCGGGCGACGAGCATGGCCCCGACGTTCTCGGCGACCAGGAAGACGGCCGCGGCGCACACGGACAGCAGCGTCGCCGCGATGAGCACCGGGCGACGCCCCACCTGGTCCGACAGCGGCCCGAAGAGCAGCAGTCCGAGGACGACGCCGAGCGCGTAGACGGCGAAGACGACCGTCACGGTGAAGGGCATGAAGCCGAACCGCTCGCCGTAGAGCGGGTAGAGGGGGGTCGGGGCCGTGGTGCCGGCCATGGTGATCCATAAGGCGAAGGCCACGCTGAACACGGCGAGTCCGCCGCCCTTCCGCTTCTCCGGTGCGTTGGTTCGGGCCGCGGAGTCCATGGAGTCCGTGGAGTCCGTGGGGCCTGTGGAGTCCATGGGCCGGACGGTGGGGTTGCCCACTGCTGTGGCCTCTCGTGAGTCGGTGCGGGTTGAGCGACGCGCGAGCGAGACAAGACTCACCGTTGCGTCTATTTAATAGACTAGACGAGTCGTCGCGTCTATTCAACGGCCGCGTTGGCGGGAGAGGCCGGGGACGCGCGTGAAGGTCCCGGTCAGAGGATCTTGCGCTGAACCATGATCGACAGTACGAGTGCGCCCGGCAGCAGCGGGACCCAGACCGTGAGGATGCGGTGGCCGATGACCGTGGCCGCGGCCAGGCCCATCGGGGCGCCGAAGGTGACCATCATGAAGACCAGGGCCGCGTCCACGGGGCCGATACCGCCGGGCGCGGGCACGGCGCCCACGGCGGTGCTGGCGAGCAGCAGGGCCAGCGTCACCTGCGTCCAGGACAGCGGCAGACCGAGCGCGAAACCGACCGAGGCGATCACGCTCGCCTGGAGCAGCGGCGTGGCCGCGGCGCCGCCCCACAGGGCGAGGACGCGGCTGGGCCGGGTGTGCAGGATCCGGGCGTCGGTCAGCGCGGTGCGGACGAAGCCGAGCAGGGGGCGGCGCAGCGGCCGTACGGTCGTCACGAGTACGGCCGCCGTCGCGAGGGCCGCCGTCACGCCGCCGGCCACCAGGAGCGACGTCCGCCGGTCGGGGACGAGTTCGCCCAGGTGCAGCAGCTCGGGGAAGGCCACGAGGAAGCCGAGCAGTACGGCCGTCTTCGCGACCGGCTTGGCCAGCGAGTACAGGGCGAGTGAGGCGGTGCCCCGGGCCAGGGGTATGCCCTGGCCCTGGAGGAAGCGCAGGGTGACGGCGTGGGCGCCGATGGACGCCGGCAGCACGTGATTGGCGGCGCCCGCCGCGAACTGCGACGCGAGCAGCAGGCCCGGCGGCAGCCGCTCCGGTATCGAACCCTGGCGCACCACGGCGGCGACGACCCAGCCCATACATGTGAAGAACAGACCGGCCAGCACCCACCAGGGGTCGGCGGACACAAGCCGGGCGGCCCCGTCGCGCACGGTGTGCCAGTCGGCCGCCGCCCACGCCCCGATCAGGAGGAGCGGGAGCAGGGTGAGTGCGTGGCGGGCGAGATGGGCGGGGGAGAAGGGGGAGGGGGAGGGGGTGGGTGTGGTGGGGGCCTCGGCGGCGGCGGGGAGGGCCGAGGCGGGGGGAGTGGAGGAGATGGGGCTGGTGGGGCGAGCGGTGGTGGCCGGGATGGCCGGGGCGGGGCGCGTGGGCAGCGGTCCGGGGAGATCGCTGAGCGGGAGCGAGGAGGACACGGCGCGGTCGTCCTTCCGCGTCGCACCCACGCTGACGCGGGCGGACGGCTAGAGGGCGAGGGCAGGAGGGGACGACGGCAACGTGCCCGCCCGGTGTGACGCGACGGTGTCCGGGAACCGACGGGGCGTCGGCGGATGAGCGACGCGACCGGGGGATGTCACTCCGTTGTGTGAAGGGAGGGGTGCGTGATGGTGCTGGGGTGCGGGCTGCTGAATCAGCCAGCCATCGGATGGTTGACTTTCGGCTTACCCAGCCAGAGCATTGTCGAGGTGAGCCCTTTCGAACACGAGCACGTCCCCCTCCGATCGGCCGCCGCACTCCCCGCCGACCTGGACGAAGCCGCCCACCGCTGTCTCGTCGCCGGGTTCGACGGGGTCGCGAGCGTGCCGGACACCCTCAAGGAGCTCATCGACCGCGGCCTCGGCGGCGTCATCCTCTTCACCCGCAACATCCGCGACGCACACCAGGTGCGCCACCTCACCGACGAACTGCGGGCCATACGCCCCGACCTCCTCGTCGCCATCGACAACGAGGGCGGCGGCATCGGCCACCTGGTGAGCGCCGGCGCCCCCGAGGTCCCCGGCTCCTACGCCCTCGGCGTCGCCGACGACCCGAACCTCACCGCCCGCTGTGCCGACGCGCTCGCCGGACACCTGGCCCGCCTCGGCATCACCGCCTCCTACGCCCCCGTCGCCGACCTCCAGCACCGGCCGGACAACCCGATCGTGCGCACCCGTTCCTTCGGCGCCGGCCCCGCACTCGCCGCCCGCCATCTGCGCGCCTGGATCACCGCCACCGAGGCCCGCGGCATAGCCTCCTGCGCCAAGCACTTCCCCGGCCACGGCGGCACCGTCACCGACAGCCACCACGGCCTGGCCGTCGACCCGCGGCCGTACGACGAACTCCGCGTCGACCTCGAACCGTTCCGTGCGGCCGTCGCCGCGGGTGTGCCGATGCTGATGAGCGCCCATGTCGTGTTCCCGGCGTTCGACCCCAACCGGCCCGCCACGCTCAGCCGCCGCATCCTGGGCGATCTGCTCCGCCACGACCTCGGCTTCGACGGCGTCCTCGTCAGCGACGCGCTGGAGATGAAGGCCATCGCAGACGCGTACGGCGAGGCGGCCGGCGCGCGCATCGCCCTCGCCGCCGGGGCCGACCAGGTCATCGTCGCCGTGGCGGATCCGGACGTCACGCTGGCCTGCCGGGACGCGGTGCTCGACGCGCTGCGGACCGGCGTGCTCGCCCCGGAACGCGTCGAGGAGGCCGCCGGCCGGGTGCGACGGCTCGCCGAGCGCTATGCCACCCCGCCCGGCGAGGTCGCCGACTGGGACGCCGGGGCCGGTCTCGCGGCCGCGCGGCGCGCCGTACGCGGCCGGGGCGTACCGCCCGCCGTGCGCGGCGCCCATGTCGTCGACCTCTTCCCGCCGCCGCACCCCGCGCTCAACTGGGGCGGCGAGGACCTGCTGACCGAGGTACGCGCCGTCGACCCCACGGCCACCGGCACGGCGGTCACGGGTGAGTGCGCCGACCCGGACGCCCTCGTAGAGGGCATCGTGCGCCACTGCGGAGCCGCTCCACTGGTCGTCGCCACCTGCGACGCCGGGCTGCACCCCTGGCAACTGCGGTTGCGGGACGCCCTGTTGGACCGCCGACCGGACGCGGTACGGGTGGACACGGGGCTGCCGGAAGGCGGCGCGCTGTGCTCCTACGGGCGGGGGCGGGTGAACCTGCGGGCGGTGGCCGAGGTGCTGGCGGGGGTCTGACGGGCGTCCGGCCCTCAGTGCTCAGGTCGGCCCGCGGCGCTCAGGCCGGTCGCAAGTGCTCAAGTCGGTCGTACGACCTCCCTGATGCCCCGCGCCGCCAGGTGTTCCGTGTCCTCTGCCCGGGCGGCCAGGACCACCGCCGGGCGTACCCCTTCCGTCCGCAGCCGCATCCACGACTCGAAGTACGCCCCGCCGGGGCCGGACACCGAGCGCGTGCCCGGCTCGCAGTCCAGCACCAGGGCGATGTCGCGCGGCGGCGCGCCCACAGGGGCCCGGCGCAGTTCGGCGATGGTCTCGGCGAGGGCTTTCGCGATCGGCTTCGGGTGGCCGGACGAGTCGAACAGGCCCAGTGTGTATTCCAGTTCCGGGAAGTCGGACAGTGAGCGGTCCACGTCGTGGGAGCACCACCAGGTCACGCCCCACAGCCCCGCGCACTCGGCGGCGTTCCGTACGGTGGCGCGCGCGAAGTCCGGTGCGTCGGCGGCCGGGATGTGCGGCTGCGGCGCGCCCGTCTCCTGGACCCAGACCGGACGTGCCGGGTCGGTCGCGTAGGCCTTGGCCAGCTCGGTGCCGTACTCGGCGAGATGGCGGACGTGCGGGGAGCGGGGGCCGTAGCGGCGGGCGCAGTCGCCGGAGAACACCCACGGGTGGACGGTGGTCAGGTCGCCCTTGCGGGCGGAGGCCTCGGGAGTGAAGGGGTGGTCGTCGCCGTACCAGGCGGCGTCGTACGCGGAGTGCGTGACCAGGCCGCCGCCGTCGCCGAGTCCGTCCCGGGCGGCGGCCAGCAGGGTGTCGAGATAGTGGTCGACCTCGTCCGCCGTCACCGGGTTGTGCTCGACCAGGTTGTTGAGCTCGTTGCCGAGCTGGAGGCCGATGAGGTGGGGGCGGCCCGCGAGGGCGTGGCCGAGAGTGCGCAGGAGGGTGGCCTGGGCCTCGATGGCCTCGGGGTCGGTGAACACGTTGCGGTGGTGCCAGCTGCGCGTCCACTCCGGGTAGAAGTCGAAGCTCGACAGATGGCCTTGTACGGCGTCCACCATCACGTCGAGACCGGCCTCGCCGGCCAGGTCGACCAGATGCGTCAGGTCGTCCACTGCCGTGGGGCGGATCAGGGTGCGGTTGGGCTGGAGCAGCGGCCACAGGGGGAAGACGCGGACGTGGTCGAGGCCGAGTGCGGCTATCGCGTCGAGGTCCGCACGCGCGCGTGCCGGGTCGAAGTCGTGCCAGGAGTGGAACCACCCGTGGCGGGGCGTGTAGTTGACGCCGAAGCGGAGCGTGTGGATGGGATCCTCCCCGAGTCCTGACCGTCCTGCCGTCCTGTCCGTGTTCCTGGCCTTGTACCCAGCGAATGTATCAACCACCATGGTCGATGATGAATAGTGATTTGAACCAGACCTCGTACGTCGTCGGCCTCGACGCCGGCGGCACCCGCACGCGCGCCGTCCTGGCGCCCGTGGGCGAGGGCGAGCCGGAGAGTGAGGGCGTCTCCGGACCCGGCAACGCGTTGACCGTCCCCGGCACGCAACTCACCGAGCATCTCGCCGAGGCCCTCGCCCGCGCCGTGCCGGAGGCGCTGCGCGGCCGGGTCGTGGCGGTGGCGGGCGGGTTCGCCGGTGCCTCACGTACCGCTCCGGACGAGCCGGGCCGCGTCAGGGCGCATGCCGCGCTCACCATCGCCCTGCGGCGGCTCGGCATCGACGCCGCCGAGGTCGAGGTCCACAGCGACATCGAGGCCGCGTTCGCCTCGGCGCCCGGGCATCCCGCCGACGGGCTCGCCCTGGTGGCCGGCACCGGCGCGGTCGCGGCACGCGTCACCGCACGCGCGTGCACCACGACAGCGGGCGGGGACGGCTGGCTGCTCGGCGACGACGGCGGCGGCTTCTGGATCGGGCGCGAGGCGGTGCGGGTGGCGCTGCGCATGGCGGACGGGCGGGGCGGGCCGACGGCGCTGGGCGCCTCGGTGGGGCGGGCGCTGGGGGTGCCGGAGGACGTGCTGCCGCCGGGTGCTCCGGGCCCGTACGACACCGCGTCCTGGACCCGGGCCCGGCACGAGGCCTACCGCATGCACCTGCTCCCCGCCGTCATGGACCGGCCGCCGGTCCAACTGGCCGAACTGGCACCGCTCGTCGCGGAGGCCGCCGCCCACAAGGACGCCGTGGCCGAGGGAATCCTCGAAGCGGCGGCCGGCCATCTGTCCGGCCTCGTCCGCGCTCTCGAACCCCGGCCCGGGGAGCGGATCGTCGCGACCGGCGGCCTGCTCGGCCCGGACGGACCGCTGACCGGCCCCCTCTCCGCCCGGACGCGGCCGCTCGGCCTCACCCTCGACTGGGTCCCCGACGGCTCCAGGGGTGCCGTCGCCCTCGCCCGCCTGGGATACGACATGGGGCACGAGGTGAGACCCGACGTGGGACACGACGGACACTCCGCGGGACACGACGGATGACCGGCTCCGCCGCCCAGCGGCACCGCACCGACGTCCCGCACACCGCGCAAACCCCGCCCACCCCGCAACCCCCACGCACCCCGCTCCACCGCGACCCCACCGCCCCCGTCGACACCCGCGTCCGCGACCTGCTCTCCCGTATGACCCTGCGCGAGAAGGTCGGCCAGCTCAACCAGCGGATGTACGGCTGGAACGCCTACCGCCGCACCCCCGACGGCGGCTTGGAACTCACCGACGCCCTGTACGCCGAGACCGACCGCTTCGAGGGACTCGGCGCCCTCTACGGCCTCCAGCGCGCCGACGCCTGGTCCGGCGTCGAGCACGGCGAGGGACCCGGTGCCGAGGACGGCGCGGCCCTCGCCGAGCTGGTGCAGCGGCATGTCGTCGAGCGCAGCCGGCTCGGGATCCCCGCGCTGTTCGTCGAGGAGGTGCCGCACGGACTGATGGCCCTCGACGGCACGGTCCTCCCGGTCAATCTGGCCGTCGGCGCCACCTGGGACCCGGCGCTGTACGAGCGCGCCGCCGCCCACGCCGCCGCCGAACTACGCGCCCGGGGTGGGCATGTCGCCCTGGTCTCGGCGCTGGACATCGCCCGTGACCCGCGCTGGGGCCGCACCGAGGAGTGCTTCGGCGAGGACCCGTACCTGGCGGCCCGCCTCACGGAGGCCGTCGTACGCGGCATGCAGGGTGAGCCCGGCACAGGCGCGCCCGGCGAGCACTTCGCCGCCGACAAGGCCGCCGTGGTCCTCAAGCACTTCGCCGGTCAGGGCGCCACCGTCGGCGGCCGGAACTCCGCCGAGTCCGAACTGGGGCTCCGGGAACTGCACGAGATCCACCTCCCCGCCGCCCGGGCCGGCATCCGCGCCGGGGCCGCCGCCGTCATGGCCGCGTACAACCAGGTCGACGGCCTGCCCTGCGCCGGCAACCGCGCCCTGCTCACCGAACTCCTCAGGGAACGCTGGGGGTTCGAGGGCCTCGTCATGGCGGACGGACTCGCCGTGGACCGGCTGGCCCGGATCACCGGCGACAAGGTGTCGGCGGGCGCGCTCGCGCTCGACGCCGGTGTCGATCTGAGCCTCTGGGACGAGGGCTTCACCCGTCTGGAAGAGGCGGTCGAGCGAGGGCTGGTGGCCGAGGAGGCCGTGGACGCCGCCGTCGCCCGCGTCCTGCGGCTCAAGTTCCGGCTGGGGCTGTTCGACCGGCGGCAGGGCGACCCGACCTCGCCCCCGACCGGCGGCAGGGACCTGAGCACAGCCCTCGCCCGCGCCGCCGTCACGCTGCTCCGCAACGACGACGTACTTCCGGTACCGGACTCCGTCTCCCGTATCGCCGTACTGGGACCCCAATCGGCCACCGCCGCCCACCAGTTGGGCGACTACACCGCCCCGCAACCTCCGGGCACGGGCACCGGCGTCCTCGACGCCCTGCGCACCCTCGCCCCGCCCGGCGTCGACATCCGCCACACCCTCGGATGCGCCCTCACCGGCGACGACCTCTCCGGCATCCCCGCCGCGGTCGCCGCGGCCGCCGCCTCCGACCTGGCCGTGCTCGTGCTGGGCGGCAGCAGTGCCCGTACGCCCGACACGGAGTTCGACGCCAACGGCGCCGCACGGACCGGCGTCTCCCACATGACCTGCGGCGAGGGCGCCGACCTGTCCGGGCTGGGGCTGGGCCGCGCCCAGTACGCGCTGCTGGACGCCGTGATCGCCACGGGCACGCCGACGGCGGTCGTCCTGGTCCAGGGCCGCCCACACGTCGTGCCCGACACCGCGGGCGCCCTGCTCACCGCCTGGTACCCCGGCCCGTGGGGCGGCGAGGCGATCGCCGAGGTACTGCTCGGGCTGCGGGAGCCGCTGGGCCGCCTCCCGCTGTCCGTGCCGCGCTCCGCCGCCCAGCTCCCCGTCCACTACAACCACAAGGACATCGAGTACGGCGGCTACGTGGACGAGAGTGCCGAGCCGCGGTACTCCTTCGGGCACGGGCTGTCGTACACGAGTTTCGCCTACGGCCCACCGCGGCTGTCCGGGCTCGCGGTCGAGGCCGACATCACCAACACCGGTCGGCGGCACGGCCGTTCGGTCGCCCAGCTCTATCTGCGCCGACTGCGGACACCCGTCTGGCCGCGCACCCTCGAACTGTGCGGATTCCAGGCCGTCGAGCTGGCGCCGGGCGAGACCCGCACGGTCACGTTCCCGCTCGGCGCCGACGAGGAGGCCGCCGTCCCGCCCGGCACGGTGGTCGAGTTCCGGGTCGCCGAGTCGGCGCGGGCGGCGCTGGCCGCCGTACCGACTCAGAGCTTCACGGCCCCCGACGAGACCCCCTTGTAGAACCACCGCTGAGTGATCACGAACAGCACCAGCACCGGGACCACGGAGATCACCGAGCCCGCCATCACCAGCCGTTGGTCGTAGCCGAACGAGGACGTCTGCAGCCGGGCCAGGCCCAGTGTCAGCGTGAAGTGCTCCTCGGAGCGAAGCACGATCAGCGGCCAGAGGAAGTCGTCCCAGGCGCTGATGAAGGTGTTGATGGTGACGACCAGGATCGCGCCGTAGGCCGACGGCAGGTACAGATGGCGGAACCGCTTCCACTCGCCCGCGCCGTCCAGCATCGCCGCGTCCTCGATCTCGCGCGGGACGGCGAGGAACGCGGCCCGCATGATGAGGACGTTGATCGCGGCGACGAAGCCGGGCAGCCAGACGCCCACCAGGTTGTCGACCAGGCCCATGTCCCGGACGCTCAGGAACAGCGACACCATGATCGACTCGAAGGGGAACATCATGGACGCCATCAGCAGCACCCAGACCAGCTTTCGGCCCTTCCAGCCCGGCTTGGAGAGCATGTAGCCCGCCATGGTGGAGAAGACGAGCTGGCTGGTGATGGAGATGACCGCGACGAACAAGCTGTTCCTGATGTACGTCCACACCGGGACCTGGGCGAACACCTCGCGGTAGGCCCGCAGGGTGGGGTGACGGGGTATCAGGGAGGCGCCCGCGCCGAAGACGTCCTCGCCCGCGCCCTTCAGGGACGACAGCACCTGCCAGAGCAGCGGGCCGACCGTGATGAACAGGACGAAGACCAACAGCAGGTAGCGGACGAGGAGTTCGCGGGGGCGGCCGTAGTCGCGCCAGCGGGGCATCAGGCGCCTGCGCCCCCGCACAGCCGTGGTCATGCCTCGTCCTCCTTCGTCAGGCGCTGGGCGAGCAGCGTCAGGCCCAGGGTGAGCGCGAACAGGGCGACGCTGACCGCCGCGCCGTAGCCGGCGTTGCCGGTGAGCGGGTCGAGGCCGACGTCGCGGATGTAGAAGGGGAGCGTGCGGTCGGCGCCGCCGGGGCCGCCGGTGGAGCCGCCGAGCATGTAGATCTCGGTGAAGACGCGCAGCGAGCCGATGCCGGTGAGGGTGCCGACCAGCATCATCGAGGTACGGACGCCGGGGACCGTGACATGCCAGAAGCGGCGGATCGCGCCCGCGCCGTCCACGGCCGCCGCCTCGTGGAGTTCCCTGGGCACGTTCCCGAGCGCGGCCAGGTAGAAGATCATGTACCAGCCGAGGCCCTTCCACAGCGTCAGGCCCATCGCCGACAGCAGGATCAGCCAGGAGTCGGACAGGAAGGGGACGGCCTCGCGGATCAGGTGCGCCTTCTGCAGCCAGGTGTTGACCAGCCCCTGGTCGCTCAGCAGCCACTGCCAGCTCAGGCCCACGACCACGGACGAGGCGAGGACCGGGGTGTAGAAGGCGGAGCGGAAGAAGCCGATGCCCGGGAGGTTCTTCTCCACCAGGACCGCGAGCAGCAGCGGCAGCAGCACCATCAGCGGGACCACGATCAGCGCGTACAGCAGGCTGTTGCGGGTGGCCAGCCAGAAGTCCGGATCCCCCAGCATCCGGGTGTAGTTGTCCAGACCCACCACGTCGTACGCGCCGCCGAGCGGCTTGGCGTCGGTGAAGGACACCAGGATCGTGTTGAGGAACGGGAACACCCCGAAGACGGTCGTGCCGACGATCGCCGGGAGCATCCACAGCCACGGCAGCCACCAGCGGCGGTACAGCGCCGCGCCCCCCGCGTCCACCGACGGGCCGGGTGTGACGGCGCGCAGGGCACGGCGCAGCGGCCCGGGCGCAGGGGGCGTGGGGGATACGCCGGGGCGCGGGGCGCCCGCCCCCGGGGGAGCGGGAACGGGCGCCTTGGCCGGTACGGTGCGCTGAGCCATCGTCAGCTGCCCTGCTCGATCAGCTCGTTGGCCTTGGACTGGGCTTCCTTCAGCGCGTCCCCTGCGCTCTTCTTGCCCTGCATCGCGAGCTGGATCTGAGCCGCGATGGCGTTCAACTTGCCCGGTGTGAGGGAGATTTCGTCCGCCGTGGCGGTCTGCCGGTCACCGGCGACGATCTTGCGGGCCTCGGCGAACGGGTCGCTGCCCTGCGCGGACTGGAAGAAGGGGTCCTTCAGCGACGCTGTCGTCGACGGGAAGATGACGACGTTCGGGTCCTTCGCCCACGCCAGCTGGTTCTCCGCGTTGGTCAGGAACTGGGCGAAGGCGAGCGCGGTGGACGCGTTCTTGCTGGTGGAGGCGACACCGACGTACTGCGGGGCGCCGACGGTGTGGCCGAGGTCGTCCAGCATGTAGCGGGCGACGCCCGTCTTCTCGTAGATGGACGGGTTGTTCTGCTGGATGAAGCGCAGGTAGTTGGGGTTGGTCGAGCCGTAGACCAGCTTGCCCTGGCCGTAGACGGTGGAGGAGTCCTGCGTGGAGGAGAGCGAGTCCCTCGGCATGGCCCCGGCCTTGTAGAGCCTGGTCATGCCGTCGACCCACCGCACGGTCCGCGGGTCGTCGGCGAAGGTGAACTTCTTGCCGTCGGCGGAGAGGACGCTGATGCCCATCTGCTGCCAGTCGGCCGGGATGCGCAGCTGCGGGTTGGCCAGGAAGGCGTAGTACTTGCCGTCGGACGCCTTGGCGATCTTCTCGGCGTCGGCGAACAGACCGAGGACGGACGTCGGAGGTTTCGCCGGATCCAGGCCCGCCTTCGTCAGCAACTCGGTGTTGAAGGTCTGCACGATGCCGCCGGAGTACCAGGGCAGCACGCTGTGCACCTTGGTGCCGTCGGCCTCGGCGTAGGTGCTCGACTTCCACATAGCCTCGGTGAACGGCTTGCCCGCGTCCGGCGCCTTCTTGTCGAGGTTGAGCAGATAGCCGTTCTTGGTCAGTGCCACCGCCGTGTTCACGTTGATGTTGACCACGTCCGGCAGCGTGCAGCCCTGAGCGTCGGCGACCAGGCGCTGGGTGAAGGTGGCGTCGCCGGGGTCGTCGATCCACTTGACCTTCGTGTCCGGGTGCTCCTTCTCGAAGGCGGAGATGACGCCGTTGAAGTAGTCGCCGAAGTCTTTCTTCAGGTTCGTCGTCTGGAAGGTGATGTCGCCCTTGACGTCCCCGGAGAGCGCGCCGGACCCGACGTTGGCCTTGTCGACCTTGCAGCCGCCGGCCGTGGCGTCGCCGTCGTCGGATCCGCCGGACAGGCCGCAGCCGGCGGCCGTGAGCGTCAGAAGGACAAGGCAGGTCAGAGTTCCGGTCAGTCGTCTCGCACGCATGTGTACCCTCCTGCAACCTGCCGATGGCGGTTCAATTAACCAACTTCGGCTCCGATTGATGAAAAGGTGGACCAGAATTCATCGGAGGTCAAGAGGTGCCGTGTTGCTTTCGGGTTCAGTTCGCTTCAGTGGCGGTGCTCGTGGTCCGGGTGGGACGGGTCGCCGGGGTGCTCGTGTCCCGGGGCGTACTCCACACCCCCGCGCACTCCGTCCAGCCAGTCGAAGAACGCCACCCGGCCGGCCGCCCTGCGCAGCTCGCGTCCGATGCCGTCGCGGACTTGGCCGTACGTCAGGAAGTCCGCCGGTTCGGCCGAGGCGCCGTAGGGATCGACACCGCGCCGGAGCGCGTCCGGGGTCAGATGGCGGTCCCGGTTGCGGGCGTAGTACTCCCGTACCGCTTCCTCCGGGATGTGCTGCTCGCCCTCCAGTGCGGTGAGCAGTGCGCGGGCGGCGGGGGAGTGGGCCAGTGCGGCCGCGATGATGCTGCCGAGGTCGGCGACGTCTGCCTCCGGCACGGTCAGCATGGCGGCGGGGGAGACGTCCGGCGGGGCCGGTAGGCCGCGCTCCGCGCAGGTGCGGCGGGCCAGTTCGTCGATGAGTACGACCTGGGTGGCCCAGCGGCGGCGTTGGCGCTCCGCTCGGGCCAAGCGGTTCGCTGTGAGTGCCGGGGCAGGTTGTCGTGTGTCTGCGGGTTCGTCGTGGCTGGTCGCGCAGTTCCCTGCGCCCCTGGGGGGCGTTGTCGGACCGGCCGTCAGGAAGGCGTCCACTCTCTTTCTCGGGACCTCCTCACCCTGCACGCGAGCCGCGTACTCCGTCTCACTGTGCTGTTCCGTCATGGCGTCACCTCCAGCTCCACCGCCGCCGTGTACGCCACGCAGCCATGCCAGCCCACCTTCGCCATCAGCCAGTACGAACCCGGCGCCACCGCCCCGCCGTCCACCTCGATCACGCACTCCAGCCGTTCCCCGCCGGGCACGGTGAAGCCCTGGCAGCCCGGTGATACGCCCGCCCAGGTTCCCCATGAGGAGACGGCCCACAGGGCGCCGGTGATCGGTCCCCGGGTCGTGTTGCGCAGGGTCACCGGCAGCCGGGCCCGTTCACCCCGCCGTACGTTGACCCGCTCGACTCCCGGCTCTGCCAGCAGCGTTGGACCGCGATGCCCGTCCGCCACGTCCAGCGCCACGACGTCCTCGTAGGTCTGCCCGCCGTACGACAGCCGGGCGGCGAGCCAGTGCCGCCCCGGCTCGGCGTCGGGTGGTGGGGTCACCGTGGCCTCCGCGACCGTGAAGCCGCCGGGGCCCAGGGTGTAGGGCAGTTCGGCCGGTTCGACGGACCAGCCGGGCGGGGCGTGCAGGCTCACCGTGCCCGAGACGGGGGCGTCGGTCAGTTCCGAGGCGACCCGGACTGTCGCTGTGACGGGGCCGTAGGAGGCGGTGAGCGTGGTCGGAGAGACGTACACCGTGACCGGCATGTTGCCGCGTGGGGCGGGGCCGGAGTTGTGGAGCCAGTAGCGGGTGGGGGCGGGCTGGGCGGGTTCATGGGCGGCGACGCCCTGGCCGGGTGAGGTGTGCGTCGCTTCGGTGGCGGCCAGGACGGTGGCGACCTCGAAGCCTGTCATGGTGAGGTCGAGTGCCCCCTGGCCGTCCGGCGTCAGCGGCTCGCCCCGCCTCTCCAGTACGTCCGCACGCGCACCCTCCGTCCACTCCCGCGGCCCGCTCACCCGCGCCCGCACCGGCCGCCCGTTCACCTCATGCACCCGTACGACGACCCCGCGCCCAGGATCGGCCGCCGCCACACTCCCCCGCGCGAGCGGCGACCCGGCCGCCTTGAACGCGTCGAGCAGCACCTCCCCGGCAGGTTCGAGCCCCAACAGCACGGCCTTCCTGGGCAGTACGGCATCCTCGGCCGGCGTCCGCCTCAGCCGTGCCGTCAGCGGATGGTTGAAGGCGTGCCCGGCCTGCGGCAGCCGCAGCTCCCGCCAGTCGCCGGCGCCCGCGACCACCGCGTACTCGAACGTGTGCGACCAGCGCTGCAGTTGGAAGGCGGACCCGTCGGGCGCCGTGCGCCGGGGCGGGTCGACCCAGATGCCGGAGGGCCAGCCGGTGCAGGAGCGCATCAGCGACATGTAGAGGTCACCGGACGAGGTGATCACACAGCCGGGGGTGCCCCGGTTCAGGACCGCGAAGCTGCGCCCGTCCCACGCGTCCCCGGGCGGCAGGGCCTCGCCGCCGCCCGCCGCCGTGGCCGACACGACCCCGTCGTCCAGGTCGGCGATCAGCGCGTCCACCGCCTTGGCGTCGTCCTCGGGCCGGGCGCCCGCCACCACCAGCAGCGGCAGCCGCTCCAGGTCGCGCAGGTCGGCGCCGGGCACCCACTCCTCGCGAAGTGAGGCGCGCGGCGCGACCCAGACGGCCGCCACGCCCCGCTCGGCCAGCTGGCGGCGCAGCTCCCGCCCGGCCGCCGGGTCCCAGCCGAGGGCCTCGGCGACCACGGAGTTGCGCTCGGGCGCGCCGACCGCGATCCGGATGTCGGGCAGATTGGAGTCGACCTCCAGATCGCCGTAGCGCGGGCCCCCGGCGATCGTCGACGTCGCCGTCACGCCCACCCGCACCAGGGCCGCCGCGAGCGCGGTGCCCAGTTCACCGGCGTCGTCCCAGGAGGCGTACACCAACTCGGCGACCCCGATGGACCGTTCACCGAGCGGTAGCCCGGAGCCGTCGGCGACCGCGACCCGTGCGGTGGAGCCCAGCCCGAACCAGGTGTTGGCCGGGTTGTCCAGCGTCCACGGGAACCGCTCGCTGTCCACCTCCACGAACCCGAACCCACGCCCGATCACCGCGTCCGCCACCTCGTGCACCGGCAGCCCGCCCCGTACGTCGGAGGGCCAGCGGACCCGGATGAGCCGGTCGGCGCCGTCGTAGCCGTCGAGGGTGGTGGTGAGGTCGAGGCGGTCTACGCCCTTCCACAGCGTCAGGCGCTGCGTGTAGCGGAACGGGCCGAGGTCGGCGCGGACCGTGATGCGCGCGCCGGCGGGGGAGTGCTCGACATCGATGTCGGCCGTGACGTCCCGGCCGCGGGCGGCCGTCGTGCCGGTCGGTGTGAGGTGCCAGGGGCCCTCGCCGAAGCGCGGGTGCCTCGGGTACTCCTCCTGGACGACCAGCTCGTTGCCGATGTCGCCGGGGCGCAGCAGTTCCCGGCCGTCCTCCGCGAGCGCGCGCAGGCTGCTGACGGCGCCTCCGCGTGCGGGGTCGACCGTCACCTCGTAGAACTCGTTGCGGATGGTGGTGCCCTCGGCGCGCGTCCAGCCGGGGACGCTGCCCTCGGCGAGCGGGAGTGCCTTGAGGCCCATGCCGGGCACCTCCGGTACGACGACGCGGAGTGCGCCGTCCTCCCGTACGGCGGGCAGGGGCAGGCCGGTGTCGTCGAGGGGGACGAGCCCCGGGTCCTCGACCGTCAGCACGTCCCGCCGCTGCCAGGTCGCCGCGTTGAAGACCACCAAGTCCGGTGTGGCGCCCGGCAGTTGGGCGACCCGGCGGGCGAGGGCGTCGGTCGCGTCGGCGTGCACCGTCCCGGCGAGGTCGTACAGCTCCCGCCAGCCGGTGAGCAGGTCGATGTAGACCTGGTCCGACTCCGAGCCGGTGATGGCGTCGTGATGGGCGCCGTAGATCAGCTGCCGCCAGGCCTTGTCGAGTGCCGCGTCCGGATAGGGGTGCCCGGCCACCAGCGAGGCGAGCGTCGCCCAGGCCTCCGCGTCGGCGAGCAGCGTCTCGCCGTACCGCTGGGCCTGCTTGGTGTCGATGTAGGAGACGTCCTTGCCGGTGTAGATCGGGTTCATGTCGCGGGTCTGCGGGGACGCCTTGCGGCCCTCGGCGTCGAGCTGGGCGCGGACGGCGGCGAAGAAGTCGCGCGGGATGCCGCTGACGAACCGCGGCCAGACATAACGCTCGTTCCAGTCCCGGTGGATGCCCATCACCCAGCGGCACGGCGGTGCGTAGTCGCCGCCGACCGGGAGCAGGACGTTCCGGGTGAGCGCGACCTGCTTCAGGCCCTTGAACAGCTTGAGTGCGGCCGCCTCGGCCGCGGGCAGGGTGGGCGCGTTGTCGATCGCCCAGCCGGCGCCGTAGTGGTTGACCATGTACGCCGTCAGCAGGCCGCGCCCGGACGGCGCGATCCAGCTGAACTCCGCCGGGAACTGCATCCGCTTCGGGTCGCGGGGCTCCTCGCCGAAGACGGAGAGCGTCGGGCCCCACTGGTGGAAAGGGCCGCGCGCCCATGAACTGGAGCTGACCCCCGCGTCCGCCATCAGCCCGGGGAACTGCGGATCGTGCCCGAACGCGTCCAGCTGCCAGGCCGTCTCCGGGGACGCCCCGATGATGCCGCGCTGGAAGCCGTCGCCGTACAGAGCGTTGCGTACGGTCGCCTCGGCGCCGGTGAGGTTGGTGTTCGGCTCGTTGTAGGTGCCGCCCATGATCTCGACGCGGCCGGTGCGGATCAGCTGGCGCAGGAAGGCGCGCTCCTCCGGGAAGGCGTCCCAGTAGGGCTTGAGGTAGTCGACCTCGGCGAGCACGAAGGTGTACGCCGGGTCGCGCCGGGCCAGCTCGCAGTGGGCCCGGACCAGGCTCATCCCGGACTGGCCGCGCGAGTCGAAGGTGCGGGCGGGCAGGCCGGTGGAGGCGCGGTCGTCGGCGACGTCCCAGGTCTCGGTGTAGGCGCCCTGGGTGTTCCACCAGACGGGGTCGTAGTGGAAGTGGCTGACCATGAACATGGTCCAGCCGGGTTCGGCGGCCGTGAAGGCGGTGGAGTGCTGCGCGGCCTGGTCCGGGTCCTCGGTGTCCTCCGCCGTGACCCTGATGTGCGTACGGTCGCCGGGGGCGAGGTCGGTCGTCACCGGTATCTCGGCGCGTACCGTGCCGTCGTCCCCCGTGGCCGCCTCGGCGGTGCCGTGCACACCCGGCCCCTCCACGGTGAGGCGGACCGCACGGCCGGGAGTGTGCCCGATCTCGACGGCCAGCACCTGCCGCGGCCGGTCCTCGGTGCCGACGAACAGCTCGGTCGACTCGACAGAGATGACGCGCATGGGGCTCCTACGAGTACTCGTGGGGGAGCCCCATCCTGGCACCGGCGGGGTGGCTCAAACAACCACTCGGGCGCATCCTTGGTGGTTCATCCATGCAGTCCCGGACAGGCCGGGCGGGCTCAGCGCGTCCGGCGGGACTTCACCGCGTGCTGCGGGGTGATGTGGTCGGTCAGCGCCAGCGAGGCGCTCGCGCGCTGGTAGGTGAGCTGGGCGACCCGGACGTACAGACAGTCCACGAGCATCAGGACCGAGTGCCGACTGCTGATGCTCTCGGCGCGGAAGCTGGTCTCCGAGGACGACGAGACGAGCCGGATGTCGGCCGCCCGGGCGAGCGGGGAGCGCGGGTCGGTGGTGAGGGCGACGGTGGTGGCGCCGCGCTCCTTGGCCATCTCGAACGGTTCCAGCGTCTCGCGGGTCGCCCCGGAGTGGGAGATGCCGATCGCCACGTCCGCCGGGGTGAGCAGGGCCGCGGAGGTGGCCGCCGCGTGCACCTCGGTCCAGCCGCGCACCGAGCAGCCGATCCGGAACAGCCTGGTCTCCGTCTCCTGTGTCACGGCGCCGCTGCCGCCGACGCCGTAGACGTCGATGCGCCGGGCGCGGGCCAGCGCCTGGGCCGCCCGCTCGATCGCGTCGAGGTCGATCCGGTCCATGGTCTGCTGGATGGCCCGCAGATCGGCGGTGCCCACGACCTGCACGACCCGCTCCAGACTGTCGTCGGGCGAGATGTCCGGGCCGATCTCGGCGGTGCCCCAGTCGGAGACCTCGCCGCGACCGCGCTCCTGGGCCAGCTCGATCAGCAGATGCTGGTAGGAGTCGAGCCCGATGGCCCGGCAGAAGCGGGTCACCGTGGCCTGCGAGGTGCCGGTGCGGCGGCCCAGCTCGGCGGCCGAGCAGTGGGTGACGGCGGCCGGATCCTCCAGGATCAGCTCGCCGACCTTCCGCAGGGAGCCGGCCAGCCGGGGCAGCTCGGTGCGGATCAGTGTGGTGACGTCCGTCGAGGGCATGGGAAGAAGGTAGCAGCCACCGTTCCGCTCACTTGATGAATACCAGGACCGAATGCCGGGGGCCGTCCAGGGGTGGCGGCTCAGGTGGGTCATGGGCGGGTCATTGCCGGGGCCGTCCCGGGTGTGATTTATTGATTCATCGATGGAGTAGTACGAGGTGGTTCAATCCACCAGTGGGGAGTGAGTGACGCGTGTCCGACGACTCCGTGAGCGCCCGGCGCTTCGCCCGCGAGAGCATGGCCGTCCTCGACCGCACGACCGAGTCCGCCCGCGACGACGTGGCCCGCGCCGCCGGGCTGATCGCCGACTGCGTGCGCGCGGACGGCGTGATCCAGGCCTTCGGCACCGGCCACTCCCAGGCCATCGTCCTCGAACTCGCCGGACGGGCCGGCGGACTGGTGCCCACCAACCGCCTCAGCATCGCCGACCTCGTCCTGTACGGCGGCGAGCCCCCGAGCGTCCTCGACGACCCGCTCCTGGAGCGCCGCGCCGGAGTCGCCGGCCGCCTCTACGAACTGGCCGCACCGCGCCCCCAGGACCTCTTCGTCGTGATCTCCAACTCCGGCGTCAACAACGTCGTGGTGGAGATGGCCCTGCACGCCAAGGAGCACGGCCACCGCCTGCTCGCCATCACCTCCCTCGCCCACACCCGCGCCGTCCCCGCCGGGCACCCCAGCGGCAGGAAGCTCGCCGACCTCGCCGACGTCGTCCTCGACAACCGGGCACCGCGCGGCGACGCCCTGCTGGAGCTCCCCGAGGGCGGCGCGGTCTGCGCCCTGTCCACGCTGACCGGCGTGATGCTCGTCCAGATGGCCGTCGCCGAGGCCTCCGCCCTGCTCCTCGCCGCCGGGGAACGCCCGCCGGTGTACGTCTCGGCCAATGTGCCGGGCGGCTTCGAGGGCAATCTGGAGCTGGAGAAGCGGTACGCCGGACGGATCCGGCGTACCGCGAGCTGATCACTCCACCGGTACCGGCGTCAGCGCCACGGCGAGCGGGTAGGCGCCGGTCTTCAAGGCCTCCTTGGCGGTGCCCGACGCGGTGTCGACCGGTACGAGCGCGTTTCCGTCGGCCGTCGTGACGTAGGCGGTGGCGCCGTTCCAGTCCAGGCCGACGTCGAAGGCGGACCGCCCGACCGTCACCTTGGCGCCGGGCGCGCCCGTCACCGTGTCGACCGGTGTCACGTAGTCCCCGGTGCTGGGGCTGACCCACAGGGTCCGCCCGTCCGGCGACAGTCCGAGGCCGTAGGCCTGGCCGGTGACCAGCAGCGTCGGTGCGGTGTCGTTGGTGGCCGTGTCGATCGGAGTCACCGTCGAGCCGCCGGAGTTGGACACGTACACCGTCCGCCCGTCCGGCGCGGCGACGACGTTGAAGGGACGGGGCCCGACCGGAATGGCCCGGCCGGCGCTTCGGGTGGTGAGGTCGACGGGGCTGACCGTGTTGTCGTGGATGTTGGCCACGTACAGGGTCCGGCCGTCGGGCGTGACCGCCATGTTCTCCGGCCCGGAGCCCACCGGGACCGGTGTGCCCGCCGTCAGCGTGCCGGTGTCGATCGGCTGCACCGTGCCGTCCGTGTAGTTGGCGACCCAGAGCGTACGGCCGTCCGGGGTGAGGGCGAGCCCGGCGGGGACCCTGCCCACGGCGACGGTGGCGCTGACGGTGCCCTTCGCCACGTCGATCACGCTGACCGTGTTCGAGCCCTGGTTGGCGGCGTACGCGGTCCGGCCGTCCGCGCCGACGACGACCTCGCCGGGGTTGTCGCCGACCGCGATGTTCCTGCTCGTACCGCTGGACAGGTCGAGTGAACTCACCGACGCGCCACTGAAGTCGGCCGTCAGCGCGCGCGGCGTGCCCGTGCCGTCCGTGACCTGGACGGGGAGCGCGCGGGCGAGGAGCCCCGCACCCGACACGACGACGGAGTGGACGCCCTCGGTGACGCCGGTGAGGGTGACGGTGACCGAGGCCGGGGTGGTCGCCGTGCCCTCGGCGGGCGTGGCGGTAACGCCGTCGGGTACGTGGAGCCGCCAGCTGACGGTCCTGGCCCGCGCGTCGGACAGGTCGAGGGTGACCTTGGCGGAGGCCCCCGGCTTCAGTGACAGCGAGCCGGGCGAGAAGGCGGCGTCGATGCCCGGGTCGGGCGCGGTGTCCAGCATCGTCGTGTAGAGGAACTGGTCCATCACACCCGGGGAGACCTGCTGCGGGATGGCATCCAACTGCCCCCGCTGCGCCCGGAGTTGGGCCCAGTGGCGGGACACCGCGTCCGTGTCGCCGCGCTTGTGGGCCAGCAGCAGCTCCACGGCCGTCCCGCCCGCGGTGCCGTAACGGCCCAGCTTGTCCAGCCAGGCGGAGGTCTCCGCGAGGAACCCGGGGTTGTCCAGGCCGGCCCGCAACCGGCCCGGGGTGGCGGCCATGTCGGCGAAGTAGGACGTGAGCCGGGCCGCCGCACGGTCGAGTCCGCTGTCCTCCTCGTACGCCTTGCGGAACGCCTCGATGAGCCCGGTGAGCGTGGGGGACTCGGTCGGATCCAGCTGGGAGGAGTAGTTGTTCTCGGCGAAGATCCGCAGCCATTTCGCGAGCCGCTTCGAGGCGCCGGGCCCCGCGAGATCCCTCACGGAGGCGAGGAAGGCGGCCCGGGGATCGTAGGCGCCCGGGTTCCAGAGATACGCGGCCGACGTGAACAGCGCGAGTTTGCTCGCCTCGCCCTGGACCATCGGGTTGGCGGTCACCCCGGTGACCTCCTCGGCCACGCCGGGCTCCCGGCCGGTGCAGGGGCCGAGCAGGAGGCGGCTGGTGACGTAGTCGTTGACCGGGTAGTTGTCCCAGACCAGGATCGGGTGGCCGTACACCGCACGGGCCTGCCTCACCTGCTCGGCGGTGATCGTCGGCGCGATCACGCCGACGCCGGTCCACTCGACCACCACGGACGGGTCGAGCTTCTCCCGCAGCGCCTTCTTGTACGGGGAGTCGGCGAGGTCGGAGTACTCGGTCGGGACCATCTCCAGGGGCTGGAGGCCGGCGTGCCCGGCGCTGAACTCCCGCCACACCGTGTTCAGCAGCCGGGCCTGCGCGGTGCCCGCCGCACCCCCGCCCGTCCCGAACTCCGCCTCGTCGGCGGGGCAGTTCCACTTGGTGTAGCTGATGTCGTCCAGCGGGATCGCGAAGGACCGCACGCCGATCGCGTACAGCGAGTCGAACTTGGCGGTGAGCGCCTTGATGTCGGCGTCGGAGGAGTAGCAGACGGAGAGTCCGGGGGAGAGGGCGTAGGTGAAGCGGACGTGGTTGGCGCGGGCCCGGTCGACGAGCTCCCTCAGCTTCGCCAGCTCGGCGGGCGGGTACCCGTCGCGCCAGCGGGCCCGGAGATAGTCGTCGTCCTTGGGCGAGTAGACGTAGACGTTCTGTTTCGTACGGCCGTAGAAGTCCAGCTGGGCGAGGCGTTCGACGTGGGACCAGGGGGTGCCGTAGAAGCCCTCGATGACTCCGCGCAGGCCGGCCGTGGGCCAGTCGCGGACGTTCACCGCGGGCAGGCGGTCCCGTGTGACGAGTTGGCGCAGGGTCTGGGCCGCGTAGAAGGTGCCGGTGGTGTCGGTGCCGGAGAGGGCGACGAGGGCGTGGCCGTGGGAGCGGCCGGAGGCGAGGGCGTAGCCGCCGGAGGGCAGTCCCGCCGGGGACTTGGCGCCCAGTCGGCTCAACACCGGGCCGGTGGCGGTGTTCTCGGTGGGGCCGCCGACGTAGACCGTGAGCGCGGCGGCCGGGGGTCTCTCGCCCGCGGGCACGGTGACGATGTGCCGGGCGCCGGCGTCCCGCAGGACGGATTGCACGAGGCGCCGGGCGGAGGGGTCGGTGTCCGGGCCGACGACCTCGACGACCCGGTCCGGGACGGCGAGGCGGGCCGGGCCCGTGTGCATGCTCTTGGGCGTTGGCCACACCTGCGGGGCCCGGGCCTGAGCCTGGTCAGGGGGTGCGGACGTGGGCGCGGCGGTCGCGGACGGCGCGGTGAGGCCGATGGCCAGGAGCAGGACCGCTGGAACTACACGAAGGGATGGAAGCACGAATCCTCCCGGGGTGAATGTATCCACCGGGAGATGCTAGGGATGCTGAATGTTTCATTCAATGGGGCGGTTCGGGAGGCAGGTTTCCACAGGGGGCGCACACTGGATATGTGTGCCGTCGGTGCTCAAGGGGGTGTCGGCATGGCTGCGTCAGGGTGCCCGAGGGTGCGGTTGTGGCGGTGGCGGCGCAGCCCGTTGAGGCGGCGCAGCGACCTCGTCGAAGCCTGGGTCGTGCTGGCCGGATGGGTGTTCGCGCTGGTCGGTGCCCTGTTCGCGGGGCTGGCGGCGGCGGACGCGGTCACCCACTCCGCCAAGGAGCAGCGGGCCGCGAGCCACAAGGTCACGGCCGTACTCGTGAAGGACGCTGCGGATCCGGGTGCCTCACGGGTCACCACCGACCATCTCGTATGGGGCACCGTCCGCTGGACCGACCCGGACGGTACGACCCACACCGACGACGCTCGGGTGCCGCCCAAGACGCACGCGGGCAGCAAGGTCGTGGTGTGGGCCGACCGGCACGGCGCCGTCGTCAACGAGCCGCTGACCGAGACCGAGATCCTGCTCCACGCGGTCGCCGGAGGCATCCTGGCCGGCTGGGCCGCGGGCGGCGTCGTGCTCGGCTGCACCTGGGTGGTACGGCTGGGGCTGGAGCGGCGGCGGATGGACGAGTGGGCCGCGGAGTGGGAGCGGATGGACACGCCGTGGGGGTGGAAGACGGGCTGACTTGCCGTCTCACCCCGTGGGGTGGCAGACGGGCCGTCGTGCCGTCTCACCGCACGGCACGACCAGCAGCACGATCCGGGGGCGGCCCATCGCCGCCGTCACTTCACGTCAGCGCTCGGCAGCGCCGACGGGGACGCGGTGTTCAGGTCCTCCAGTCCCTTGGGGATGGAGAGCGTGAGGACCGGCGAGCCCGGCTGGGGTGCGGGCGGGGTCATCTGGTCCTTGGGGAGCTTCGGCGGGGTGGTCTGCTGGAAGTTGTTCGCGTCGAAGTTCACCAGGCCGGTCTTCTCCAGGACCGTCATGTGGTCGAGCACGGTGTCGTTGGCCAGGTCCGCCAGCTGACGGACCAGGCTGTTCTGCGTGGTGCCCCGGATCTTCGCGATCGCCGGGAAGATCTGCCCGTGCGTCACCCGCATGATCGCGACGCCCGTGGCGTCGAACTCCTTGCCCGTCTTGGAGTCCACCGTCGCCACGAACTGCTGCTGCTGCGGGCTGGCCTGGTTCGGCAGCGTGATGTTCAGCTGGGACGCGAGCTTGCGGCAGGCGAGGTCGAGCCGGGCATGTCCGACGACCAGGTGCTTGCCGGCCTCCTTCATCTCCGGGGTCGTCCCGCGCTGCATCGCCATCATGCCCAGCGGGTGCTCCCACAGGCCCGCCGCGCGGACCTTGACGACGAAGTCCCGGTCCGCCTCGGTCAGGGGCCCGAACTGCGTATTGGTGATGACACGGTCCTGGCTGGTGGAGGTGTTGTCCAGGCCCAGCATGGCCGGGTAGGCGAGCGCGGAGAGGGTGAGGACTAGCGCGCCTCCCACGAAGACGGTTCCTACCATGCGGCGCGAGATGGGCATCGTGCCTCCTGACGTGAGCGGCTTGGTCCCCAGGAAGTACGGATGGAACACGCGAAACAATCATCGCCGCGGGAAAAAACTTACGACCCGCTGTGCGTCGTCGGTCACACGCCACCGTGAACCGCCTGCTCGGCCCCGGCCGCCCGGTGACCGCGGCCGCTGTGCCCCGGTTCCTGATCCTTCTCGGCGGCGACAGCGGAGGCCGAGACGAGCGTCGCGGCGGCGAGGCCGCCCCACAGGGCGGTCGGGCCGTGGGGCGCGAGGGCGGTGATGACGGCCGGGGACACGGCGAGTCCGAGGCCCGTGGAGAGTTCGAACCGGGCGAGGGTACGGCCCAGGGCGTGGGCCGGGGCGAGGTGGGTGACGAGGGCGGTGGCGCTGCCGGCGTAGACGATCTCCCCGAGGGTGCAGAGCACGGACACCGCGGCGACGGCCGGGGCACCCCAGCCGCGTCCCAGCGAGGTGGCCGCGAGGAAGCCCAGGTAGGACACGGTGAGGAGGACACCGGCGAGCGCCAGCACCGTGCGCCGGGAGTAGCGGGACAGCAGCACGGTGACCGGCACCTGGAGGGTGACCACCAGCACCGTGTTGGCCACGAAGATGGCCGCCGACCACACCGGGGACGCGTCCAGCTGGGTCACCAGGATCAACGGGAGCGCGATCTCGGGGACGTTGAGGCAGAAGACGTAGACCACGTTGGCGGCCAGCAGCGCGCGCATCCGGGGCACCGCACCGTCGCCCCCGGCCCCAGCCTTAGCCCCAGTCCCGGCCCCGTCCACGTCCTTGGCCAGGGCGGCGGCCGGACGCGCGTGCAGATGGACCGACCAGGCCACGGCCGCCGCGGTCAGATAGGCGAGCCCGGTCACAGCGGCCAGTGCCCGCAACGCCGTCGGGCCGCCCGCCAGGGACACGGTCGCGATGAGCGCGCCCACGCCCAGACCGGCGTTGCGCAGGGCGCGGCCTGCCGCGAGCGCGGCGTCGCGGTCCCGGCCATGGGCGACCGTGGCCACGACGGCCGCGTGTGCGGCCGGCCATGCCTGGTTGCCTACGCCGAAGAACAGCGCCGCCGTCCCGAACAGCCAGACGTGCCCCGCCGGAGTGGCCAGCAGCAGTACCACGCCCAGCACCCGGACCAGCATCGACGCCGCCACGACCGTGCTGCGCGCACCCCGGTCCAGCCACCGGCCCACCGCGGGCATGCACACCAGACCCGCGACCACGCCGACCGTCATGGCGACGCCGGTGACCGGCGCGGACAGCTTCAGCACCGTCACTCCGTACAGCAGCAGAAAGGGCCGCAGCAGGCCGGTGCCGAGCGCGTCCACGGCCAGGGCGACGGCATAGCGGGGGCCTCCGGAGGCGCGGACGAGCGCACGGGGCCGGATCTTGGTGGTGGTGGGCATGGTGCCAACGGTGCGTGCGGCCGTCGGGGCGGCCACGTCGGTTGACGGACACCGTCAATCGACGTCGTCAGCGGCCGTCCGGTCGGTGATGATCAGGGGATGACGTTGAGGATCGACATCGGCGGACTGCCGTCCGAGGGGCTGCGGTTCGCCGCCTCCCCGCTGGCCGAGCTGACCGCGATGCTGCACGTCCTGGCCGAGCCCGGCCATCATCCGCAGTTCGCCGGCTGGGCCGGGGA
Organism: Streptomyces sp. NPDC059010; assembly: GCF_042740355.1. Classification (NCBI taxonomy): domain Bacteria; kingdom Bacillati; phylum Actinomycetota; class Actinomycetes; order Kitasatosporales; family Streptomycetaceae; genus Streptomyces; species Streptomyces sp. NPDC059010. The sequence continues at coordinate 27,768 of NZ_JBHYJA010000020.1, forward strand.
CGTCTGGGCCGGGCTGCGGCCGGAGCTTGCCGAGCGGCTGCGGGAGGCGGAGTTCCTCTGGCGTTCCTCACAGGCCGACTTCCTGATCCCGGCCCGGCCCCGGCCGACCCTCGCCGAGGAGTTGGACGACGTGGACCGGATCGACGACGAGAGGTATGTGACCGCCGCGCTCGTCACCACGTGCGGCGGCAACCGGGTCCGCTTCGCCGCACCGTCGCCCCTCACCGACGCGACCGCGCGCGAGCGGGCCCTGGACGTGGCCCAGGCCCGCGGCGCCCTGCAGGAGGCCTTCGCGGAACGGCTGCTCGCCGACCCGGCCGCGGTGCGGGCGCGGGTGCGCGACACCCTCGAACAGTGCGCCGAGGCGTTCTTCGACGCCGCCTGGGCGGGCGTCGCCGTGCAGCTCGCCACCGATCTGCGCCTGAAGAACGACCTGCTCAAGCACCAGGGCATCGGCGCGGCGCTCGCCTCGGTCTCCGGCGCGGTCAGGCTGGCCCCGGACGGCGACCGCATCGTCGTGGACAAACTCCAGGACAAGGCGACCACCGCCCACGGCATCGGGATCACCTTCATCCCCAGCGTCTACGGCCGCCCGCACCTGCTGGCCGTCCACGCACCCGGCTGGCAGCCGGTGGTGCAGTACCCCGTGGCCGAGCCGGGTCCGGCGGAACCGGTCCCCCTGGAAACGGTCACCCTACGGCTGGAAGCCCTCGCCCACCCGGTACGACTGCGGCTCCTGCGCACCCTGGCCCGCGGCCCCCACACCACCGGCGAACTGGCCCACGCCTGGGAACTCACACCCCCGGAGGTCTCCCGCCACCTCACCGTCCTGCGCCGCGCGGGCCTCCTCACGACCAGGCGACACGGCCGCTACGTCCGCTACACCGTCGACCTGCCCGCCGTGACGGCACTGGGCACCGACCTGCTGGCGGCCGTACTGCGCTGAACGGCACCCGCGGTTCCACGCCCTCGCAACGTCCTCGGTGCGGCCCGCGACGCCCAGGTGAGCCGTTGTGAGGCGCGTCACATTGGGACTAGGGTGAGAGCGCTTGTAGAAGCCCACCGGGCCGTGGGCCGAGCGGCGGCGCGCGCGATCCGGCCGGCTTCGGGTGAGGGAAGTGATCCCGTTGTCCGTCGCCTGGGACGACATCGGCGGGCTCGTCGATGCGCACGAACGGTTCCTCGCCGGCTCACCGGTCGAGTCGGACGTTCGCGACTCCGTGCTCGACTCCTGGAAGCGCTGCCGCTCCGTCGGCCTGGAGCCGCACCGGCTGCTGGTCCGCTACACCGCGGACGTGGCCCTGGACGACCGGCTCCAACGGGCCGTCGACCCGGTCCTGACGGAACTCTCCGCCTCCCTCGCCGATGTCGGCATGACGATCGCGCTCTGCGACGGACAAGGCCGCATGGTCCAACGGCTCGGCGGGGACCGGCAGTTGTGCGAGCGCCTCGACGCGGTGCAGTTCGCGCCCGGCTTCGACGCCTCGGAGCAGGTCGTGGGCACCAACGGCATCGGCACCGCCCTCGCCGAGCGCGGCCCCGTCTACGTCGTCGGCCGGGAGCACTTCGCCGACTGTCTGCAGCCCTTCGCCTGTGCGGGCGCGCCCGTGCGGGACCCGCTCAGCGGGCGGATCGAGGCCGTCCTCGATCTGACCTGTCTGCGCGACCAGGGCGACCCGGCCATGGTGGGGATGGTCCGCGAGGCCGCCCGGGACATCGAGGCCCGGCTGCTGGAGCAGGCCACCGAACGGGAACACGCGCTGCTCGCCGCGTACCGGCGGGCCGACGGTCATGCGCGGGGCTGGCCGAAGCAGCCCGAGCACCTGCCGCCCGCCCCCTACGGCGGCGCCCTCGGCCGACTCGACCTGGCGGTGCTGCGGGAGAAGGCCGAGGAACTCATCGCCTCACCGCACCGCACCCTCGACCAGATCACCCTGCCCAGCGGCCGCACCGCCACCCTGCTGCGCCGACAGGTCAGGGGAGCGGCGGGGGAGAGCGGTGTCGCCGTCGAGGCCCGCGTCCTCGGCGGCCCCCGGCTGAGCCACCTCCGCCCGGCACCGTCGGACACGCAGCCGCCGCCCACGCACGCGGCGGCCCGGACCCCGGCGCCCTCCGAACCGGCCGGACCCTCCGCACCGTCCGGCCCGACGACGGCACCCGCATCCGTACCGCCACAGCCCCTGCCTGCACCGCGATCCACGCAAGCGCCGCCCGCACCGGAACCGCAGCCATGGCCGGCACCCAACGCCGTGACGCACACCGCCGTAACCCCGCCCAGCCCGGTCACCCGACCCGCACCGGACGGTGACCGCGACGGCGAGGGCGACGGCGCCGAAGGCTGGCTGCTGCTCGTCGGCGAGCCCGGCGTCGGACGGCTGGCCATGCTCGCGCGGCGGCGCCTTGGGCTGCTGCACGACGCGAGCGTGCGGATCGGCACCACCCTCGACGTCACCCGCACCGCGGAGGAACTCGCCGAGGTCACCGTGGACCGGTTCGCCGACTTCGTCGCCGTCGACCTGCCCGACTCGGTGCTGCGCGGCGAGGAACCGGAGGCGCTCGGCGGCCGGACCGCGCTGCGCCGGGTGGCCATCCGTGCCGTACGCGAGGACCCGTACAACCTGTACGACGTGGGCGATCTCGTCGAGTACGTCCCGTCCACGCCGCAGGCCCGCTCGCTGGAGACCCGGCAGTCCGTGCTGGAACCCGTCCTGGCCGAGGCGGGCGGCTGGATCGCGCAGGACCCGGAGCGGCTGGAGCAGGTGCTCGCGGCGGGCATCCACTCCCTGATCACCGTGCCGCTGCGGGCGCGCGGCACGACCCTCGGTGTGGTCAGCTTCTACCGCTCCCTGCAGCCCGCCTCCTTCGAGGACGACGACCTGTCCCTCGCCCAGGAACTGGCCTGCCGTGCGGCGATCTGCATCGACAACGCCCGCCGCTTCACCCGCGAGCACAACACCGCCCTCACACTGCAACGCAGCCTGCTGCCCAGGGGCCGCGCCGAGCAGAGCGCCGTCGAGGTCGCCTACCGCTATCTGCCCGCGCAGGCCGGGGTCGGCGGCGACTGGTTCGACGTGATCCCGCTGTCCGGCGCCCGGGTCGCGCTGGTGGTGGGCGATGTCGTCGGGCACGGGCTGCACGCCGCCGCCACGATGGGCCGACTGCGCACCGCCGTCCACAACTTCGCCTCCCTGGACCTGCCGCCCGACGACGTCCTCACCCACCTCGACGACCTGGTCGGCCGGCTCGACCGGGGCGAGGGCTGGGCCGCGGAGAGCTCTCCCGACTGCGGCATCGTCGGCGCCACCTGTCTCTACGCCGTCTACGACCCGGTGTCCCGGCGCTGCACCCTCACCCGCGCCGGGCACCCGCAGCCCGCGGTCGTCGCCCCCGACGGCACCGTCGAGTTCCTCGACCTGCCCTCCGGGCCGCCCCTCGGCCTGGGCGGCATGCCCTTCGAGACGGTCGAGCTGGAGCTGGCCGAGGGCAGCCAGCTCGTGCTCTACACCGACGGTCTGGTCGAGGACCGGCATCGCGACATCGACACCGGCCTGGACAAACTGCGTGCCGTCCTGGCCTGCGTCGACCGTCCGCCGGAGGAGACCTGCGAGGCCGTCCTCGACGCCCTGCTCCCGGCCCGCCCCGGCGACGACGTCGCCCTGCTCGTGGCCCGCACCCACACCCTGGGCGCGGACCGGGTCGCCCAGTGGGACCTGCCCAGCGACCCGGCGGTCGTCTCCCGCGCCCGGGTGGCCGTCACCGAGCGGCTCGCCGCCTGGCACCTGGCCGAACTGGCCTTCACCACCGAGCTGATCGCCAGCGAACTGGTCACCAACGCCATCCGGCACGCCACCGGCCCGCTCCAGCTCCGCCTGCTGCGCGACCGCGCCCTGATCTGCGAGGTCTCCGACGGCAGCAGCACCTCACCCCGGCTGCGCCGCGCCTGCACCGAGGACGAGGGCGGCCGCGGTCTGTTCCTGGTCGCCCAGCTCACCGAGCGGTGGGGGACGCGGTACACACCCGAGGGCAAGGTCATCTGGGCCGAGCAGCCACTACCGTGACGCTGCCGCCGGGGGGTTGCCGACCGGCGTCGAGGAGCGCCCGTCCGGTGTCATAGCGCGTCCGGAAGCCCCGGACCGGCGCACCGCACATCGGCCGCGGGCACCGCCCCGTCGACCAGGTAGGCGGCCACCGGCCCGTCCACGCACGCGTTGCCGCGGCTGGCGAACACGCCGTGCGAGTAGTCGTCGTCGAGGGTGACCAGACGGGAGCCCGGCAGCAGCTCCCGCAGTTCACGCGCGCCCTCGATCGGCGTCACCGGGTCGTGCGCGGAGGCGACCAGCAGCACCGGCGGCGTGGCCGGACCGCCCAGTGGGGTACGGCGGCCCGGGCGGTGGGGCCAGTACGCGCAGGCCGATGCCTCCATGCCGGTCAGGACCGGCTGCGGGTCCAGGCGCCGGGTGCGGCGGATGTCCGCCACGATCTCGCGCGGCGTCGGACCGGGACCGTCCGCGCACTTCACGATCCGGTTGGCCGCCTCGTAGTTGCGGGCCGCGGGACTGTCGAAGGCGGACGTGGGGCGCAGCCCGTCGGGGCTGCCGTCGGCCAGGTAGCCGCGCAGTCCGTCGGCCAGGCCCGTCCAGCGCTCGGTGCGGCCCAGGGCGCGGTAGACGGCACGGTCGAACTCCGCCGGACCGAAGCCGTTCACCGGACGGGCGGCGAGCCCTCGGCGGGCGCGCAGATACGCCTGCCGTACGGCATCCGCGTCGCCGCCCAGCCCGAAGCGCTCCGGGTGCGCGGCGGTCCAGGCGAAGAAGGTGTCGCGGGCGCGCAGCATCGCACGGCTCTGGACGACGTCGAAGTCGTACCAGTCCCAGGGGCCGACCACACTGTCCAGCACCATGCGGCCGACCCGGTGCGGAAAGCGGGCCGCGTAGGCCGCGCCCAGGTAACTGCCGTACGAGACACCGAGGAAGCCCGTGCGCGGCTCGCCCAGCGCGGCACGGATGGCGTCCATGTCGTAAGCCGTCTGCTCGGTGGACAGATACGGCAGCACCTCCGTGCCCGCCCCCGTCGCACAGTCGTCGGCCATCCGGCGCAGTGCGGCGAGGTACGTCCGCTCGGCAGCCGGGGTCGTCGGCACCGGGTCCGCGCCCGGCGCGCTGAACAGGCCGCCCATCCGGCCGCAGTCCACGGGTGCGCTGCTCCCGACGCCGCGCGGGTCGAAGCCGATGACGTCGTACGCGCGCCGCACGCTCGCGGGGAGTTTGGCGCGCTTGGTCACCGCGTAGGCGAGCCCGGAGCCGCCCGGGCCGCCGGGGTTCACCAGCAGGATGCCGCGCCGCTCGGCCGGGGTGCCGGAGGCGGGGACCCGGGAGACGGCGATCTCGATGCGCGGGCCGGACGGGTGGCGCCGGTCGAGCGGGACGGAGAGACGCCCGCACTCCACACGGTCCGGCGCGGGCGGCTTCGGTACGGAGTCCGGGCAGGCACCGAAGGAGAGGGAGGCGGAGGCCCGGGCGGGACCGGCGGTGGGGAGCAGGGCCGCGGCGGCCACGAGGGCGCACAGCAGGGCGGTGGGGCGGGGTGGCAGAGACAAGTGGTCACTCCGAGGCAGGTGGGTAAGAACGGGCTAGCAAATGAAAATGATTATCGATAGCGTGTGCCAGTCAAGTCCGGCCCCCTCCCGCCGAGGGGCGCCCCGGGCTGCCCGAAAGTCTGAACGCACGGCACGAAAAGGGGAGTTGTGGCTCATCTGCTGGTGGTAGAGAGCTGGGTCGGGTCGATGAGCAGGCTGCTGCCACGCGCGATCCGGGAGGGCGGACACGAGTTCACCTTCCTCACCCGGGACCTGCACCACTATCTGCGCTCGGCGCCCGAAGGAGCCGCCCATCCGCTGCTCGGCGCCCGCAATGTGATCACCGCCGACACCAACGACCTCGGCGCCCTGCTGCCCGAGGCGGCACGGCTGCACTCGGTCCTGGGTTTCGACGGTGTGATCACCTCTTGCGACTACTACCTGCCTACGGTGGCCCGGATCGCCGGGCACCTCGGCCTGCCCGGCCCCGGTCCCGAGGCGGTGGAGAACGCCTGCCGCAAGGACGCCACCCGACGTGTCCTCGCCGACGCGGGCCTGCCCGGACCGCGCTTCGCCGTGCACGAGGAGTGGGCCGACCTCGCGCGGGCCGCGAAGGAGATCGGCTATCCGCTCGTCGTCAAGCCGGTCGACCTGTGCGCGGGCATGTATGTGCGGCGCGTGGACGACGAGAGTCAACTCGCCGATGCCGTACGGGCGTTGGGTGAGTTTCCGGTCAACGCCCGGGGGCAGCGGCGCACCGCCGCCGTACTCCTCGAAGAGCTCCTCGACGGCCCCGAGGTGAGCGTCGAGACCGTGTCGTACCGGGGTGCGGTGCACATGGTCGGCGTCACCGACAAGAGCATCGGCGGAGCGCCCGCCTTCATCGAGACCGGCCATATGTTCCCGGCCGCCCTGCCGCTCGCCGACATCGACGCCGCCGAGCAGACCGCGCTCGGCGCGCTCAAGGCGCTCGGACTGACCGACGGGGTGGTGGCGCACACCGAGATCAAGCTGACCTCCGCCGGGCCGCGCGTGGTCGAGGTCAACCCCCGGCCCGCCGGCAACCGCATCACCGAGCTCGTCCGCCATGTCACCGGCATCGACCTCGCCGCCGCCTGCGTGGACGTCGCCCTCGGCCGTGCCCCCGACCTCAGGCGCACGGACACCGGGCTGCGCAGCGCCGCCATCGGCTTCCTCGTCCCGGACCGCACCGGCACCCTCGAAGCGCTCGACGGCTCTCAACTGACCGACCGGCCGGAGGTGTTGGAGGTGCAGCTCGCCGAGACCGGCAAGGCCGTGAAGGCGGCTGGCAGCAACAACGAGTACCTCGGCCACATCATGGCCGGCGACCCCGACGGGCCCGGCGCCCGCGACCGCGTCGAGGAACTGCTGGCGGGGCTGCGTGCGGGGCTGGTGATCCGATGACCGACCTCAGCGCATCGCCGACGGCACCCTGTCGGACGTACGACGATCTCCTCGCCCGCGTCCGCGAAGGCGCCCTCGGCCCCGACCCCCGCACCCAGCGGATCGCCGTCGCCTTCACCACCCGGCAGGCCGTACGGCACGACGGACGCGGCACCGGCTACCGCAACGAGGTCCTCAGCCTGCGTCTCGCCGGGGCCGTCGGGTCGTGCGCCGTGGAACCGGGGCAACTTGCCGACAGCGCCCTCGACGACTGCGTCGGCGCCGACGTCGCGACGCTGCTCGACCATCCGCTGCTCCCCGTCCGCGTCGCCGCCCTCGACGCCTACCTGATGCATGCCGTCCCGCACACCTTCGCCAACGGGGCCCGCTCCGTCCCGCTGCCCGCCGGGTCCTCGCTGGAGAAGTCCCGGGCCCGCGCCAAGACCGTGGTCGAGCTGCTCGATCTGCCGACGGGCGCGACGGTGCTGGTGGTCGGGGTCGTCAACTCCCTGCTGGAGGCGCTGCGTTCACGAGGGCTCGGATATGTCCCGTGTGACCTCAAGGGGGGTGTCACCGAGTGGGGCGAGCCGGTCGTCGGCGACGCGCTCGCCGCCGCCGGGAGCTGTGACGCGCTGCTGGTGTCCGGGATGACCCTGGGCAACGGCACCTTCGAGCCGCTGCGTGAGCACGCGCAGCGGCATGGCAAGCAGCTGGTGATGTTCGCGCAGACCGGCAGCGCGGTCCTGCCCCGCTTCCTCGGGCACGGCGTCAGCGCGGTGTGCGCGGAGCCGTACCCCTTCTTCTGGCTCGACGGCGGACCCGGGGTCGTCCACCGCTACACGTCCTGCGGGGGTGCGCGATGACCGCCACCGCCGTACGGCCCACCGCGCGCCCCGAGCTGCTCACCCTGCTCGGTCGGACCCCCGTCGTACGGGTCGCCACCGAGCTGCCGCACGCCCACCCCGGTTTCTGGGCCAAGCTCGAAGGGCTCGCGGCGGGCGGCATGAAGGCGCGGGCCGCCCTGTCGATGCTGCTCGGCGCGCGCGAGCGGGGCGAACTGCGGCCCGGCGCCCCGGTGGTGGAGTCCACCTCCGGCACCCTCGGCATCGGACTCGCCTTCGCCGGACAGGTGCTCGGCCATCCCGTCGTACTGGTCGGCGACAGCGAACTGGAACCGTCCATGCGGCAGTTGCTGCGCGCCCACGGTGTCCGACTGGAGATCGTGGACCGCCCCGCACCCCAGGGCGGCTGGCAGGCCGCCCGCCTCGGCCGGCTGCGCGAACTGCTCGCCGAACTCCCCGGCGCCTACTGGCCCGACCAGTACAACAACCCCGACAACACCGCCGGATACGCGTCCCTGGCCGCCGAACTCGGCGCCCAGCTCGACCACCTGGACATCCTGGTGTGCAGCGTCGGCACCGGCGGCCACAGCGCCGGACTCATCGCCCCGCTGCGCCGGCACTGGCCCGCGCTGCGCCTGATCGGCGTCGACGCCACCGGCTCCACCATCTTCGGCCAGCCCGCCCGCCCCCGTCTGATGCGCGGCCTCGGCAGCAGCATCCACCCCCGCAACGTCGCCTACGACGCCTTCGACGAGGTCCACTGGATCGGCCCCGCCGAGGCCGTGGACAGCTGCCGACGGCTCGCCCGGGGCTGCTTCGTCAGCGGCGGCTGGAGCACGGGGGCCGTCGCGCGGGTCGCCGCCTGGGCGGCCTGCGTACACCCGGGCGCGGTCGTCGCCACCGTGTTCCCCGACGGGCCGCACCGCTACCTCGGCACCGTCTACGACGACGACTTCCTCGCCGCCCACGGCCTCGACCCGGCCGACGCCGCCACCCGGCCCGTGGAACTGCCGCACCCTTGCGCCGCCGAGGCGAGCGGGTGGGCGCGGTGCACACGGGTCGCCGATCCACTCTCCACCGGAAGGACCGAATGAAGGCCCGCCTGCGCACCGTACGTCTCGAACTCGCCGAGCCGCTGCGCATCTCCCGCTCCACCATGACCGCCCGCGACGCCGTGTGGCTTTGCGTCGAGCACGAGGGGGTGACCGGCTACGGCGAGGCCGTCAGCAGCGTCTACTACGGGCTGGACGCCGACACACTCGTACGGCTGATCTCGGCCGTCGGGTTGGAACGGTTCGCCGATCCCGAGAGCGCCCTGGAGGCCCTGCCCTCCCGTGCCGTACCGCCCGCCGTGAACGCCGCCGTCGAGTCCGCTCTGCTGGACCTCGTCGGCAAACGGGACGGTGTGCCCGTCCACCGTCTGCTGGGGACTCCGAATCCGCCCGGTGTCGCCACCGCACGCACGATCGGCATCACCTCGCTCGCGCACGCCGCCGCCGAGGCCCGGCGCCTCGCCGCGAGCGGATTCGAGGTCCTCAAGGTGAAGGCGGGCGCGTCCGATCCCGAGGACGACGTGGAACGCGTGCGGGTCATCCGTGACGCGGCTCCCCGGGTACGGCTGCTGCTGGACCCGAACGGGGCCTGGAGCGTGCCGGAGGCCGAGCGGCTGCTGCCCCGGTTCGCGGCGCTCGGTGTCGAGGCCGTCGAACAGCCGCTGCCGCCCGGCGACCCGGACGCGCTCGGCGCCCTCGCCGAGAGGTCGCCGCTGCCCGTCATCGCCGACGAGGACGCGGTGAGCGTGGCGGACGTACGGCGGCTGGCGGGGCGCGTCCACGGCGTCAACGTCAAGCTCGCCAAGTGCGGGGGAGTCCGGGCCGCCCTGCGCATCGCGGAGCTGATCGAGGGCAGCGGGACCGAGCTGATGCTCGGCTGCCTCACCGCCAGCAGCCTCGGCCTCGCGCCCGCCGTCCACCTGGCCGACCGCGCCCGCTGGGCCGACCTGGACGGGCATCTGCTGCTCGCCCACGACCCGTGGCGGGGGATCGGCGGCGCCGACGGGTTCGTACGCCCAAGTGCCCTGCCCGGTCTGGGAGTCGAGGAGGTGACGGCGCATGCGGACGTGGCGTGAGATGCGGGGCTTCCCGCTCGCCGTCCAGCTCCTTCTCGTCAACCAGCTCGGCGTCAACACCGGCTTCTACCTTCTCATCCCGTATCTCGCCACCCACCTCGGCGAGAACCTGGGCATGTCGGCGGCGGTCGTCGGGATCGTCCTCGGTGTGCGCAACCTCAGTCAGCAGGGCTTGTTCATCATCGGCGGCTCGGCAGCGGACCGGCTCGGGGCGCGGGGCGTCATCATCGCCGGATGCGCGCTGCGGACCGCCGGGTTCGCCCTGTTCGCGCTGGGCGACGGGCTGCCGGTGCTGCTCGCGGCGTCCGTGCTCAGCGGGCTCGCGGGGGCGCTGTTCAACCCGGCCGTGCGGGCCTATCTCGCGCAGGAGTCGGGGGAGCGCAAGGCAGAGGCGTTCGCGTTGTTCAACGTGTTCGCCACGACCGGCGCGCTGATCGGCCCGCTGCTGGGCAGCGCCCTGCTCCTGGTCGACTTCCGCACCTCCGCCCTGACCGCCGCCGGCATCTTCGCGGTGCTCACCGTCGCGCAGGCCCTCGTCCTGCCCGCCCGCAAGGTCGAGCCCACCGGCAGCGGCGTCCTCGGGGACTGGCGCGAGGTGCTCGGCAACCGGGCCTTCCTCGCCTTCGCGCTCGCCATGGTCGGCATGTTCACCCTGGAGAACCAGCTGTATCTGCTGCTGCCCGACGGGGCCCGGGAGGCCACCGGGTGGGACGGGGCGGCAGGACTGGTCTTCCTGATCGGTACGGTGGCCAACCTCGCGCTCCAGCTGCGAATAACCCGCTCGCTCAAGTCCCGTGGTTCCAGGCCACGTTGGATAGCCGCCGGGCTCGCAGTGATGGGGCTGGCCTTCCTGCCGCCCCTCCTCGGCGCACCGCTCGTGCTGCTCAGCGCCCTCCTGCTCTACCTCGGCATCATGATCGCCTCCCCGTTCGTGATGGAGCTCATCCCCGGCTTCGGCCGCCCCGAGCTGACCGGCACGTACTTCGGGATCTTCTACGTCGTCTCCGGCATCGCCGCCGCCGTCGGCAACGCGGTCGTCGGCTGGGCCATGGACGCCGGGGAGAACCTGCCCTGGATGTGCTGTGCCGTCGTAGGACTGGCATCGGCGGGCGCCGTCGCGTGGCTGCATCGCCGTGGGGCGCTGCCCGCTCAGGCGGACCCGGTGCGCGAGGCGGTCGGCGCATGACCGACGGCGACCTCCTCACCGACGCCAACCTCCTCACCGACCATCCCGCCCTCTACGAGGCCCGCTTCCCCGACGCCGAACGGCTCGCCGGGCGCTGGGCGGAGGACTGTCTGCGCCGGTACGACGCCGGGCCGCGCGTCCTGGACATGGGCTGCGGCACCGGCCGCGACGCCGCGCACCTGCACTCCGCCGGCCGCACGGTGACCGGCGCCGACCTCTCCGAGGCGATGCTGTCGTACGCCCGTGACCGGCACCCCGGCCCCTCGTTCGTCCGCGCCGACCTGCACGGATTCGACCTGGGCGGGTTCGACGCCGTCGTCTGCCTGGACAGCTCCCTGCTGTACTGCCACACCAACGACCAGCTCGACGGCTTCCTCGCCTCCTGCCGCCGGGCCCTCGCGCCGGGCGGGCTGCTGGTCGCGGAGATGCGCAACGGCGCGTATTTCCTGGGCCGTACGGACCTCCTGGACCGCCCGAGGGTCGACTCCTTCACCTGGCGGGGGACCGCATACCGGTCCACGACCACCCTGACCGTCGACCGCACGGCCCAGCTCCTGCGCCGCACCCGCGTATGGACGACCGACGACGGTTCACGTCCCGTCGAGCAGCGCTCCGCCTGGCGGCTGCTGTTCCCGCAGGAGCTGCGTCGCTTCCTCGCCGCGCACGGCTTCGAGGTGCTCGAACTGCACGACGGGCCGGGGCCGCGCACCGAACCCCCCTGGCAGCAGGGCGGGTTGCCCGGCACCGCCGCCGACGCGGACCGGCTGCACGTCGTCGCACGCCTGCACACCCACTGACCCGAAGGACCACTCATGTACGACGAACGTTTCCCCGGCCTGCGCCGCCGCGGCTTCCTCGCCGCCACCTCGGGCGCCGCCGCCCTCGCCCTGGTCGGATGCGGCGGTTCCGCCGATCCGGTGGCGTCCGGGGGCACCCCGAAGCGCGGCGGCCGACTGCGCGCCGCGTTCGCCGGGGGCGGCGCGAGCGAGACCCTGGACCCGCACCTGGCCAACCTCTTCGCCGACGTGGCCCGCGCCAAGGCCCTCTTCGACAAGCTCGCCGACTACGGCGCCGACCTCTCCGCCGAGCCCCGTCTGGCCGAGAGGTGGGAGTCCAACAAGACCCTGGACCGCTGGCAGGTGACGCTGCGCAAGGCGACCTTCCACGACGGCAGCCCGGTCACCGCCAAGGACGTCCTCTACAGCTACCGCCGGATCGCCGACCCGAAGCAGGCGTTCCGCGCGAAGGCGTCGCTGGAGCCCATCGACCTGGACGCGAGCCGTGCCACGGGCGAGCGGTCGATCGAGTTCGTACTGAAGCGGCCGACCGCCGAATTCCCCAATGTCCTGGCAGCGTTCGGCGCGTACGTCGTCCCCGAGAACGCCACCGAGTTCGATGACAGGCCGATCGGCTCGGGCCCCTTCCGGTTCGTGTCCTTCGCGCCCGGCCGCTCGGCCGTCTTCCGCCGCCACGACGCCTACTGGGACGGCGCGCCGCTCCTCGACGAGATCGAGTTCGTCGTCGCCAACGAGGAGTCCGCCCGCGTGGGCGCCCTCCTCGGCGGCCAGGTCGAGTACGCCCATGAGCTCAACCCGACCACCGCGCGCGCCCACGAGGGCGGCGGCCAGATCGAGATCGTGCGGCTGCGCAACAGCGCCATGCAGGCGTTCTGCATGAAGACCGACCGGGCACCCTTCGACGACAAGCGGGTCCGCGAGGCGTTCTTCCTGATCGCCGACCGCCAGGAACTGGTCGACGGCGCGCTGTCCGGGGCGGGCGAGGTCGGCAACGACCTGTTCGGCAAGGGCTACGAGTACTACGCCGCCGACCTGCCGCAGCGCACACAGGACCTCGACCGGGCCCGCGCCCTGCTCAAGCAGGCCGGTGCCGAGAAGCTCAAGGTCACCCTGGACACCTCGGCCGTCGCCGCCGGATTCACCGAGGCCGCCGGGATCTTCCGCGACCAGGCCGCCAAGGCGGGCGTCACGATCGACGTGAAGACGGGCAGCAAGGACTCCTACTGGAGCGACATCCTCGACGGCGGCACCCTGTGCTGCTACCGCTCCGGCGCCATGCCCATCGAGGCCCACTTCTCCCAGCGCCTGCTCACGGACTCCACCACCAACGCCACCAAGTGGCACCACAAGGACTTCGACGCCCTCTACCAGCAGGCCCAGTCCACCCACGACAAGACGGAACGGGCGGCGGTGTACCAGCGCATGCAGCGCCGCCTGTACGCCGAGGGCGGGTTCCTGGTGTGGGGTTTCGCGGACTGGATCATCGGAACGGCGCGGAGGGTGAGGGGAGTCGAGACGAAGGCCCCTGCCAACACCCTCGACTGGGCACGATTCGACAGGGTGTGGCTCGCGTGAGTGATTTGCGGTTCGGCAACGCCCTCAAGGGGCGCGGGGAACTGCGCGACCAGCCACGACGGCGCAGCAGACGCACGACGCCACGGCGCGGCACCACGAGTATGCGCTCCTTCGCCGTCCGGCGCCTGCTCCTCGGCGTCGCGCAAACGATGGCCGTCGTCCTACTTGTCTTCGCCCTCACCGAGGCCCTCCCAGGCGACGCCGCAGTCGCCCTGGCCGGCGACCAGCCGGACCCCGCCCGAATCGCCGCGATCCGCGAGACGATGCACCTGGACCGCCCCGCGTACGAGCGACTCACCGACTGGGCCACGGGCCTGCTGCACGGCGACCTCGGCACCTCCCTGACCTCAGGCCGCCCGGTCACCCAGTACATCGCCGACGCCTTCGGACCGACCCTGATCCTGGCCGCCCTCACCCTGGCGCTCCTCATCCCCCTCGGCTTCGGCCTGGGTGTGCTCGCCGCCCGCCACGAGGGACGCCCCGTCGACCGGCTGGTCAGCTCGGTGACGCTGGCCGTGTACGCGGTCCCGGAGTTCGCCCTCGGGATCCTGCTGGTGACCCTGTTCGCGCTGAAGCTGGCCTGGCTGCCGCCGACCGCCCTCGGCTACGGCACCGACCTGCTCGCCCATCCGGCCGCCCTGGTCCTGCCGGTGCTGGTCCTGCTGTCCCGCCCGGTGTGCTCCCTGTCCCGCCTGGTGCGAGCCGGCATGGTCGACGCCCTCGCCTCCCCCTACGCCGCCCACGCCCGCCGCTACGGCATCCCCGGCGCCCGCGTCCGCTATGCCCACGCCCTGCCGAACGCCCTCGCCCCGGCCGTGCAGCAACTCGCCCGCACCGTCGACTGGTTGCTCTGCGGAGTGATCGTGGTGGAGGCCCTCTTCGTGATCCCGGGACTGGGCACGGTCCTGCTCAACGCCGTGGCCGAACGTGACGTACCGGTGGTGCAGGGGCTGGCCGTGGTGTTCGGTGTGCTGACGGTCCTGCTCAACCTCGGCGCCGACCTGGTCGCCCACCGGCTCACACCCCGCGCGGGGGTGGCCGCGTGACGACGTATCGCCGTTTCGCGCTCGGCCTCGCCGTGATCGCCGTCCCCCTCGTACTCGCTCTGCTCGGACCGCTGTTCACCGGTGACCACGGCCCCCGCGCCATCTCCTTCACCCTCGGCGGCGACCACTGGCTCGGCACCGACTTCGTGGGCCGCGACGTGTGGCGTCAGGTCCTGCTGGGCGGCCGGACGGTCGTACTCACCGCCCTGGCCGCCACCGCGCTCGCGTACCTCGTCGCCGTGCCGGTCGCGCTCGTCAGTGCCCTCACCCGCCTCCGCCCGCTGGAGGAGCTGCTGATGCGGCCGCTGGACGTGCTGCTCGCCGTGCCGTCGCTGCTGCTCATCCTGCTCGTGGCGGCCGTGTTCTCGCCGGGCGCCGCCGGGCTCGCGCTGCTGGTGGCGCTGGTGAACGTGCCCGACGCGGCCCGGATCGTGCGGGCGGCGGCGGGGGAGGCGGCCGCACGCCCCGCCGTCGAGGCGTTGCGCATGCAGGGGGAGAGCTGGTGGCGGATCGCTGTCGGCTATGTCGGACGGTCGACGCTGCGCACCCTCGCCGCCGACGCCGGCATCCGGCTGACCGGCGTGCTCTACCTGGTGTCGACGGCCGCGTTCCTCGGCGTCGGCGTCGCGCCGGATGCCGCCGACTGGGCGGTCATGGTCGACCGCAACCGCACCGGACTGTTCGTGCAGCCCTGGGCCGTGGTCGTGCCCGCGCTGCTGATCGTGGCGCTGACGATGGGCACCAACCTGCTCTTCGACGCGGCGCTGGAGAAGAAGGGAAGGCGCCGATGAGGGCCGCGACACCTCTCGTGGAGATCCGCGCCCTGCGCGTCGAGATCGGCGGCCGGGCGATCGTCGACGGGGTCGATGTGCGGGTGCTGCCCGGGAGGGTGACCGCCCTGGTCGGCGCCTCCGGCAGCGGAAAGACCACCACCGGCCTCGCGTTGCTGGACGAGTACCCGCCCGGCGCCCGGGTGACGGGCGAGGTCCGGCGGTCCGGCGACGGCCCGGTGGGCTACGTCCCGCAGCACCCCGCCGCCGTCCTCAACCCGGCCCGCCGCGTCGGCGCGCTCCTGCACGACATCGCCCGCCGACAGGTCCGCCACCTGCCTCGCCCCGAACGCCGCACCGCGGCCCGCGCCCTGGTCCTGCGAGCCCTCGCCGATGCCCAACTACCGGACGCCGAAGCCCTGTTGCGCCGTCACCCGCACCAGCTCTCCGGCGGCCAGCAACAGCGCATCGTCCTCGCCCAGGCCCTGCTGCTCGGCGCCCGCGTCATCGTCGCCGACGAACCCACCACCGGCCAGGACGCGTTGACCAAGAGCCGGGTCGTCGAGCAGCTGGCGGCGGTGGCGGCCCGCGGCATCGCGCTCGTGCTGCTCAGCCATGACCTGGACGTCGTACGCGCCCTCGCCGACGAGGTGCTCGTCCTGCGCGCGGGCCGGGTCGTGGAGTCGGGCCCGGTGGAGCGGCTGTGGTCGGCACCCCGGCATGAGTGGACCCGGCGCCTGCTGGACGAACAGCGTGCGGTCCGGCAGGGCGGAACGACAGTGACTTCCCGCTCAGGGCAACCCGTCCTGGAAATACGGGACTTGACCGCCGTACACGACCGTCGGACCCCTGTCCTGCACGCCCCGCACCTCACACTCCACCCCGGGGAATGCCTGGCCGTCGTCGGCCGCTCCGGCAGCGGCAAGACGACCCTCGCCCGCTGCCTCGCGGGCCTGCACCGCGACCACGACGGCGAGATCCTGCTCGACGGCACACCGCTGCCGCGCAGCCTGCGTCACCGCAGCCGTGCCCAACTCGCCGCCGTGCAGTACGTCTTCCAGGACGCCCGCGCCGCCTTCGACGAGCACCGGCCCGTCCTGGACCAGGTGGCCCGTACGGCGGTGCGGCTGCGCGGCGCCGGCGAACGGGCCGCGACGGACGAGGCGTCGGCCACCCTGGACCGCCTCGGCCTGTCGGCGGAACAGGCCCGGCGCCGCCCCGGCGAACTCTCCGGCGGCGAACTCCAGCGCGCCGCCCTCGCCCGCGCCCTGCTCGCCCGCCCCAGGGTGCTGATCTGCGACGAGGTCACCTCCGGCCTGGACACGGTCACCCGGCGCGGCATCCTCGACGTCCTCGCCGGCCTGGTCGGCGAGGGCGAGGACCTGTCCCTGGTCCTCATCACCCACGACCTGGACACCGCACGCCTGGCCCACCGCATCGCCGTACTCGACGCGGGGGAACTGGTCGAGCAGGGGTCGGCGCGGCGGGTCCTGACGGAGCCTCGGCACCCGTTCACGATCTCCCTGATGGAGACGACGGGGCGGTTGGAGGCGGGGACCCGGACATGAGCCGGCCTCCGGGCGGACTCGCTGAGGAGACAGACGGGAATGCCTCGGCGAGTGGCCCGGAGGCCGGCGGTACGGGGCCTGCCTACGACCTGGTCGGCAGCCGTCGGCGGCGCGGCCGGGCGTTGGCCTCGGCGAGCAGGAGGTGGATCTGGCGCACCGCGTCTCCCGGATGGGTGGCCGGGGTCGCGAAGGGCAGACGGGCGTCCTCGTGGTCGTCCGCCGTCTCCACCCGCAGCACCAGACCGTGCCGGTCGAGCCGCAGCGGCCGTACGCCGGACGCGCCGAGCCGGCTGCGGGCCGGGAGCAGGCGGGCGAGCGGGGCGACGGTGTCGGCGTGTGCCGCGTTCAGCCGGGCCAGCATCTCCGCCTCGTGGGTGGCCAGCGGGTCGGGGGAGGCGAGGGTCAGTTCGTCGAGGCCGACGACGGTCGTCCCGTCCTCCTCCGTGAGCACGGCCCGCGCCGGATTGAACACCAGGGCTTTCGGTCCGAGGGCGGAGAGCCAGCCGCCCAGGGTCAGCCGGGCGCGCACCCGTTCGCGTACGGCGACGGGGGCGATGTCGGTGAACTCCACCAGGGCGGCCAGGTCGCCGTGGGGTGCCATGGCGAGTTCGGCGGCGAGGTGCGCGTCCGGCGGGTTCTGCAGCAGCAGCCGTGCGGCGGCGTCCACGGTGTGCAGGCCGATCAGCTCGACGCGATGGCCGTGCGTGGTGACGGTCAGTGAGTCGGCGGCCGAGAGCACCGAGCGGGCACGCTCGGCGGGCGTCGGCTCAGGGCAGGCGGCAGCAGACATGGGAACCTTTCGGCTTAGGTAAGCCTAACCTTATCTCCTGTTCCTCTACTGCACCAACCACCGACGCGCCGACGACCGGAAAAACGTCTGACCGAGGGGCGGTGCCGCAGCCCCTCGGTCAGTGTGCCGAACTCGTCTGACACGCCCCGCGGTTACGCCGCCCGCTCCTCCGCCCGTTCCTCCGTCCGAGCCACCGGGAAGCCCTCCGTACGGAGGACCCGCCGTTCGGCGTCCACCGCGAACACCTCGCAGCCCTCCCGCGCGGCGGCCCACTCCACGCCCTCCGCGCCCATCGCGAACGCGGCGGTCGCCACCGTGTCCGCCACGGTGAGGGAGGACGCCACCACCGTGAGGGACAGCAGACCCGTCGCCGGACGCCCGGTGCGGCCGTCGATGATGTGGTCGCCGCGCTCGTAGCGGGCGGACGTCGCGATCGCCCGGTCGGTGAGTCCGGCCACCGTGCACACCTTGTCGGCCTGCTCGGGATGCCGTACCCCCACCCGCCAGGGCCCGCCGGAGGCGACCACGTCACCACCGGCGTTCAGGACGAACCGCCGCGCGCCCGCCGCCCTCAGCAGCTCGGCCGCCCGCTGCACGGACCAGCCCTTCACCACCGCGCACGGATCGAGGCCACGCCCGGGCAGCCGTACGTCGAAGGCGCCGCCCGTGGCGAGCCGGTACTCCTCGCACAGGTCCAGCACCTGGGCGAGGTCCGCGCTGATCCCGGCCCGCGCGATCTCGCCCCGGTCCAGGCGGCACACCTCGCTGTCCGCCTTGAACGGGCTGAACCGGGCGTCGACCTCGCGCAGCCACGCGAACACGGCGTCGGCCGCCTCCTCGCCGACGTGCTCGTCGTCCACCCGCAGCGAGACCGGGAACCCCATGACGTGTTCGACTCGGTGCATGATCAGCCCTTCGCGTCGATCGCGGCCTGGAGGGATTCCCGGTAGCCGTCGCTGGTGATCGTGGCGCCGGAGACGGTGTCGATGTCGGCGCTCTGGGCGTCCAGGGTCTCGGCGATCAGCTTCGGGACGGCTGCCGTGGTCTGGGGGTGGTTGGGCTGCTGGAGCATCTTCACCGACGCGATCTTGTCGCCCTCGAAGGTCACCTGGACCTGGACCGGACCCTTGTCGGTGTTCACGGTCGAGCCGTCGACCGTCCGCGCCTGCGCCGCGGCGGACTCCGAGGGTGAGGCGGCGGACGAGGACGCCGACTCCGCGTTCGCGTCGATGGCGGCCTGGAGGGATTCCCGGTAGCCGTCGCTGGTGATGGTGGCGCCGGAGACGGTGTCGATGTCGGCGCTCTGGGCGTCCAGCGTTTCGGCGATCAGCTTCGGGACGGCTGCCGTGGTCTGGGGGTGGTTGGGCTGCTGGAGCATCTTCACAGCCGTGATCTTGTCGCCCTGGAAGGTCGCCTGGACCTGCACGGGGCCCTTGTCGGTCTGCACGGTCGAGCCCTTCACGACCGTGTTCCCCGAACCGGCCGCCGCCGAGGACGCCGCGGAGGGCGTCGAAGCCGGTGCCGCGGTCTCCGTCGTCGTGCCGAGGGACGGCTCGTAGCGCCAGACCGGGATCAGGCCCGCGATGCTCAGGACCAGGACAGGTATTGCTCGCTTCACGATGTGTTCCTTGTCCCTCTCAGCCGGCCAGGCTGAAACGCTCGAAGTGGACCTGCTGCTTCGGCACGCCCAGCTCGCGCAGGCTGCCGATCACCGCGTTCATCATGGGCGGCGGTCCGCACAGGAACACGTCCCGGTCGGTGATGTCCGGCACCAGCCGCGTCAGCTCGGCCGGGGCCAGCCTGTCCGGCGTGGCCGGGCCGGTGACCAGGTGCAGCTCGGCGCCCTTGGCGTGGGCGAGCTCCACCAGCTCGTGGTACAGCACCGCGTCCCGGTCCGAGGCCACCCGGTAGATCACGACCGCGTGCCCGTGCAGCTCCTCCAGCAGCGCCCGGATCGGGGTCACACCGACGCCGCCGGCGATCAGCACCGCCTCCGGCCGGGTGCGGTGCAGCGCGGTGAAGGCGCCGTACGGGCCCTCGGCGAAGACCCGCGTGCCGACCTTCAGATGCCTGAGGGCCGCCGAACCGTCACCGGCCGCCTTCGCGGTGAGCCGCAGCCGGTTGCCGTCGGGCGCGGCCGACAGGGAGAAGGGGTTGGCCTGCCACCAGCGGTCCTTCGTCAGGAACCGCCACAGGAAGAACTGGCCGGCCCGGGCGGGCAGCCTGTCCAGGTCACGGCCGGTGATGTAGATCGAGACCACGTTGTCGGACTCGGGGACGACGGCCGAGACCCGGAACTGATGGCGCCAGTTCCGCCACAGCGGCAGCACAAGGCGGCCGACCAGGACGGCACCGAGCGCGACGCCCCACACCCCGTACCAGTACGCCGTGGCGGCGGAGGACGACGTGAAGGACGTACCGACCGCGACCTGGTGCGTGAACGCCAGCACCACCGCGACGTACGTGTACAGATGGATGAAGTGCCACGTCTCGTACGCCAGCCGACGCCGCGCGAACCGGGCCGACACCACGCCGATCACGATGATGATCCCCAGCGCGACGACCGCCCGCAGCACGCCCTCGACCGTCTCGGCGAGGTCGACCAGCTGGTTCACCGGGTCCAGCGAGGAGGACTCGGCGTAGCCGAACGTGATGAACACGGCGTGCGCGAGCAGGACCCACAGGACGCTGAAGCCGGTCCAGCGGTGCCAGGACGTCAGCCGGTCCATGCCGATCCGGCGGTCCAGCCAGGGCAGCCGGGCCACCAGCAGCAGCTGGAGCGCCATCAGCAGTGCGCCGGACAGTCCGGTGAGACGGCCGAGCACGATGAGCGTGTTCGAGGCGAAACCGGCGGCGAAGAAGAAGTACAGCACCACGGCCACGTTCGCGGCCAGCACGGCGTACAGGCCCGTGCGGGCCACCACCCTGGGGCGTATCGCCGTGGGGGGCGCAGGGGGCGATTGGACGGTCGTCACGGCGACAGCTCCTTGATCTCGTCTGTGGATACCGAGCTTGTCCGGAAAGACCTGTCGAAAAGCTGTCTTTGTTCTTTCAAGTGTTTATCGATGTGCCGACGACCGCCTCCCGGCCTGCGAGGACCGCCACCCGGTGCCGCACTATGGGCGGGTGGAGAAAGTACGCCTGCTGGTCGTGGACGACGACCCGCCCATCGCCGACCTCGTCGCGACGGTCGCCCGCTACGAGGGCTGGGAGGCGGTCACCGCGAACTCCGGCGAGGAGGCGCTGCGGCTGGCCGCGGAGTTCCACCCGGACATCGTGGTGCTGGACCTGATGCTGCCCGACGTCGACGGCTTCGGCGTCCTGGACCGGCTGCGCGCCGCCGGTGCGATGGTGCCCGTGGTGTTCCTGACCGCCCGCGACGGGGTCGCCGACCGGGTGGCCGGGCTGACCCGGGGCGGCGACGACTACCTGGTCAAACCGTTCGCGGTGGAGGAGCTGATGGCCCGGCTGCGCACCGTGCTGCGCCGCAGCGCCGGGCCCGGCTTCCAGCGTTCCGTCCTTCGGGTGGCGGACCTGACCATGGACGAGGACACCCGAGAGGTGCGCCGCGGCGACCGGCTGCTCACGCTCACGCCGACCGAGTACGAGGTGCTGCGCTATCTGATGCGCAAGTCACCGACCGTGCTCACCAAGGCGCAGATCCTCGACCATGTGTGGGAGTACGGCTTCGGCGGCCGCTCCAACGTCGTCGAGCTGGTCGTCAGCCGGCTGCGCCGCAAGCTCGACGAGTCCGACGACGGCGGGGGGCCGCTGATCCACACCGTGCGCGGCTTCGGGTACGTCATCCGGCAGGCGGCCGAGTGATCGGGCGGCTGCGCCGGGCGTATCGCGGAATGCGGCTCGGCACCCGGCTGGCGCTGGGCCTCGGGGTGCTGTCGCTGGTGGTGTTCGGCGTCGTCGGCACGGCCCTGACGACCTACATGCGGGACTACCTGTCGGCCCAGCTCGACACCCAGCTGGCGCAGGGCCAGGTCGCCCAGTCCAAGTCCATCGCGGACTACGGCACGCTCTCCGGCAAGAAGTACTACAGCTGGTACTACGCCGTGTACGACGTCTCGGACGGCGAGCCCGTGCTGCGCAGGCCGGAGGACCCGGCCGACATCCCGGCGGACGTCGACGACTTCACCTCCCTGGCCCGCGCGCAGACCGCCGCGAGCACGGAGGTCCTGCGCACCGAGCACCTCCGGGGCAAGGGCGAGTACCGGCTGCGCGCCTGCGAGGTGGAGCCCGGAGTGGTGCTGGTCAGTGCCGCGCCCATGGGTGACATCGAGGACACCGTGGGCCAGCTGATCACCATCCAGGCCGTCACCTTCGGACTGGCGCTGCTCGCCCTCGTCGTCCTCGGACGGGGCATGCTGCGGCGCGGCCTGCAACCGCTGAGCGACATGGCGCACACCGCCCACGACATCACCTCGCACAACCTGACCGACTCGGCCCGGCTGCCGGTGCGGCACCCCCGGCGCGGCGGCGGGCCCGAGGTCGAGGAGCTGCGCACCGCGTTCAACACGATGCTGGAGCACATCGACGACTCCCTCGCGGTGCGCGCGGAGGCGGAACAGCGACTGCGCCGCTTCGTGGCGGACGCCTCGCACGAGCTGCGCACCCCGCTGATGTCGGTGCGCGGCTACGCCGACCTCTTCCAGTACGCCGCGGCCAACGCCCCCGAGGAGCGGGACAGGCACCTCGCCCGGCTGCGCGCCGAGGCCGCCCGTATGGGTTTCCTCCTGGACGACCTGCTGCTCCTCGCCCGCCTCGACGCCGCCGAGGTCGAGACGCCGCTGCGCCCGAGCCAGGCCGACCTGGTGGAACTGGTCGACCAGGCGGCGGACGCGTTCCGCGTCACCCACGCCGACCACCCGCTGACGGTGACCCCCGGCCCCGCCTCCCTGACCCTGCGCCTGGACCCCCAGCGCATCCGCCAGGTCCTGGACAACCTCCTCACCAACGCGGCGGTGCACACCCCGGTGGGCACACCGGTGTCCGTGTCGCTCTCCATGACACCCGGCGCGGCCCGCATCCGGATCGCCGACGCCGGCCCCGGCATCCCGCCCGCCGACCGGGAACGCGTCTTCGACCGCTTCTACCGCGTCGACAAGGCTCGCAGCCGGGATCGGGGCGGCAGCGGGTTGGGACTGGCGGTCGCGGAGTCCCTGGTCCGGGCGCACGGCGGACGGATCGACCTGACCAGTGAGCCGGGAGCGACGGTGTTCACGGTGACGATTCCGCTGGCGGTGGAGCGGGGCCGGGAGCCCTGACCCGGGTCGCGACCTCGGAGTTCGTGCTGCCTGGCCGTTCTTCTGATCACGGCAAAGGTGCCGCAACACAAGCGGTCTAGACTCGGGCCTCAACGGCCCGGGCCCGTGGTCGAAGCGGGCGAAATCTGCCAAACCCGAAGGGTATTCGGCGTTTTGATACGGATAGATTCAGTCACCAAGCGGTACCCGGACGGCACGGTGGCGGTCGACCGGCTGTCGCTGGAGATACCCGACCGCTCGATCACCGTTCTCGTGGGGCCGTCGGGCTGTGGGAAGACGACGACGCTGCGGATGATCAACCGGATGGTCGAGCCCAGTGAGGGCGCCATCCTGCTCGACGGTGTGGACATCGCACAGCAGCCCGTGAACACGCTGCGCCGGTCCATGGGTTACGTCATCCAGAACGCCGGTCTCTTCCAGCACCGCACGATCCTCGACAACATCGCGACCGTGCCCCGTCTGCTCGGCTGGGGCAAGGAGAAGTCGCGGGCGCGGGCGCGGGAGTTGATGGAGCGGGTGGGGCTCGACGGGGCGCTCGCCAAGCGGTATCCGTACCAGTTGTCCGGGGGGCAGCAGCAGCGCGTCGGTGTGGCGCGGGCGCTCGCCGCGGATCCGCCGGTGCTGCTGATGGACGAGCCGTTCTCGGCCGTGGACCCCGTGGTGCGCAAGGGGCTGCAGGACGAACTCCTCAGGATCCAGGAGGAGTTGGGCAAGACCATCGTCTTCGTGACCCATGACATCGACGAGGCCGTCAAGCTCGGCACGATGGTCGCCGTGATGCGCACCGGCGGGCATCTCGCCCAGTTCGCCCCGCCCGCCGAGCTGCTGACGCATCCCGCCGACGCGTTCGTGGAGGACTTCCTCGGCGCCGACCGCGGCATCCGGCGGCTGTCCTTCTTCCCCTCGGCCGGCCTGGAGCTGCTGACCGAGCCGGTCGTCGCCGTCGACGCCACCGCCGAGCAGATCGCCGCCGCCGGTGCGGGCGAGGCACCGTATCTCCTCGTCACCGACCCGGACGGCAAGCCCCTCGGCTGGAGCGAGCCGCAGGACCTCACCGCCGGGGAGATCGCGACGGACCGACTGCTGCCGCACGGGCGGCCGTTCGCCGCCGGTACGGACTCGCTGCGGGCCGCCCTCGACTGTGCCGTGCTCTCGCCCACCGGATGGGCCGTCGCCGTGGACGCCGACGGGCGGGCCGCCGGGGTCGTCTCCCAGCTCACCATCGGCGAGGCCATCCGCGGGGCGCACGCGCAGCGGAGCGCGGACGGCGACGCACAGGACGGTGACGTACCGGACGACGACGTCCCCGACGTCGAGAAGGTCGCGCCATGAACGACCTCCTCCGTATGCCCAGCGACCTGCAGAACAGCTACTTCGGACTCGTCGCCCTGCATCTGCGTGAAGCCCTGATCCCGGTGCTGGCCGGACTGCTCGTGGCCCTGCCCGTCGCCCAGCTGTGCGTGCGGCTGCGCTGGCTGTACCCGCCCGTGCTGTGGGCGACGACCGTGCTGTACGCGATTCCGTCCCTCGCGTTCTTCGTCATCCTCATCGACTACACCGGTCTGAGCGAGCTCACGGTGATGATCCCGCTGGCCGTGTACAGCCTGGTGGTGCTGGTCCCGGCCATCGTCGACGGCGTGCGGTCGGTGCCGCAGGAGACCCTGGCCGCCGCCACCGCCATGGGCTTCGGGCCCGTACGGCGTTATCTGCAGGTGCAGTTGCCGATCGCGGCGCCCGCGATCATCGCCGGACTGCGGGTGGCGTCCGTGTCGAGCATCTCCCTGGTCAGCGTCGGCATGCTGATCGGCAACGCGGGGGCTCTCGGCAACCTCCTCAACAGCGGCATGATCTACCACCAGCCGCGTCTGGTGTGGCTCTCGGTGGTCGGCACGGCCGTCCTCGCCCTGCTCGTGGACGCCGCGCTGATCGGCCTCCGTGTGCTGCTGACGCCCTGGATGCCACGCGGCACCCGCAAGAACGCGCGCACGCTCGCCGTCAAGGAGGCCGCCCGGTGAACGTCCTCAACTTCATCAACGCCTTCTTCAGCGACAGCGGCCACTGGCAGGGCTACGACGGCATCCCGACGCGGGTCGCCGAACACATCCAGTACACGCTGACGGCGCTCGCCATCGCCGCCGCGATCGGCCTGCCGGTCGGCCTGCTCACCGGCCACACCGGGCGCGGCGGCAACACGCTCGCCCTCATCGCCACCGCCGGCCGGGCGCTGCCCAGCTTCGGCCTGATGGTGCTGATGTTCATCCTGCTCGGCCTGGGCATGGCTCCCGTGATGATCCCGCTGGTCGTGCTCGCCGTCCCGCCGATCCTGGTCACCACCTACGAGGCGATGCGCTCCGTCGACCCCGCCCCGGTGGACGCCGCCCGCGGCATGGGCATGGCCGAGACCGGCGTCCTGTTCCGGGTCGAACTGCCCGTCGCCCTCCCGCTGATCCTCAGCGGCCTGCGCTCCGCGGCCATCCAGATCGTCTCGACGGCCACCATCGCCGCCTACGTCAGCTTCGGCGGCCTCGGTCGCTACATCATCGACGGCCTCTACCAGCGCAACTACGAGAAGGTCGTCGGCGGCGCCACCCTGGTCGCCGCCCTGGCCCTCACCACCCTCGCGCTGTTCTGGGCACTGGGACGGCTCGCCGTGTCGGCGGGGGTGCGCAGGCGCAGCTAGCCGCGCGGAGAGCGCCGTACGGCCACGGCCTCGACCTCGAAGAGCATGCCGGGCAGCGCCAGCGAGGCGACGCCGCTCAGGGTCTGGGCGGGCAGGCGGTCGCCGAAGCGGGCGTGCAGGGCCTTGCCCAGGGTCTCCAACTTGGCGGTGTCGTGGTCGACGATGAACGTGCCGAGGCGGACCACCTGTTCGTAGCCCAGGCCGACGCCCTCCAGCGCCGCCCGCAGCCGGTCGAAGGCCAGCTCCACCTGCGCCGCGAAGTCACCGGGTACGGGGGCGCCGTCCGCGTCGGAGGCGTACTGGCCGGCGATGAAGACGAGTTCGCCGGGCGCCGAGACGGCGTGGCTGTAGCCGAACGGCGTCGGGTCGTGCAGCGTGGACGGATTGGTGATCGTGCGGTCGTCGAAGCTCATGACGGACACCAACTGCGCGGCGGGCGCGGGCATTCCGCGCTCGCCCTCACGCCTCCGTGCGCGCCAGGGCCAGTTCCAGTACGACCAGCAGCGCGTCCCGTACCGAGCCGCGCTCGCGGGCGTCGAAGACGACGACCGGGACGCCGTCGCCGACGTCGAGTGCCCAGCGGATCTCCTCCAGGGTGTGCTCGACCTTGCCGTCGAAGGCGTTGGCGGCGACCGCGAAGGGGATGCCCTTGTGCTCGAAGTAGTCGACGGCGGCGTAGCAGTCGTCGAGACGGCGGGTGTCGACGATGACAAGGCCGCCGACCGCGCCCTCGACGATGTCGTCCCACATGAACCCGAACCGCTGCTGGCCGGGCGTACCGAACAGGTACAGCTTCAGCGTGGGGTCGATGGTGAGGCAGCCGAAGTCCATCGCCACCGTGGTCGTCGTCTTGCGCGGGGTGTGCGTGAGGTCGTCCACGCCCGCCGCGACCTCCGTGATGGCGGCCTCGGTGGTCAGCGGCTCGATCTCGGATATCGAGCCGACCGTGGTGGTCTTGCCCACGCCGAAGCCGCCCGATATCACCATCTTCACCGGCAGCGGCGGTCGTACGGTGGCCGGTTCAGTCGGTGTCACTGAGTACCCCTCGTGAGTCGGGGACGGCGCGCAGGCCGTCGATGACCCTGCGCAGGACGGATGCGTCATGGACGGCGTCGGAGTCGGGCACGTGCACCGTCAGCTGCCCGGCGGCGCGCAGGTCCTCGGCGAGGACGCGCACCACGTTGAGGTGCAGCCGCAGCCGGGCCGCGATCTCCGCGATGGACTGCGGCAGCCGGCACACGGCGACGATGTCGTGCTGCTCGAAGCGCAGCCGGTCGAGCGCGTCGAGCCCCTCGGCGGTGGCCACCACCTGGGTCTCCACGGGCATCGACGGGCCGTCGGCGCCGTCCGCCACCCGGCCGGCGGTGAGCAGGAACGGCCGCACGGCGGAGGCGGGGCCGACCGGGTCCGGGCCGCTAGGGTCCGGCGGTGGGGTGCCGTCCGCCATGGGGTCGTCCGTTTCTCCTCGGTCTGGTGCCGGCCCGGTCAGCGGGCCGACGCGGCGCCGACGCTGTTCTTCAGCTCCAGCACGAGCTGCGGGCTGAGGGCGGCGCCGACCCGGTTGGCGAACACCGTCATCTCGTAGGCGATGTTGCCCAGCTTGGCCTCCTTGTCGGTGACCACGCCGAGCACGGCGCCGCTGCCGATCGCGGAGACCAGGACATGGCCGCCCTCCAGGTCGATGATGACCTTGTTGAGGCCGCCCAGGCCGTAGTTGCCGGAGGCGCCGGCGGCCAGGCTGGTGATGCCGGAGACGATCGCGGCGAGCCGCTCGGAGTCGGCGTGCTCGCGCACTTCGGACACGGCGATGAGGAGTCCGTCGGACGAGACGGCGATGGCGTCCACGACGCCGGCGGTCTCCGTCGCGAAGCGCTTCAGCAGCCAGGTGAAGTCGGCTGCGGCGGCCTGCAGTTCGGCCGGGGTGGGGCCTCCCGCCGGGGTGCCACCTGTCGACGTGCTCACTGCTCCGCTCCTTCCGGGGGGTCGTTCTGGTCGTGCACGTGCACATGGGGGGTTGGGGGTGTGGCTGAGGGTGTGGCTGGGGCGGAGTGTTCTCCGGTGTCCCTTCGAACGCTGCCCTTTCGATCGCCGCCGCTTCGGCTGTCGCGGTGCGCGCGTTCCACGGCGGCCTCGAACTCCTCGATCGCGGCCCGCACGGCCTCCGCGTCCACGGTCCGCACCGACTCGGGCAGCGTCGCCTGCCGCTCGGGGGCCGCGCCGTTCGCCTGGAGGGTCGCACCGCGGACCCGGCGACGCAGGGGGCGGGTGCCGGCGGGGGACTCGGGGGCGACCGGTGTCTCGTCCTGGGCGACCGCCCGCTGGGAGACCCGGCGGGGGAGCGGCCGCAGTCCGTCGTCGCCCGCGTCGCCGCCGGCGTCGTCGTCCGCCGCCCGTACGGCGGCGGCTCCCGGCACGGCGGCCGACGGACGGGGGCCGGGCACCGGGACCGACGGTGTCTTCGCGGCGGGCACCGCCTCGGCCACCGTGGCCACCGCGGCCAGCGCCGCCATGGCCGTGGCGCCGGTCGTGCTCCCCGTCACCAGCCGCGACGACGGCACCGTCACCTCGGCCGTCACACCGCCGCCCGGCGTACGCGACAGCGTGACCGTGATCTCCCAGCGGCGGGCCAGCGTGCCGACCACGAACAGGCCCAGGACCTTCGTCGGTACGAGGTCCAGTCGCTCGCGGCGGATCAGCCGGGCGTTCTCCTCGTCGAGGCGCTCGGGGCTCATGCCCAGGCCGTGGTCGGCGACCACGATCACCGCGTCGTCGTGCTCGCCGTTCGCCACCGTCACCTCGACGGGGCTGCCCTCCGGCGAGAACGACACGGCGTTCTCCAGGAGTTCGGCCACCATCAGCGTGAGGTCGCCGATGACCTCCGGCTCCACCATGGCCTCGGTCCGCGCCCGCAGCTCCACCCGCTGATAGCCCTCGATCTGGCCGAGCGAGGCGCGTACGAGGTTGGTGAGTGCGGTGGGACCGGCGTCCAGGTCGGCCTCGTGTATGCCGGCGAGCAGCATCAGACTGTCGGCGTTGCGGCGCAGCCGGACCGCGATGTGGTCGATGGAGTACAGGCGCTCCAGGAGCGCGGGGTCGGTCTCGCCCCGCTCCACCGCGTCGATCAGCGCCAGCTGGCGCGTCGTCAGGTTGCTGACCCGGCGGCCCACGTTGCCGAACATCTCCGCGACGTTGCGCCGGCTGAGCACCTGCCGCTCCAGCAGGGCCGCCGCCATCGTCTGCACCTGGTTGAACGTCTCGGCGAGCTCACCGATCTCGTCGCGCGCCGTCACCGGCATCTCGCGCAGCCGCGGCGGACCGTCGTCCTCGGCGTCGTCGTCGGCCACCCGGGCCAGCTCGCGCTCGGCGACCTCGGCGACCTGCCGCGCGGCATCCGTGACCGCCTGCACCGGGCGGAGCACGGAACGGCGGACCAGCATCGCGAGGACCAGCCAGACGGCGAAGGCGAGCAGGGCGAGGCCCAGCAGCAGGACCGCGCGCAGCGCCGCCTCCTCGGAGGCGTGGTCCGCCCGGTCGGCGATCTGGCCGATCAGGGACGTGGTGATCGCCAGCCGTGTCCTGGCCTGGTCGCGATAGGCGGGGTAGGAGTCGAGCGCCTCATCGAGCGACCTGCGGACCTCGGCCGGCGATTCGGCCTGCACCGCGCCGGGGTCGATCTGCAGCTCGGCGAACTGCCGGCTGATGATGCTCTGGGCGGCGGTGTACCGGATCCCGGAGAGCTGCGCGGCCTGCGACTCGGTGGCGAACCGGGCGAAGCGGTCGGCCTGGTGGGTGTACTCGTCGTAGGAGCCGATCGCGCCGATGAACTCGATGAGCGCGTTGGAGTCACCGGTCGACGCCGAGAACACGCCGGTCTCGAAGGCGCTGTGCGCGGCGCCCGCGCGCAGCAGTGAGTCGAGCAGGCTGCCGGTGAAGGTGGTCGCGAGATCGGGGTTGCGGTCCAGCCCCAGGCCGTCGATCAGGCCCTGTGCGCTGTGGGTGTACGCGGGGTCGATGTTCTCGGCGGCCAGGTACTGCTGCTCGACCGTGTCGCGCAGGCTGCTCATGCCCTCGACCGCCCGCAGCGCCTGTGCCTCGCTCTCCGGCAGCCGGTCCCCGAAGGCGTCGCGGACCCGCTCGACCTGGGCGTTCACCAGGGACTGCGCTGTGCGGTAGGCGGCGGACGAGGGCGCGTCACGCTGGGCGGTCTCATGCCGTACGGAGAGCAGGACGGCCTGCTGGTGCTCGGCCGCCAGCCGGTCGACGAGGGTGGCGACCTCGACGCTCTGCCGGACCAGCCGGGCGGCGTCGGCGGCGTTGCGCGACTGCGCGGTCTGGTCGGCGATGAGATAGGCGAGGAGTGCGGCGACCAGGGTGAGCGGCACGCCGACCAGCAGATTGAGCTTGCGCCGGAACGGC
This sequence comes from Streptomyces sp. NPDC059010, assembly GCF_042740355.1. Taxonomy (NCBI): domain Bacteria; kingdom Bacillati; phylum Actinomycetota; class Actinomycetes; order Kitasatosporales; family Streptomycetaceae; genus Streptomyces; species Streptomyces sp. NPDC059010. Next base: position 57,821 of record NZ_JBHYJA010000020.1, read on the forward strand.
CAGCGGACGGCGAGGCCGCGCAGCCGACGCGGACGGGTTACGCCCGCCTGGTGACTGGCCACCCTGCCTCCTTCGTGGGCGTCACACGGCGCGCAGGGGTCTTGCGTGACCGCTGTTGCACGAATACGGACCGGCTTTTTCCGGGGGACAGTACCGCCCCTGAAGTGCCGTGACCGGAACTGTACGTCAAGAATCCGTTACTTCCCCCTGCACCCCAACCGTCCCGCCTTCACATCGGAGCGCAACTGCCCGTTACCTTCCGATTTTTGAGGCCAATCGGTGACCTGGCCGCTCTTGACTGACCAAGAACCGGCTGGCTTGGATCAATGAAAGAGCTCTCCCAACCCAATGAATCCGGAACGGGAATCGTGACTTTCACCGCCTCACGCAGCAGGTCCTTCAGGAACCATCCCGGCGCGGCCGCCGTCGCGCTCGCCGCCACCGCGGCGCTGCTGGCGGGATGTTCCTCCTCCGACAAGTCCGACCCGCTCGCCGAGGGCGAGGCGAGCGGCGACACGGTCGTCGTCGGCTCCAACAACTTCGCCGAGAGCATCCTGCTCGCCGACATCTACGGCGAGGCCCTCAAGGCCAAGGGCATCAAGGTCACCTACAAGCCCAACATCGGCAGCCGCGAGACCACCTACGGTCTGCTGAAGAACGGCTCCATCACGGTCCTGCCGGAGTACAACGGCTCGCTGCTGTCCTACCTCGACCCGAAGGCGAAGCAGGAGTCGGCCGAGACCGTGAACACGGCGGTGAAGGGCAAGCTGGACGCCAAGCTGACGCTGCTGGAGTCCTCGCCGGCCGAGAACAAGGACTCCGTCAGCATCAACGCCGAGACGGCGAAGAAGTACAAGCTGACCGCCGGGTCCAGCCTTGAGGACCTCAAGGACATCGCCCCGGACCTGGTGATCGGCGGCTCGCCCGAGTTCCAGACCCGGCAGCAGGGCCTGAAGGGCCTGGAGTCCGAGTACGGCCTGAAGTTCAAGTCCTTCAAGGCGCTGGACGCGGGCGGCCAGCTGACCCAGGCGGCGCTGACCAAGAACACCGTGCAGGCCGCGGACATCTTCACCACGGACCCGACCATCACCAAGGAGGGCTTCGTCGTCCTGAAGGACCCGAAGAACCTCTTCGGCTTCGCCAACGTGACCCCGCTCGTCTACAAGAGCGGCCTGTCCAAGGAGGGCGTCGAGGCGCTCGACGCGGTCTCGGCCAAGCTGGACACCAAGACGCTCCGCGACCTGGACTCCCAGGTCCAGCTGGGCAGCAAGGACCCGCTCGACGTGGCCAAGACCTGGCTGAAGTCGGCCGGCCTGAACTGACGTAACGCGAAGCGGGGCTGTGGCCGGTCGGCGCCGCCACAGCCCCGCTCACCGCTGTCCGGGGGCTGTTCAGTAGCCGACCTGGAAGGTGGCGTCCTGGCGCTCGGACGCCGTGGTGACCGGGTCTATGCGCAGGGCGAAGTCGGCATGCCTGATGTAGCGCGTCGGGTTGTTGTACGAGCGGAACGACGCCCAGGAGGAGTCGGCGAGCCCGGCGGTGCGGTGGAAGGTGGCGTCCGCGGCGAAGGTCGACGTGCCGTCGTTCGCGTCGAGGCGCAGGGCGTAGTTGTAGTGCCGCAGATACCGGGTCGGGTAGTTGACCGACTGGAACGAGACGGCGGAGGAGTCGGCGAGGCCCGGCACCAGCTTCCACTGGGAGTCGGGGAACGGGTCGAAGGGGTACTCGTCGATCCGGCCCGCGAAGCCGCTGTGCCGGACGTAACGCGCCGGGTAGTTGTACGACTTGAGCCGGTTCCAGGCCGGGGCGCCCCACTTGGCGATCAGGTTGTTGTACTCGGTCGACGTGATCGGGTGGATGCCGCAGTGCTTGGAGTTGAGCGGCTGGGTGTACAGCTTCTGGTCCAGTGCCGTCCAGGTGCCGGCGGCCAGGTTGCTCGTCTGCCAGACGTAGAAGACGCCGTTCGGCGTGTAGGTGTCTCCCCAGAGGTACCAGGTGTTGCCGGTCAGGGACTTGACCACCGTGGGGGCCTCGGTGCCGCCGTGGTTCACCGCCGTGCTGAACGGGGTGAAGCTGCCGGGGTTCAGGGTCGTCGAGCGGGCGCCGACCAGGGTGCCGTTCCGCTTGAAGTACAGGTAGTTGACGCCGTTCACGCCGACGGTGAGGTTGCCGTCGATGACGTCGTAGCCGGGGTCGAAGAAGACCTGGGGGCTGGTCGTCGTACGGAAGTCGGTGGTGTAGCTGACCATGATGACGTTGTGGCCGCTGCTGTTCACCGACGAGTAGAGGATGCCGTACTGGCCGCGTGCGGCGTCCCAGAAGGCCTCCGGCGCCCAGCTGTGCGTGCCCGTCATGTCATGCAGTTTCAGCAGCCGGTAGCCGGTGAAGGTGCGCAGGTCGGTGGAGTCCCAGACGTGGACGTAGACGCTGTTGCGGGTCCAGTCGGTGCCGCTCAGGTCGGTCGCGAGGACGACGAACGTGCCGTCCTGCTTGCGCAGCAGGAACGGGTCGCGCAGACCGCCGGCGCCGAGGGTGGGGGTGGCGACGGGGGCGTTCTGGTTGAGCGGCGTCCAGCGCAGACCGTCGGGGCTGACGGCCAGGTGGAGGTTGTAGTTCGCCTCCAGCATGGTGTTGGACTCGGTGAAGTAGACCATCGCGTAGGCCGAGTCGGCCGCGTGGGCGGTGCCCGCGCCGAGGGCCAGCGCGCCGGTCGCGGCCAGTGGAACCGTCGCGGCCATGCCGAGGAAGTGTCTGCGGGAGGGGTTCGTCATGCGGCTCTCCAGGGGTGGGGTGTGGGGGTGTGGGGAGTAGGAAGGGTCGATATCTCGAACGAGGTTCGGTGAATCGACCAGAACGTAGGAGAGTGCGGGGTTCGCGTCAATCACATGGTCGTCCTTGGCGGATTTCCGCCACTCGACCGGGCCGGCCCGAAGTCCCCGCGGCTCAGCTCGCCTTGCGGGCGTCGGCGATCAGCTGGTCGATCAGGGCGATCAGCACGTCCCGGCACGACTCGCGCTCCCGCGCGTCGCACAGCAGCACCCGTACATGCGCCGGGAGCGCCAGGGCGTCCCGGATCTCCTCGGCGGGGTAGGGGTGTTCGCCGTGGAAGCCGTTGACGCCCACGACGAAGGGGATGCCCCGGCGCTCGAAGAAGTCGATCGCCGCGAAGCTCGACTCCGGCCGCCGGACGTCCACCAGGACCACGGCACCGAGCGCGCCGATCGCCAGGTCGTTCCACATGAACCAGAACCGCTGCTGCCCGGGCGTACCGAACAGATACAGCACCAGCTCCCGGCTGATGGTGATCCGGCCGAAGTCCAGGGCCACCGTCGTGGACCGTTTCTGCTCGATGCCGTTGAGGTCGTCGATGCCCAGGCCCGCGACGGTCAGCGGCTCCTCGGTGCGCAGCGGGGCGATCTCGCTGACCGAGCCGACCATGGTGGTCTTGCCGACACCGAAGCCGCCGGCGATGAGGATCTTGACCGTGTCGGGCGGCGCGACCGCCTCCACGGTGGTGTCAGAGCCGGCCAAGGCCGTCCCTCACTTTCTGCAGCAGGTCCAGGTCCGGGGTGCGTGCGGTGACGGGGTGCGGCGGATGCACGGTGATCAGGCCCGCCTCCAGCAGATCGCAGAGCATGATGGTGACCACGCTGACCGGCAGGTCGAGATGGGCCGCGAGTTCCGCCACCGCGATCGGCCGCGCGCAGCGCCGCAGGATCCGCAGCTGCTCGGGCTGCGGACGCGGCGCCCGCTCGGGCGGCGGATCCACCGCCGTCACCGTCGTGATCAGCGTGAAGTCGCTGCGGCTGGGCCGGGTCCGGCCGCCGGTCAGCGTGAACGGACGGACCAGCCGACCCGCCGTATCGTCTCCGCTCACCTCACGCGCCAGGACCGACATGGGCCCGCGGTGCCGCCGAGAGGTGCTCGCCGATCTTCTTCACCAGCATGTTCATCTGGTACGCCACCACACCGACGTCGGCGCCCTGGTTGGTGAGCACGACGAGATGGGCGCCCGGACCGGCCGAGGTGAGGATCAGATAGCTGTTGGCCATCTCGATCAGCGCCTGGCGCACCGGGCCGCCCCGGAAGTCCATGCTGACGCCCTTGCTGAGGCTCATCAGGCCGGACGCGGTCGCCGCCAGCCGCTCGGCGTCGTCGCGCAGGAACCCGACGGACTTGCTGACCACCAGCCCGTCCTCGGAGAGGACGACGGCGTGGTTGACGTCGGCGACCCGCTCCACGAGTCCGGTGAGCAACTGGTCGAGCAGGGTGTCCGTGGCGGGGTTGGGGCGTGTCATGGCGATGTCCTTCATGAGCGGTCGGCGGACGGAGGGGAGGACGGGGGAGCGGCGGCCCGGGAAGAGGCGGCGGAGTCGGCCGCGGGCGGCTCGTCGCAGGCGGCGACGTCGTCATGGGCCCGGCGTGCGGCCGGGACCCGCTGATCCACGGCCTCGGACGCGTCCGGCGCGTCGTCACCGCTGTCGTCGCGGGCCTGGAGTGTGGCGCGCTGGAACCGGGCGAGGGCGGACGGGCCCTGCTGGTCGGCGGTGTCGAGCGCGTCCGGAGCCTCGTCGCCGCTGTCGTCGCGGGCCTGGAGCGTGCCGCGCTGGAAGCAGGCGAGGGAGGAGGCGGCCTGTTCCGCGGTGAAGTCGTCGGTGCAGCCGTCCTCTTCGGCGGGCGTGGCCTCCTCGCGCAGTTCGGCGGCGAGGCTGGTCTGCGGTACGCGGCGCGGAAGCGGGGAGAGGCCGTCGCGGCGCGCCGGGGGTGTGGGAGCCGCCGGGGTGGATGCGGTGCGGGCCGGGACCACGGGGCGGGAGTCCCGTACGGGCTCCTCCGGTTCGGCGGCGCCGACGTGCTCGACCTCCACCTCCGCCTCGCCGTCCTCCTGCCCCTGCCCCTGTCCCTGCTTCTGCTGCGGGGCAGGGACCTCCCGTACGACGACGTCGTGCGGTATCAGCACGATGGCCGTGGTGCCGCCGTACGGCGACGAGCGCAGGGTGACCGCGATGCCGTGCCGCTGGGCGAGCTGGGCGATCACGAACATGCCGAGCCGCAGGTCGTCGGCGAGCGCCACCACGTCGAACTGCGGCGGCTCGGCCAGCTGGGCGTTGAAGGAGTCGTAGTCCTCCTCGGACATGCCGAGGCCCCGGTCCTCGATCTCCACGGCCAGCCCCTTGGCCACCATCGCGGCCCGCACCCCGACCGGCGCGGGCGCGGGGGAGTACAGCGTGGCGTTCTCGATGAGCTCGGCCAGCAGATGGATGACGTCCGCCACCGCGGGCGGCGCGAGATGCACCTCCTCCTCGGTCTGCACCTCCACCCGCTGGTACTCGGCGACCTCGCCGACGGCGCTGCGCAGGATGTCGATCAGCGCGACCGGCTCGGCCCAGCTGCGCCCGGGCCGCGCGCCGCTGATGATGACGAGGTTCTCCTCGTAGCGGCGCAACTGGCTGGCGGTGGAGTCCAGTTCGTACAGTCCCTTGAGGACCTCGGGGTCCTGGTGCGCGCGCTCCAGCGCGTCCAGCTTGGTGAGCTGGAGGTTGACCAGGTTCTGGCTCTGCCGGGCGATGCCCAGGATGATCTTCTGGAAGCCGCGCCGGGTGTCGGCGAGTTCGACGGCGGTGTGCACGGCGGTGCGCTGCGCGGTGTTGAACGCCTTGGCCACCTGGCCGAGTTCGTCGCGGCCGTAGTCCAGCGGCGGGGTCGCCAGCTCCACGTCGACCGTCTCGCCCCGCTCCAGCCGGGCCACCACGTCCGGCAGCCGCTCGTGGGCGAGGCTCAGGGTTGCCTCGCGCAGGCCGCGCAGCCGGCGGGACAGCGAGCGGGTGATCCGCCAGGACATCCCGACGCACAGCAGCAGACCGGCCAGCCCGCCCGCGCTCAGGAAGGCGGCCTTGAGCAGCAGATCGCGCGCGTTGTCCGCACTGCGCTGCAGCAGTCCGGACGTCTGCTGCCGGATCAGCACCGAGTACTGGTCGGAGACGTCGATCAGCGCGGCCCGCCACTGCTTCTGCATGTCCGGGATCGCGATGTCCCCGTGGTCACTGGCCGACGCCCGGGCCGCGAGCACCCGGTCCTCGATGGACTCCAGGGCCCGCCACTGCGAACCGCGCAGGATCCGCTCGGTGTCCGCCTTCGCGCTCCCGGTGAGCGAGGGGACGATCTGGTCCCCGACGAGCCAGCGCCGGGTGTTCACCATCTCGGCGAACTCGGTCCACGTCTTGTCGTCCATCTTCCCCGCGGGCCCGGCCAGCGTCAGCAGCGCGTCCTCCCGGGACACCAGCTCCGCCGCGTGCTCCAGCGAGACCAGCGGACCGGCCTGCGAGGTGAGATCGCCGTCGTCGACCTGGGAGAGCTCCTGGAAGGCGTGGATCTGGTCGTCGATGATCGACGTGTACTGGCCGAGCGCCTGAGCGGCCTTGATGTCGGTGGGGTTGTCGACCTGTCCCCGGTAGTACTCCAGGCTCCCCGCCGACGCGAGGACCGAGTACAGCCGGTCCTTGACCCGGGACGGCGCCTGCTGGATCTCGTCCGACTGCCCGAGCAGCTTCGCGACCGCCTTGTCCGTCTTACCGCGCTGCTCGTCCAGCGCGGCGCGGGCCTCCTCCCGGCGCGACGCCAGCCATACGGCCGAGTAGCTGCGCTCCTGCTGCAGCGCCAGCGTGGCCTCGGTGCCCATGGCCCCGGTCGACCTGCTCAGCTCGGTCTGCGAGCGCAGCCGCAGCCCCTCCGAGAACATCTGGATCGTCGTCACGCTCCAGACGGCGGCCAGCGTGATGCCGGGCACCAGCGCCAGGAGGATCAGGGAGAGACGTATGGAGCCGAGGCGGCGCCGGGGGCCTGTCCGTGGAGACATTGTCTTCCTAGGGCGATCAGCGGAGGGCGGGGGCGGTCAGCGCGGAGGGGACGGGGAGCAGCGTGGAGGGGATGGGGGCGCGCGGAAACGGGTGGGGGTGGGGGATGAGCGGGTGGGGGGAACGGTGCGGGAGGTGGACGAGCGCCAGGGGTGGCGGCGTGTCCGGTACGTCACAGGGGGTCCGCAGGATGTTATCCGTACATGTGACCGTACGCGCCACACCTGGCCGAATCTTTGGTGACAGCGTGGGGCGAAGTGTCCGCTCAGCGGGTCCCATCGGCGGCCCACTTCGCGACCGCGGCGACATTCGCCTTGGTGACGAACGCGGGCCCGGTGAGGACGGGGGCCTCGCCACCGCCCAGGGTGTTGCCGTTGGTGCGGTAGAGCTGGAGCGAGTCCACCGCGAGATAGCCCTGCAGATAGGGCTGCTGGTCCACCGCGAACTGCACGTCCCCGGCCCGGACCGCCCGCACCAGGTCCTTGTTGAGATCGAAGGTCGCGACCCGGCATTTGGAGTGCGCCTCCTCGGCCGACTTCACCGCGGCCAGCGCGAACTGAGCGCCGTTCGTGACGACTTCGTCGATGCTCGGGTCCTGGGTGAGGCGGGTCGCGACGGAGTCGGTCACCGCGTCCATGTCGGTGCCGTCCACATAGAGGTTCTCGGTCTCGCCGCCGAACGCCTTCTTCACGCCCGCGCAGCGCGCCTCCAGGGCGACATTGCCGCGTTCGTGGATCACGCACAGCGCGTGCCTGGCCTTCAGCTCGTCGAGCTTGTCGCCCACGGCCCGGCCCGCGACGCTCTCGTCCTGGCCGAAGTAGCCGAGCAGTCCGGCGGACCGCCACTCGTCCATACCGGAGTTGAGGCCGACCACGGGTATGCCCGCTCTGCGGGCCTCGGCGACGGGACCGGTCATCGCCGACGGTTTGGCGAGGGTCACCGCGATGCCGTCGACCTTCTGCCGGATCGCGTCCCGCATCAACTCGGCCTGTCCCGCCGGGTCGGAGTCGCTCGCGTAGGTCACGTCGAGGCCGTCCTTGGCGGCCGCGGTCTGCGCACCCTTCTGCACCAGCTCCCAGAAGGCGTCCCCCTCGCCGCCGTGGGTGATGAGGGCGACCTTCGGCCGTGCGGTGCCCGCCGCGTCCGCGTCCGACGCGTCGTCGGCCCCGCCGCCGGCGGAGCAGCCGGCCAGCAGCAGACAGGCGGCGGACGCGAGAGCCGCGAAGCGAACGGGGACGGAGGAGGGGGGTGGGGTCTTCATGAGGGTGCGGCACCTCGCTGTGCGGCCGAGCCGGAGGAACGAACGAGAGTACGGCCGACGTGGGACGGGGAGGTCGCCGACCTGGTGAACTCTCGCTGTGGCGGAGCCAATCGCGTGTGACCATCGGTAGTCAAGTGTGCAACCACACCGCGTAAGTCGTTGCTGCCACATCGTGATGAACCGCTGGCCGGAGCGCGGCCCGACGCTCGGCCCGCCCAATTCGGTTGCGCCCGCAAAGCAGGCCAACTCGGTTTGCACGCCACCGCCCCGTACGTCTGCGCGACCGGCCCCCGCACACCCGCACTCGCCGAACAGGAACAACCCCCTACGGCGCCGTCGCCGCTTCCTTCCTCCGCTGTCGGCGACTGCGCCGGGGCTCCTGATCCGGCAGCCACCCGAACGCGAGACAACTCCCCACCGCACCCAGCAGCAACCCCACGAAGAACCCGCCCAGGTTCGATGTGAGCCAAGTCCCCAGAGTGATCAGAATCCCGGTGATCGAGTAGAAGAGCCGCTGCGCCGGGTTGAAAAGAACCAGCAGACCCAGCACCACCATCAGCGCCGGCAGCAGATACCCCGCCAGTCCCTGCATCCCGACATGCAGGACGACCTTCAGCGAGGCCTTCATCGTGAGCAGAATCCACGCCCCGCCCAGGGCGAGCGACAACCCGCCCCAGAACGGCCGGTCGGCCCGCCAGCGACGGAAGGCCGACCGGAATCCATCCACCCCGCTCATCAGCAACCCGAACTGCTGAAGCGAAGTTTCAGACCGGGCAGCTTGAAGACCCCGGCAGTCGTCGCGTAGTTGGTCTGCCGGAGATTCGCGATCCGCACGGTGTCGGCCTGCTGGCTGAAGACACCGATCGGCCCCTTGACCCCGGCCTTGGTCAACGTACTCGCGTCGTTGCCGATCTCGATGTTGTTGAACGCCGCGTCACCCGACAGCTCGGTCGAGTCGGTGGTCAGATCGGTCGCGGACACCTTCTCCGCCCCACCACCGGCGGTGATGAGCAGATTCGTACCGCCGAGGTCGACGCTCTGGCACAGCTTCGTGAGCGTCGCGTTCTTGATCGCGGACGTGACGACCAGCACCTGCCCGCCGGTGTCCCCCGCGTTGGGGCTGCCCGGCGCCATCTCGTCGAGGCCGCCGAACTGCTCGAACCCGGTGCCGTTGAGCTCGGTCGCGGTGACCGTGAAGGGCATGCCGGAGATGGCGAACTGCACGCCCAGCGCGCCCTCGGCGGTGAGGACCGCGAGCGCGCCGGCGACCAGGGTGGCCGGCACCGCCATCACGGCGGCCCGGCGGGCCCGGACCCGTCCGCGTCTCGCGGGGCCGACGGGGGTTTCGGACGCTTCGGGCGCGTCGGTCACGGAACCGCTTTCCGGGTTCTCGGACAAGGCCATAACTGCTCCCAGGTGCAGAGAAAGTGCGGGTAGGGCATCAGTGGCACGTTGTCCTGGCGCGGACAGCGCCCACGGCGTACGACTCCTCGCAACTCCCGGCGGATGCAAGGGCTTTCTCGTACTCCGCAGTAGCCAAGCCGGGAAGTTACCGGTGGTTACACTCAAGGGTCAAGGCGGTTGTGGAAAAAGGGTGTTGATTGTGCGTCACCTGTGACTCAAGGGCTTTCCGTGGTCCCGCACGGCACCCGTTGCCCCATCAACTCCCTTTCAACTGCTTGACGTTGACTGACCCTCAGGTCTACAACTTCCCCTGGCTCCCCCCTGGATCCGTGGCGCCGGATCCGCCGCCCGCGCGGCCTCCGCCCGCGTTCCCGGACTGATGTCCTTCACATTTCCGCGAGTTCACTCCTGGCGCCGTCACGGTCGCTTCCCCCCTCGGTCCGTGCCGGCCATCCCCCGCCGCTGCCGGTCCGTGACGTACGGAGAAGGCGTCAC
>NZ_JBHYJA010000020.1:67844-72023 GCF_042740355.1 Streptomyces sp. NPDC059010
GGGCGCCCGCGCTCCCCCCCCCGCCGCGGGCGGCCCCCCCCCCCGCGCCGCGTGTCGGTGTCGTCGCTGCTGGACCGGCCCCCCCGCCCCCCCCACGGCACCCATGAACTCGCGCACCCCCCACTTCCCGACCCCCTGATCCTCCTGATCTCCCTGAGTCCCCTGGGCCCTCAGGGCACACCCCCGCAACGAAAGCCGAGGTACATCCGCATGCGCATGCGCTCCCTGCTCACCCTCGCCGGTGCCGTCGCCGCACTCACCCTCCCCACCGCCGTCCCCGCCTCCGCGGCCGACGGCGCCGTCCTCACCACCGGCTCCGTCGGCGGCACGGCCGTCGCGGCCGGCGAGGTCCTCACCGCGCCGCTGGCGAGCGGCACCGCCGCCACGTTCTACTCCAGCGCCACCGGCACGAGCGGCATCTCCTGCACGTCGTCGCAGTTCACGGCCACCGTGACGGACAACCCCGGTGCGCCCGGCACCGCGACGGAGTCGGTCTCCGCGCACACCTTCGACGCCGCCAGCTGCACCACCAACGTGGTCGGCGTCCTCGGCGTCACCGGCATCACGGTCAACAACCTGCCCTACAGCGCCGCCGTGGGCTCCGACGGCACGGTCACCGTCACCCCGGCCGCGGGCTCCACCATCCAGACGACGGTCGTCCTGCGGACCCTGCTGGGCAGCATCAACTGCGTCTACCAGGCCCCCAGCCTGGCCGGCACGGCGAGCAACGCCGACAACACCATCAACTTCACCAGCGCGCAGTTCACCAAGGTCTCCGGCTCGTCCCTCTGCTTCGCCAACGGCTACTTCACCGCCAAGTACGCCCCGGTGACCGGCAGCGGTGCGGCGGTGTACGTCAACTGACGCCCACCGCGCGGGAGTTCACCTCCTGCGCAACCGCAGCGCCAGGGCGGCGCCCCCGGTGAGCACCAGCACCGCGGCGGCGCCGCCCGCCAGCATCGGCGTCGAGGGTCCCGTGTCCGAGGCCCCGGTGGACGCCACCGGTGTGCTGTCGCCCTGGGTGCGCGGGTTCTCGCCGCCGGCCGGGGAGGAAGACTCGGACGGGGCGGGCGTACGCGATTCGGCCCCGCCCGACTTGGCGCCGCCCGGCTCCTTCGTCGGCGAAGGACCGTCGGCCGTAAGGCCGTTGCCGTCCTCCGTGTCCGCGCCCGAGCCGGACGCCGCCCCGCTCCCGCCGCCACCGTCCCCGGCGCTTCCGCCCCCGCCCGCCGGGAACACCACGTCCGAGCACGAGTAGTACGTGTCCGGCGTGCTGCTGTTCTGCCAGATGGTGAACAGCACATGCCGCCCGGAGCGGTCGGACGGCAGCGTCGCCCTGATCCGGTACGCCCCGTCCGTCAGCGCCGGGTCCGTCACTTCAGCGAACGGCTTCTCCGGCAGGTCGGACCAGGTGAGCGGCTTCGCCGGGTCGTAGCCGGGCTTGGTGAGGTAGAGCCGGAACGTGCCGGTGTGCGGGATCGTGGAGACGTACCGCATCGTCAGGGAGTCACCCGGGGTCAGCCGGGTCGACGGCCAGTCGGCGCGGGCGAGGTCGAGGCCCCGGTAGGCGGGGAGTCCACCGCTGCACAGCTTTCCGTCGGGGACGACCTGCCGGTCCCGACCGTTCACATTCGCGATCCGCAGGTTGTCCCAGGCCGTGAAGGGGCCGTCGTTCGACGCGACCGCCGCCCGGCACGCCGCCGACCGGGACGCGCCGCCGCCGTCGGGGGAGCAGGCGTACACCCGGCTGACCGGATCCGTGGGCGCGCCGTGCGCCTGGGCGGGGCCCGCCGCCCACAACGTGAGCAGCAGCGGCGTGGCGGCGGCGGCCGCCAGGGCGGTGCGGTGCGATCTCATCCAGGGCATCCGGGACATCCGGAACGTCTCCTCGGCCGGCGCGGGAAGTGTCCTCGTGCAGTACGGGAATTCGGCCCGGCGCGTTCAGTGCGTGACGAGTCGGGCAAAGTCCGCCATTACCGGTCGACTACACGATGTAGAGGGTGGTTTTCCAGCCTGATCGAGGGTTTCCCCTGTATCCGGATGACCTTCTCTTTGCCTATCGTTCGACCACAGCCGACCCACAGGTAACCCCGAACGGGTCGTAGCTCGTAGCTCGTAGCTCGCGCCAGGCCGGCCGCCGCGCCCCGCACTTTCGAAATACCCCCCGCCGCTTCGAGGACGAAGCGAAAACGTCCGCCGCTCCGCGCTGCCCGGAGTTCGGCCGGCCACGAAAGGCACTCCCCTTGCGTACCTCTGCACCCCCCAGACGGAAGCTGATATCCGTCGCCGCGGTCTCCGCCGCGCTGTTCACGGCCGCCACCACCGTCGCCGTGGCCCAGGACACCCCCGCCAAGGAAGCCGCCGTACCGACGGCACAGACCGAGGCCGCCCCCGGCACCCCGGCCGAGCGCCTCATCGTCGGCTACAAGTCGGGCGCCGCCGAGGCCAAGTCGAACAAGGCCGCCGAGGCCGACGCCGCCGCCAAGGGCGAGGAGGCCGGCGAGAGCCTGGACTTCCAGCGCCGCCTCGGCTCCGGAGCCGCCCTCGTCGACCTGGGCGAGAACCTCACCAAGCGGGACGTCGCCGACGTCGTCGCCGAGTACCAGGCCGATCCGCAGGTCGCCTACGTCGTACCGGACCGGCTGAACAAGCCGACGGCCACGCCCAACGACACCGAGTACAGCAAGCAGTGGGACCTGTTCGAGTCCACCGCGGGCATGCGGGTGCCGGACGCCTGGGACGTCACCACCGGCAGCGGCGTGACCGTCGCCGTCATCGACACCGGCTACGTCGCCCACTCCGACCTCGCCGCCAACATCGTCGCGGGCTACGACTTCATCTCCGACACCGCCGTCTCCAACGACGGCAACGGCCGTGACAGCAACCCGGCCGACACGGGCGACTGGACCACCGACGGTCAGTGCAGCACCGACTGGACGGCGACCACCTCCTCCTGGCACGGCACCCACGTCGCGGGCACCATCGCCGCGGCGACCAACAACAGCAAGGGCGTCGCCGGCATCGCGTACGGCGCGAAGATCTCCCCGCTGCGTGTCCTCGGGCAGTGCGGCGGCTACGACTCCGACATCATCGACGCCATCACCTGGGCGTCCGGTGGCACGGTCTCCGGTGTCCCGGCCAACACCAACGTCGCCAAGGTCATCAACATGAGCCTCGGCGGTGGCGGCGCCTGCACCAGCGCCACGCAGAGCGCGATCAACGCCGCCGTGGGCCGCGGCACCACCGTCGTCGTCGCGGCGGGCAACGAGAACGACAACGCCGCCAACTACTCGCCGGCCAGCTGCAGCAACGTCGTCTCGGTGGCCGCGCTGGGCCGCTCCGGCGCCAAGGCCTACTACTCCAACTTCGGCTCGATCGTGGACATCGCGGCCCCCGGTGGCGAGACCCGCACGACCACGGCCAACGGCATCCTGTCCACGCTGAACACCGGCACGCAGGGCCCGTCGAGCGAGACGTACAAGTACTACCAGGGCACCAGCATGGCCGCCCCGCACATCGCGGGCCTCGCCGCGCTGATGAAGTCGGCCAACCCGGCGCTGACCCCGGCCCAGATCGAGTCCGCGATGAAGACCAACTCGCGTGCTCTTCCCGGCACTTGCTCGGGCGGCTGCGGTGCGGGTCTGGCGGACGCGGCCAAGACGGTGCAGGCGGTGAGCGGCAGCTCCGGCGGCTCCACGGGGGGCACCACCTTCACCAGCACCTCCGCGCTCTCCATCCCGGACAACGGCTCCGCCGTCGAGTCCCCGATCACCGTCAGCGGCCGCAGCGGCAACGCCCCCTCGGCCCTCCAGGTCGGCGTGGACATCACCCACACCTACCGCGGTGACCTGGTCATCGACCTCGTCGCCCCGGACGGTTCGACCTACCGTCTGAAGTCCGCCAGCTCCTCGGACTCCGCGGACAACGTCAGCACCACCTACACGGTGAACGCCTCCACCGAGACCGCCAACGGCACCTGGAAGCTGCGTGTCCAGGACACCGCGGCCCAGGACACGGGCCGGGTCAACAGCTGGAAGCTGACCTTCTGAGCGGACGCGGACGACGCGTACCGAAGACGGGCGGGGGGGCCCCAGCGGGGGGGGGGGGCGGCCGGCCCCCCCCCCCCCCCCCCCCCCCAAACCACCACACCCCGCCCGCCCGGACACGGAGCCGCGGCGG
>NZ_JBHYJA010000020.1:72033-182866 GCF_042740355.1 Streptomyces sp. NPDC059010
CTGTGACTGTGCGACTGTCTGGGAGTGGGGCCGCGCGCGCCTCCGAGGCCGCGCGGGGGGGGGGGCGGGGGTGGGGGGGGGGGCCCCCCCCCCCCCCCCGTCACTCCCACCGATCCACCGATCCACCGACCGGCCGGCCGACGGAAACCGTCGCTCCGGTCGGTCTTCGGCTACTCAAGGTGATGATCCTCGGCGTACGGACCCTCAGTGCGCGGACAGGTCCATGGCGACGTGTTCGTCGTCCGCCTCGTCGAGTTCGGCCAGCACACGGACTCCGCGGTCGGGTTCCCAGTCGAGGCCGGGCAGCAGGCCGGGCACCGCGATGCTGGGCAGAAGGTGCTCCCACAGCACCGAGATGCGCTCCGCGAGATCCTCCCGGTCGGTCAGCGCCCGGGACATCAACTGGATGCCGGCGAACGCCCCGACCAGCAGCTCCACCGTCTTCCTGGGCTGCACGGTGGGCAGCAACTCGCCCTGGGTGCGGGCCTGTTCCAGCACCACCACCAGATGTTCCACCCACTGCCGGAACGGCCCGGAGTGGTCGACACCGGGCGGCGCGCTCTGGTCGACCGCCAGTCGCACGCTGCCCTTGAGCAGGGAGTTGCGGAGCAGCCGCCGCCCGAACACGAAGGTCATGTCGATCAGTTCCTGCAGCTTGCAGGGCTGCGGCGGCACCGCGCCGAGCGACACCTGCTCGTCAAGCACGGCCTGGGCGAGGGATTCCTTGGACGGGAAGTGGAAGTACAGGGCGCCCTTGGTCACCTCTGCCCGCTCCAGGACCATCGAGATGGTGGTCGCGGAGTAGCCGTGCTCGTCGAAGACCGCGCCGGCGGCCTCCAGGATCAGCCTCCGTGTTCTGACGGCGCGCTCCTGCCTCGCCATAACCGCCCCTCCGTATGTCTCAGTATCCTCCGGAGCGCACCGAGTTGACGTGCGCGCCCGGCGTGCGCCGGAGCGGATTCGGGCACGGCGGGCGACCCGAGGCCGCATTGAAAACAAACCGGTCGCCTCGTACTCTAACGCTCGCGGCACGGGCACCTCGCCGTCTGTCATCGCACAAACGGGGGGACCCATTGGAGGGGACATGCCTCATTCGCGGCAGCTCACCACGAACCCGCTCGCCGAGATGTCGGCGGTGCCGGAAGGCCTGACCGCCACCGTACCCCGCCAGCTCGTCCACCGTGCCGCGGTGGCCGAAACGCTGATCACCGGTGGCGCCGGCACCGACGCCGACCGGTTCACCGTCTTCGCCCAGTGGCCGCGCGCCCATCAGTTACACGTGTCGTCGGACCGAACGGCGTACGAGCCGTTGCTCGCCGCGGAAACCGTTCGCCAGGCCGGCACACTCGTCGCCCACACCGCCTACGAGGTCCCGCTGGGCCATCACTTCGTGCTCAAGGAACTGCGGATCACCACACGCCCCGAGCATCTCGCGGTCGGCGCCGTACCCGCCGAACCCGTTCTCCACATGGTCGTCTCCGACGTCGACCTGCGCGGCGGCCGCCCGGCCGGATTCCGCTTCGACACGGAGATACGGCTCGGCGGTGAACGCGTCGCGACCGGGCATGTGGCCGCCACCTGGACCAGCGAGGCCGTCTACCGCCGGCTGCGCGGCGGCCGTACCGCGTCGGGCGTGTCCGCGCTGCCCCTTCCGCCCGGACTGCCGCCCGCCGAGGTGGACCGCGTACTGCCCGCGGACGTGGTCCTCGCCCCGTCCGGCAACCCCGACCGCTGGCAGCTGCGAGTCGATACCGCCCATGCTGTTTTCTTCGACCATCCCCTCGACCATGTGCCCGGAATGCTGCTGCTGGAGGCCGTACGCCAGGCAGTCCGGACCCGCAACGGCCGCAAGGCGCCCGTCTCGTTCCATACCGTCTTCCACCAGTACGCCGAACTCGACCGGCCCACCTGGATAGAGATCCTGGACAAACAGGGCGCACACGACACGGACGTCCAAGTCGTGGGACAGCAGGGGGACTCGACGGTCTTCGAGTGCGCGGTCGCAACGGAGAAAGGGTGAGTTATCTTGTACAGGGAGTAAGAAACAAACGGCATGTCCCGTTCTTTTCAGTGCCAGGAGAGAGTCCAGCCGATGGTGAGGCAGTTACGCGCCGAACAGACCCGCACCACGATCCTCACAGCCGCCGCCGAGCTGTTCGACCGTCACGGTTATGAATCGACCAGCCTCAGCGACATCGTGGAGCACGCCCAGGTCACCAAGGGCGCCCTGTACTTCCACTTCGCGGCGAAGGAGGATCTCGCACAGGCCATCATGGAGCTCCAGTCCAGGGCCTCCCGCCAGGTCGCGAACGAGATGGACGCCCGGGGCCAGTCCTCGCTGGAGGCGCTGATCCGTACGACGTTCGGCATCACACGACTGACCGTCGAGGGCCCGATCCCGCGCGCGGGCCTGCGCCTGGCCACCGGGGGAGTGGTGATACGGCCGCCGCTGCGGCATCCCTTCACCGAGCTGCTGGACATCGCCACCCGCAAACTCCACGCCGCCGCCAAGGAGTCCGACATCCATCCGGACGTCGACGTGGAGGCCGCGGCCCACTCCCTGGTCTGTTTCTTCGTGGGCACCCGGGTGGTCGGCCGCTCCCTCGAACCCGTCGCACGCCAGCCCCGCAGGGTGGCCGAGATGTGGCACCTGATGATCCGGGGCCTGGTCCCGGTACCGCGCAGGGCGCCCTATCTCACGCTCGCGACTCAGTTGGAGCGGGAGATCAGAGTCCTGTGACGCCCGCGATACGGTGAGCCGCATGCCCGACAGGTCCGACACCCCGCTCACGCCCGTGCTGCTCGGGAACGAACCCGGCTCGTTCCCGCACAGCGTGCTCGCCGAGCGGCATCCCGCGATCATCCGGCAGGTACGGGAGTCCTTCCCGTACGGCCCCGAGCAGCACCGCGCGCTGGACGCGCTCCTCGCGAGCTGCACCGAGGGAGTGATCGAACCGCTCCCCGCCGACGCGCACGACCGGGACCGCTGGACGGCCTGGGGCGCCGACGCGTTCGTCGGCCGGTCCTGGTTCGATGTGCCGTGGCTGTGGTCGGAGAGCTACTTCTACCGCCAACTCCTCGAAGCCGTGGGCCACTTCACTCCCGGCCCCTGGCAGGGCATCGATCCCTTCCGCCCCTCCAAGCTGGCCGAACTCGACGCCCCGGAGACGGACGAGGAACTGGCCGCCCTCGACGTACTCGCGGACCTGCCCGCCGACGAACAGGACCGGGCGCTGCTGCACGGCTCCCTGTGGGGCAACCGCGCCGACCTCGGCTTCCGGCTGTCCGCCGCGCACGGCGAGGGCTCCTCGGACACCCCGCCCCTGGTGTCCGACGACAGCGCCACCCTCTGGTCCCTGCTGCCGCCCACGGGGACGGACGGCGCGGGCCCCGCCACGCTGTGCCTGATCGCCGACAACGCGGGCCGCGAACTCGTCCCCGACCTGCTCCTGATCGCCCACCTCCTCGATCAGGGCCGGGTCGGACGGGCCGTCCTCCACGTCAAGCCGTACCCCTACTACGTCTCCGATGCCACCCACACCGACGTACTCGACGCCCTGCGCCGGCTGACGGCGGCACCGGGTGCGGCCGCGACGTACGGACACACCCTCTGGTCGGCCATGACGGACGGCCGCCTCACCGTCCGCGCCCATCCCTTCGCCGCCGCCCCGCTGCCGTTCGCGGAGCTGCCCGGCGATCTGCGCGAGGAGCTGGCCCCGGCCGCCCTCACCGTCGTCAAGGGCGACCTCAACTACCGCCGCCTGGTCGGCGACCGGCTCTGGCCCCCGACCACGCCCTTCACCGACGTCACCGCCCACTTCCCCGGCCCGGTCGCCGCCCTGCGCACCCTGAAGTCCGACGTGATCACCGGCCTGGACGCCCGCACCGAGGCGGCGCTGGTGGCGGCGGAGGGGCAGAAGTGGCGGACCGGTGGCACGCATGCGCTGATCCAGGTGCGGACCTGACCACCCGGTTCAAGTGATGTGCAGGGGAAGCGACTTGAGTCCGTTGATGAAGTTCGACACCAGACGCTCGGGCGGGCCCGCCGTCCGCAGTTCGGGCAGCACCCGTACGACTTCCCGGTAGAGCACGCGCAGCTGGAGCCGGGCGAAGTGCGCGCCCAGGCAGACGTGCGGGCCGTCGCCGAAGGACACGTGCGGGTTCGGGGTGCGGGACAGATCCAGGCGGTCCGGGTCGGTGAAGGCCCGTTCGTCGCGGTTGGCGGAGGCGTGGAAGACGACCACCTTGTCGCCCGCGCGGATGCGACGTCCGGCCAGTTCGGTGTCCTCGGCGGCGGTGCGGCGGAAGGTGAGGACGGGCGGGTGCCAGCGCAGCAACTCATCTACAGCTGAGGGGAGTTCGGCGCTTCCGTCGCGCAGGCGCTCGTACTCCTCAGGGTGCTCGGCGAGGGCGAGCAGTCCGCCGGGTGCCGCGCTGCGGACGGTGTCGTTGCCGGCGACGGTGAGCAGGAAGAAGAACATCTCCAGCTCGGGGCCGGAGAGTTCGGGGTCATGGGCGAGCGTGGTCATCACGTCGTCGTCGGGGTACCGCCGCTTGTGCGCGGCCAGCTGCTGGGCGTACCCGAACATGTCCCGCAGCATGGCGGGCGACCTCGGATTGACCGGCCGGCCCTTCTCGTCCAGTACGGCGGGACCCGCCTCGTCGGGGTCCTGGTAGCCGATCACCCGCTGCGTCCAGTGCAGCAGCAGCCTGCGGTCGGCCTCCGGCACGCCGAGCAGGTCGGCGAGGTTGAGCAGCGCGTAGTCGTCGGTGACGGCGCCGACCAGGTCGGCGGTGCCGTCCGAGGAGCGGGCCTCCGCCAGGGCGCGCGCGAGGAGCGTCCGCGCCCGGTCCTGCGCGACCCTGGTGAAGCGGTCGATACGCCCCGGGGTGAACGCCCGGCTGACCAGCCGCCTCAACCTGCCGTGCCCCGGCGGGTCCTGGTTGAGCATCATGCGCCGGATGAACGGCAGATCGTCCGGATCCGGGTCGCGGATCTGGGTCGCGCCGATGTAGGAGGAGTACGTCGCCGAGTCCTTGAGCACCCGCACCACGTCCGCGTGCCGGGTCACCGCCCAGAACCCGGGCCCGGCCGGCCAGCCCAGTACCTCCGGCTCGTCCTGCCGGACCACGGGGTGGTGGTCGCGCAGGACGCGGTAGGCGTCGTACGGGACGCCGGTGGCGTACCGGCGGGGGTCGAAGACATCGGGGACGGGAGGGGCGTGGTGGACCGTCACGCCTGCTCGCCCTCGTCGGAGGGGTCCGCGCGCAGGAAGTCCTCGATCACCCGGATCAGTTCGAGCGGGGTCTCGTCCATCGCGTAGTGGCCCGCGGAGGGGAGTTCATGCAGCTCGGCGCGGGGGTACCAGGTCATCCACGTGCGGCGCAGGAGGTCGGCGGACAGGGCGGGGTCGAGGGCGCCGGTCACGGCGAGGGCGGGTACCGGGGAGCCTTCGACGCGGGTGTGGAAGTCCTCCCCGGCCCAGGAGTCCAGCCAGGCGCGGAACGCCTTCTGGTCGCTGACCGCGAGCGAACGGGCCACCATACGGTCGAGCCAGGCGTCCGGGCGGCGGCCACCCGTGGTGAAGTCGATGATCGTGCGCCGGTTCTCCGGTTTGTGCGCCGCGTCCGCGAACAGCTCCAACTGCTCCGGCGGCAGCTCCAGCCCCGACGCGGGCACCGGCGACACCCCGACCAGCCTGCGCAGCCGGTGCGGGGCGGCGGCGAGCAGACGCTGGCCGACCGCGCCGCCCATCGAGTGGCCGACCACCGAGAACCGCTCCCAGCCGAGCCGGTCGGCCAGTTCCACCAGGTCGAGGGCCGCCTCGGCCGTCGTACAGGCGCCGACCGCCTGCTTGGCGCCGCCGTAGCCGCGCAGATCGACGAGGGCGTAGGTGAACTCCGTGCGGTCGAGGTCGGGGAGGACGCCCGCGTAGGCGGACCGGTCGGCGAACCAGCCGTGCACGGCGAACACCTTGTGGGCGCCGTCGCCGTGCAGCTCGTGGGGGAGCGTGAAGGAGGTCATGCGACCAAGG
This sequence comes from Streptomyces sp. NPDC059010, assembly GCF_042740355.1. Lineage (NCBI taxonomy): Bacteria > Bacillati > Actinomycetota > Actinomycetes > Kitasatosporales > Streptomycetaceae > Streptomyces > Streptomyces sp. NPDC059010. Next base: position 78,069 of record NZ_JBHYJA010000020.1, read on the forward strand.
TGGCGTATATCGGTGGAGACCGACAGATTGACGGGTCCGGGTCACTGTGCTGAGCGTGTACAGCGGAGACGTGTATGTCGTGCGCGTATGTGGTGATCATGACAAATTCTTGCTAGGCATGTCGACATGCCGTTACGTCAATTGCGCACGGGAACGAGGACGGTTGCCGTCGGAGTGGCCACGCTCATGCTGGTGGCGCTCACGGCCTGCGGCGACGACGGGGACTCCTCGTCCGGGGCCGAGGGGCGCAGGACCGTCCGGGTGGCCGCACTGCCGCTGATCGACTGCGTCGCCCTCTACATCGCGCGCGACCGTGGCCTGTTCGAGAAGGAGGGGCTCGACGTCCGCATCCAGCAGATCCAGCAGAGCCTCCAGGCGCTGCCGGCCCTCGCCAAGGGCCAGCTCGACATGGTCGCGAGCGCGAACTACGTCACCTATCTGCAGGCCCAGGAGCAGGGCACGCTCGACATCCGCATCGTCGCCGAGGCGATCCGGGCGGCGCCGCGGATGATGGAGGTCCTGGTACCCGCGGACTCGGACATCAAGACCGTCGCCGACCTCGAAGGCAAGAAGCTCGCGGTCAACGTCCTCAACAACGTCCAGTCGCTCACCTTCAACGAGATCCTCGCGAAACAGGGCGTCGGCCGCCCCGTCTACCGGGCGATCCCCTTCCCGCAGATGGGCGCCGCCCTGGACAAGGGGCAGGTGGACGCGGTGCACGCCGTCGAGCCCTACGACAGCTCCCTTCAGGACGAGCTGAAGGCCAGGGTCCTCATCGACGGCTCGTCCGCACCCGTGGAGGGCATTCCGCTCAGCGGCTACATCAGCACGAGCAAGTACGCCGACGGGAACGGCAAGACGCTGGCCGCCTTCCAGCGGGCCCTGAAGAAGGCCGTACGGATCGCCGCCGAGGACCCGTCCGTCGTACGCGACACCCTGCCGACGTACACCAAGGTGACCGAGAAGCAGGCCGAGTCGATCGATCTGCCCGTCTTCCCGCCGACCATGGACGTCGCGCAGCTCAAGCGGCTCACCGACCTGATGGAGAAGCAGGGGATGCTGAAGAAGCCCATCGACCCGGCGACGCTGATGGTCGAGTGAGGTGACGTGAGAGGCCGTCAGGAGCGGCTGCTGCTCGGCGCCCTGGGAGTGGTGGTGGCCTTCGGGGTCTGCGAGGCCGTCTCCCGTGCCGGTCTCGTGCGGCGCAGCTATCTGCCGCCCGCCTCCGAAGTCCTCGCCCGCGCGGTGGAGTTGGCGGGTGACTCGGTGTTCCTGGACGGTATCGCCGCCACGTTGCGTGCCTGGGCGCTCGGTCTCGCCCTGGCCGTCGCCATCGCCGTCCCGGTCGGTCTGGTGCTCGGGAGTGTGCCGGTCGTCGACGCCGCCGTGCGCGCGATCGTGGAGTTCCTGCGGCCGCTGCCGTCCGTCGCGCTGATCCCGCTGGTCTCCCTCCTGCTCGGCTCCGGCACCGAGACCAAGGTCGCGCTGGTGACGTATGCGTCGGTCTGGCCGATCCTCTTCAACACCATCTACGGCCTCGGCGAGACCGACCCCCTGGCCAAGGACACCCTCCGCGTCTTCGGCTTCGGCCGCCTCTCCGTCCTCCTCCGCGTCGAACTGCCGGGCACGGCCCCCTTCATCGCCGCCGGCATCCGCATCTCGGCCGCGGTCGCCCTCATCCTGGCCGTCGCCACGGAGATCCTCGCCGGCTTCGGCGAAGGGCTCGGCATCTTCATCGCCCAGGCAGGGCTGGCCACGGACGGGACGCGGGATGTGCTGGCGGGGGTGGTGTGGGCGGGGGTTCTCGGGCTGGTCATCAACGGGGTGCTGGTGTGGGGAGAGCGGCGGCTGTTTCCGTGGACGCCGGAGCGGCGGGGGGTGGGGTGAGTTGACTTGTGCGGGTGCGGGTGCGGGTGCGGGTGCGGGTGCGGGTGCGGGTGCGGGTGCGTGTGGGGGTGCGGGTGCCGGGGCGTGGGCGTGGGGTTCGGTGCTGGGTGGATTGTTTGATGCGGGTGTTCGAGGTGCCGGTGGCGCACGCGACCTCCGGAACTTCCACGGCCTCCCGAACTCCCACGCCAAATCTTGCGAGGGGCCCTGATGAACCAGCCCCGCGCCACCCTGCGCCGTGCCCTCGCCCCAGCCTCCGCCCCCGTACGCCACGCCCTGCTCCGCTGGACCGTCCTCCTCCTCGCTGTCGCCGTCTGGCAGTTGGTGGCCCGAGCCCGCGGCAGCGTCTACTTCCCGCCGCCCGCCGAGATCGCGCGGCACGTCCGGGACCTGTGGTTCTCGGGCCCGGTCCGGCACGGCTTCCTCAGCGACGCCGCCGTCGCCGACGTGCTGCCGAGCCTCGGCCGGATGGCCGCCGGGTTCGCGCTCGCCGCCGTCGCCGGGATCGCCCTCGGTGTCGCGGTCGGCCGCTCGCGGCGCGCGTACGCCCTGTGCAACCCCGTCCTGCAGTTCGCCCGCGCCGTCCCGCCGCCCGCCCTGGTCCCCGTCTTCGTCGTGATCTTCGACTTCGGTACGCCGATGCAGATCGCGTCGATCGTCTTCAGCGCCGTCTGGCCGGTGCTGATCAACACGGCGGAAGGGGCCCGCAACACCGACCCGCTGCGCCTGGAGGTCGCCGCAGTGCTGCGCCTCACCCCGGCCGAACGGCTCCGATTCCTCATCCTGCCCTCCGCGCTGCCCCGCATCTTCGCCGGACTGCGCCTGAGCCTCTCGCTCTCCCTCATCCTCATGGTGTTCTCGGAGCTGCTGCCGGGCACCGCGAACGGCATCGGCTTCACCCTCACCGACGCCCAGTCCCGCTCCGACCTGCTCACCGTCTGGGCGGCACTCGCCCTGCTCGGCGCCCTCGGCCACCTCCTCAACACCGGCCTGCTGGCGGTCGAGAAGCGGCTCGTCGGGAAGGGCAGGACGACGACCGTATGACCCTCACGCCCCCTACCGCCTCCCCTCAGGGACACGCATGCTCCGCCTAGAAGCGGTCGGCCAGCACTACGGCGACCACCAGGTACTGCACGACATCACCCTCACCGTGCCGGACGGCCAACTCCTGTGCGTCGTCGGCCCGTCCGGCTGCGGCAAGTCCACACTGCTGCGCACCGTCGCGGGCCTGCTTCCCGAGTACGACGGAACGATCACGCTGGACGGCACACCCGTGCGGGGCGTCCCCGACAACCTGGCCGTGGTCTTCCAGGACTACGCCCGCTCCCTCTACCCCTGGCTCACGGTCCGCGAGAACGTGGCGCTCCCGCTGCGCCGCAGGGACCTGCCGAGAGCGGAACGCCGGGCCGAGGCCGACCGCATCCTGGCCCGGGTCGGCCTCACCGACACGGCCCGGCGCCACCCCTGGCAGCTCTCGGGCGGCATGCAGCAACGGGTGGCGATCGCCCGCGCCCTGGTCTGCCGCCCCTCCCTGCTCCTCATGGACGAACCGTTCGGCTCCCTCGACGCCCAGACCCGCGAGGACCTGGAGGACCTCCTGCTGGAGGTCCACCGCACGGACGGCGCCACGATCGTCTTCGTCACTCATGACATCGACGAGAGCGTCTACCTGGGCGACCGCGTGGTCGTCCTCTCCTCGGGGCCCGGCGCCAAGGTCGTCCTGGACCTGCCCGTCCGACTCCCCGGCACCCGGGACCAGATCAAGACCCGGGGCCTGGCGGAGTTCGTCGCACTGAGGTCTGAGGTGGGGCGGGCGGTGCGCAACCGGTAAGCCGGCCCGCCCGTGTTCGCCCCTGCCGCGCAGAGCCTTTGAAGGCTCTCAGCCCAGGCGCACGTCCTGCCACACCAGCCGGTGGTCGGACGTCGGCACCGTCTTGCCGTCCCCCACGAGCCGGTACAGCGGGTCGTCGGACGTCGGCCAGAAGACGCCGTTGCTGCCCGGTATCAGGCCCCTGGACGGCAGGACGTAGTCGACGCGCAGATTGCCGGGAGCGGTGTCGCCGAAGTCGGAGGTGTCGTACGCCGGATTGCCGGTGTGCGAGGAGTTGGCGCCGCCCTGGAGCTTCGCGGCCTCCACGCCGCCCGCGCTCGCCGGGGGAGTGGCCGGGAGGTGCACCGCCGGGTGGTCGAGCAGCTGCCGGATGGCGTGGTCGTAGCTGTCGCCGTCGTACGGGTCGGCGTTGTTGTCGCCCGCGATCACGAACCGCGCCCCGGGCCGCAGCCCGCCGCGCACGCCCTTGTCGTCGTAGAGGTAGGAGCTGCGCCGGCGCCCGCCGATGTAGTCGGCCCACAGGCGGATCTCGTCGTGGTTGCGCCGTCCGTTGCGGTCCTCGGTGCCGTCGAAGGTGGGCGGCGTGGGGTGCGAGACCAGGAAGTGCACGGTGGAGTGCCCGATGCACACCGGCACGTCCCAGTGGCTCTTCGACGACAGCCGCAGGATCTCGCGGGCCTCGTCGCCGTAGTAGCCCGGGGGCATGATGTGGCCGGGCATGTCCTTCCACAGGAAACGCTGGAAGGTCCGCACCGCGCGCGTGTCGATCGGGAACTTGGAGAGCACGACCATGCCGTACTGCCCCGGGAACCAGCCGTAGCCGTACGCGTCCTGCCCGTACGCGTCCGAACCGGGCGTCGTGACGGCGCCGTTCTTCCCGTCGAGGTCCACGCCGGTGGCGACGCCCGTGTTGACGGGGCCGGTGTAGTGGTACGGGAAGCGGACCGGCTGCGCCCCGTTGTGGCCCACGGACAGGTAGTCGCGCAGGAACAGACGGACCGCCGTGCCCTGCTCGTCGTAGTCGAACTCGTTGATCAGCAGGACGTCCGGGTCGACCCGCTGGATGGTCTCCGCGGCGTTGCGCGCCTGGGCGTTGTCCGGTGTGGACAGGTCGGTGATCAGCGCGCCCCGGGCGGCGCGGTTCAGGGAGGCGTTGAAGGTGGCGAACCGCACGGACCGGTGGCCGCGCCGCTCGGCCGCCGCGGCCGGGAACGCCGCCGTCGTCGAGGCCAGCGCCGCCCCGGCGAGGGAGGCGAGTGCCGTGCGGCGGGAGAGTCCGGTGGGGAGAGGTCCGGTGTGGGTCATCGCGACTCCGGTGGGGAGGGGGACACTTGAGGTGCGAGAAGTCTGCGCGCGTAGAGATGAACGCCACAAGGCCCGGCGAGAGCTCCCGGATTCACCCTTGATTCACGCGATGGTGTGATCATGTGCCACGCCGTGGATGCCCCTCGGGACCCGGGGGTAGGGCCGGGCCATGACGCAGCAGCCCTTCGAACTCCCGCACTTCTACATGCCGTATCCCGCGCGGCTGAACCCGCACGTCGACGAGGCGCGGGCCCATTCGACCGAGTGGGCGCGCGAGATGGGCATGCTGGAGGGGTCCGGGATCTGGGAGCAGGCCGACCTGGACGCGCACGACTACGGCCTGCTCTGCGCCTACACCCACCCCGAATGCGACGCCGAGGCCCTCTCCCTCATCACCGACTGGTACGTGTGGGTGTTCTTCTTCGACGACCACTTCCTGGAGATCTTCAAGCGCACCCAGGACCGCGTCGGCGGCAAGACGTACCTGGACCGACTCCCGATGTTCATGCCGATGGACCTGTCGACCCCGATGCCCGAGCCGCAGAACCCCGTCGAGGCGGGGCTCGCCGACCTGTGGACCCGCACGGTGCCCTCGATGTCGGCCGACTGGCGCCGCCGGTTCGCGCTCGCCACCGAACACCTGCTGAACGAGTCGCTCTGGGAACTGTCCAACATCAACGAGGGACGCATCGCCAACCCCGTCGAGTACATCGAGATGCGCCGCAAGGTGGGCGGTGCCCCCTGGTCGTCGGGCCTGGTCGAGTACGCGACGGCCGAAGTGCCCGCGTCCGTCGCCGAGTCGAGGCCGCTCAGGGTCCTGATGGAGACCTTCTCGGACGCCGTGCACCTGCGCAACGACCTGTTCTCCTACCAGCGCGAGGTCGAGGACGAGGGCGAACTCAGCAACGGCGTCCTGGTCCTGGAGACCTTCTTCGACTGCACCACCCAGCAGGCCGCCGACGCCGTCAACGACGTCCTCACCTCCCGGCTCCACCAGTTCGAGCACACCGCCCTCACCGAAGTCCCCGCCCTGGCGCTGGACAAGGGCCTCACCCCGCAGGAGGTCGCGGCGGTCGCGGCGTACGCCCAGGGGCTGCAGGACTGGCAGTCCGGCGGCCACGAGTGGCATCTGCGCTCCAGCCGGTACATGAACGAACGTGCCGAATCCACCGCCCCCTGGCGGAACCTGACCGGTCCCGGCACCTCCGCCGCCGACATCGGCGCACTGCTCGCGGCGGCCGGAGCCGAACGCCTGCGCGCCTACACCCACATGCCGTTCCAGAAGGTCGGCCCCTCCCGCCTGCCCGACTTCCACATGCCCTACGCACTGGAACTCAGCCCGCATCTGCCGGGCGCCCGCGTGCGCCTGACCGAGTGGATGCACCGCATGGGCATGCTCCAGGAGGGCGTCTGGGACGAGGACAAGCTCGCCGCCTACGACCTCGCTCTGTGCTCGGCCGGCATCGACCCCGACGCCACACCCGAGGCCCTCGACCTCAGCGCACAGTGGCTCGCCTGGGGCACCTACGCCGACGACTACTACCCGCTGGTCTTCGGCCACCGCCGCGACCTGGCCGCCGCCCGCCTCACCACCCGGCGGCTGTCGGAGTGCATGCCCCTCGACGGCGAGCCGGCCACCGTGCCCGTCAACGGCATGGAGCGCGGCCTGGTCGAGCTGTGGGCCCGTACGACGGCCGACATGACGCCCGACGCGCGGCGCACCCTGAAGCAGTCCGTGGACGTCATGACCGAGAGCTGGGTGTGGGAGCTGTCCAACCAGCTCCAGAACCGCGTCCCCGACCCGGTCGACTACCTGGAGATGCGCCGCGCCACCTTCGGCTCCGACCTCACCCTCAGCCTGTGCCGGAGGGGTCACGGTCCCGCGATCCCGCCGGAGGTGTACCGCAGCGGACCCGTCCGCTCGCTGGAGAACGCCGCTGTCGACTACGCCTGCCTCACCAACGACGTGTTCTCGTACCAGAAGGAGATCGAGTACGAGGGCGAGATCCACAACGCGATCCTCGTCGTGCAGCATTTCTTCGGCATCGACTACCCGACCGCGCTGAACGTCGTCCACGACCTGATGACCCAGCGCATGCGGCAGTTCGAGCACGTCGCCGCGCATGAACTGCCCATCATGTATGAGGACTTCGGGCTCTCGAACGAGGCTCGGGAGATCATGGCGAACTACGTGACCGACCTGCAGAACTGGATGGCGGGCATCCTGCACTGGCACCGGACCGTCGACCGCTACAAGGCCGAGTACCTGTCCCGCCGCGCCCACGGCTTCCTGCCGGACCGCCCTCCGGCCGTACCCGCCCTCGGCTGACCACCCGGCCGGCCGGGTTCTGCCGCCACTGACAAAAGGACTTCTCGCCTCCGGATGCCGTTTCCGAAACTTTTCGTGCGGAACGGGATATTCAGGGAACTTGGGCGATGCGCCGCGAGTCTTCTGGGGTGAGGGGAACAGACAACGAGAACACACGGGGGTGTTCGACCTTGACCGACATCATCGAGAGGCTCACGGACAGCGGCACGGGGACCGCAGCGAAGGGGGCCGACAAGGGGGAGCGGCCGCTCGACGCCGGTGAACTCACGCCGTACGCCGCCCCGCTGCCCGTACCTCCCGTCCTGCGCCCCGCGTCCGACGACGTTCTGCGCGAGACCGAGATCGCCCTGCGCCCGACCTGGGTGCGACTGCATCCGCAGCTGCCGCCGACCCTGATGTGGGGGTACGACGGACAGGTGCCGGGCCCGACCATCGAGGTGCGGCGCGGACAGCGCGTGCGCATCGCCTGGACCAACCGCATCCCCAAGCACGGCGAGTACCCGGTCACTTCGGTGGAGGTACCGCTGCGCACGGACGGCCGTCCGCAGTCCTCCACCGAGCCCGGCCGTGAGGGCGTCGAGCCCGACAAGGACGTCGCCGCCCTGCCCGCCTGGTCGGTGACCCACCTGCACGGCGCCCAGACGGGCGGCGGCAACGACGGCTGGGCGGACAACGCGGTCGGCTTCGGCGACGCCCAGCTGTCGGAGTATCCGAACGACCACCAGGCGGTGCAGTGGTGGTACCACGACCACGCCATGAACATCACCCGGTGGAACGTGATGGCGGGCCTGTACGGCACCTACCTCGTCCGTGACGAGGAGGAGGACGCCCTCCACCTCCCTTGCGGGGAGCGGGAGATCCCGCTGCTGCTGGCCGACCGCAACCTCGACACCGACGAGGACGGCCGGCTCAACGGCCGGCTGCTGCACAAGACGGTGATCGTCCAGGAGAAGAACCCGGAGACGGGCAAGCCGGTCTCCATCCCGTTCACCGGCCCGTACACCACGGTCAACGGCCGCATCTGGCCGTACGCCGACGTGGACGCGGCCTGGCACCGCTTCCGGCTGGTCAACGCGTCCAACGCGCGTATCTACAACCTCGTCCTGGTCGACGAGGACGACAACCCGGTCCCGGGCATCGTGCACCAGATCGGCAGTGACGGCGGGCTGCTGCCGCGGCCGGTGCCGATCGACTTCGACGGCGCCCTGCCCACGCTGAGCGCGGCACCGGCCGAGCGCTTCGACCTGCTCGTCGACTTCCGCGCTCTCGCGGGCAGGACGCTTCGTCTGGTCAACAAGGGCCGCAACCAGCCGCCCGGCGTACCCGACCCGGCGGGCGACGTGCGCTATCCGGCGGTCATGGAGTTCCGGGTCGGGGAGAGCTGTGAGACGGACACCTTCGAACTCCCCGAGGTGCTCTCCGGCTCCTTCCGCCGGCTCACGCACGACATCGAGCACGGCCACCGCCTGATCGTGCTCACCCCGCCCGCCACCAAGGGCGCCGGCGGTCACCCGGAGATCTGGGAGATGACGGAGGTCGAGGACCCGGGTGACATCCAGGTCCCCACCGAGGGCGTCATCCAGGTCACCGGCCCGGACGGCAGGACCAAGACCTACCGGCGCACGGCACGGACGTTCAACGACGGCCTCGGCTTCACCATCGCCGAGGGCAGCCACGAGCAGTGGAGCTTCCTCAACCTGGCACCGATCGTCCACCCCATGCACATCCACCTGGCCGACTTCCAGCTGCTGGGCCGGGACGCCTATGACGTCTCGGGCTTCGACCCGGCGGTGGGCGGCACCCGCGGCCCGATCCGGTACGACGCCGGCACCTCGATCCCGCTGGCGCCCAACGAGCTCGGGTACAAGGACGTCTTCCAGGTGCCGGGCAACCAGATGCTGCGCGTCATGGGCCGGTTCGACGGCGCCTACGGCCGCTTCATGTACCACTGCCACCTCCTTGAGCACGAGGACATGGGCATGATGCGGCCCTTCGTCGTCATGCCCCCGGAGGCGTTGAAGTTCGACCATGGCGCCGGGCACGGAGGACACGGCGGCCACGGGGAGGGGCACACCGGCTGACGCACGCACGCGTGCGTGGCGCCGTCCCTCGCGGGTCGCGCGTCACGCGCGCGTGGGGACCCTCCGCGCCGCGTGCTCGACGGCGGCTCGCGCCAGTGCCCGGACGACCGGGTGCGGGCGTGAGCCGTCGCCGGACAGTTCCGGCTGGAAGAGCGTGGCCAGGAAGAAGGGGTGGCCGGGCAGTTCGGCGATCCGTACGTGACCGTCCTCGTCGTGTCCGGAGAAGCGCAGTCCGTGCGCGCTCAGAGTGTCGAGGTGGCGGGAGGGGCCGTAGGCGCAGAAGTACCGTTCGACGGTCCGCTCCGAGCCGATGACCGACTGGGCGAGCGAGCCCGTCGCGATGCGGACTACGGCCTCGTGGCCGACGAGTGAGCAGGCCAGGGGTTCGATGAGGAAGTCGTCGGCGTCGGGGTCGTTCTCGGCGTGAGCGACACCGGTCAGCCCGCACACGGCACGGGCGTACTCAAGGAGCGCGTGCTGGAAGCCGCCGCATGTGCCGAGGAACGGGATTCCCTCCTCGCGCGCGGTGCGGATCGCCGACAGCACCCCCGCCTCGCTGCGGTACGGGCTGCCCGGCAGCACCCACACCGCGTCGAAGCCGCGCACCGCGTCGTCGGCCACCGCGTCCTGCGACGGGATCCAGTAGGCGTCCAGGACGAGCCGGTCGCGTTCGGCGAGGGCGTCCAGCAGAAGCGGCACGCGCGTGTGCGAGGCGACGTTGGGGGAGCGATCCCCGACCAGGGCGAGCCTTGCCGGTGGCGTCGCCTGTGGCCTCTGCGTCCTCTGTGTCGTCTGCGTCGCCTGTGCCGTCTTGGCCGTCTCGGCCGTCCGAGCTGCGGAGTTCGTCATGGCCTTCATCCTGGGCGCGGCCCTTGCTTCACGTCCAACGATGATTACTGCACCTCCGATAAGCAGTGCTGATGAGGTGCGGGAGGCTGTCCGCCATGGACCCGCACCTGCTGCGCACGTACGTCACCGTCGCCCGCCTCGCCTCGTTCTCCGAGGCCGCGCGGGAGCTGGGCTACACCCAGTCGGCGGTGTCCCAGCACATCGCCGCGCTCGAACAGGACCTGGGCGCCCCGCTGCTCACACGTCGCCCCGTCACGCCCACGCCGGCGGGCGAGCGGCTCCTCGAACACGCGAGCCCGTTGCTGTTGCGCCTGGAGGCGGCCCGCGCGGACGTCGTACGGATGGCTGCCGCGCCCTCTCACGGGCTGACGCTCGCGACCTCGTCGACCGCGCTCGGACCACGCGTCCTCGCCGCGCTCCCGGCCTCCGGGGTGACCTTGCGCGTGCTGCCCCGCGACGAGGTCCCCGCGGCCGTGGCCACGGGCACGGCGGATCTCGGCCTGGTGGACGGCCTGGCCGCCCCCAGCGACCCGTTGCGACTGCCCGACGTGGCGCCGCTGACCACGTACGGCGTGGGGGAGGAGCCGGTCTGCGTCCTCCTGCCCGACACCCACCCGCTCGCCCGGCGCACCGGCCTGCGCCTCGCCGACCTGGCCGACGCCCGCTGGCTGGACGCCCCCGACGCCGGCCTGCCGCTCGCCCACCTGCGCGCCGCGAACGGCGGCCACGGCTTCCGCACCGCCCTGCGCTACGAGGGCACCGACCTCCACGCCCTCATCGCCGTGGCCGCGGCAGGGCACGGCCTGACCCTGCTGCCCCGCCGGACGGCCACCGGGGTGCCCGGCACGGCCGCCGTACCGATCACGGAACCGCGGGTCGTACACCGGACGGAACTGGTGCACGCGGGGGTGCTCGGGGGAACGGCGGCCGGAGTCGCGGACGCGCTGGCCGAACGGGTGTGAGGAGGAGGGGGCGCGTACTCGGTGCACCAGCGTGAGGAGGAGTGGGCGCGCACTTGGCGCACCGGCGCCCATGGCTTCCCGTTCCTGACCACTGGTCAGTCTCACTCGATCGTGGCTCGTTGTGCGCCGGTGCGCAGGGTAGTCACCAGGCGGAGGCGATCCGATGGAACAGACTGTGTTGCGACCCAAGCCCATGCCAGGTCAGCGGCCCGACGACGGCACCAGGTCAGGCCCCGGCGCGAAGCGCCCGCACGCCGCGCCCCGCCCACGTCGGCGGCGACTCGCGACCCTCTTGGTCACCGTTCTCGCCGGGACGGTCCTGCTCCTGTCCGGAGTCGGGCTCGGCACGCTGGGTGCCACGGTGATCGGCATGAGCAGGCTCGCCGAGCTGCAGCGACAGGCGGGGCGGGGCCTTCCGGGCAGCCCGACCGCCTCCGCGCATCCCGGTTCCTCGAAACAGCCGTCCTCGACGCCGACCTCCGCACCGGCTCCCGCCGCCGTCGCGACGCTCGGAGTGGAGGCCGTGGACGCCCGGAAGCCGGGCGCCCTCGTCGTCGGCGTCCATGTGCCCGGCCCGGGATACAGGGCCGGTCTGGTCCGCGGTGACGTGATCCTCGCGCTGGACAAGACCCGTATCGGCTCGGCCGCCGACCTCGCGCGGGCCGTCGCCGGGGCCCGTCCGGGCGACGCGGCCACCCTGACGGTGCGCCACCGCGATGGCGACCACCAGTGGCTGACGGTGGTGCCGGGCGTCGTCACCTGACCACCCCCATCCCCGGGGAATTCCGGGAAAACCACTGGCCGCGCACCGCCGGCAAGGCCACGATGACCCCATGCCGACCACCATCATCGCCTTCCTGGGGGCCTGTACCCTCATCGCCGCCTCGCCCGGGCCCAGCACCGTGCTGATCATCAAGCAGTCGCTGCACAGCAGGCGCTCCGGATTCCTGACGGTGCTCGGCAACGAGACCGGCGTCTTCATCTGGGGTTCGGTCGCCGCCTTCGGCCTGACCGCGCTGCTGACGGCCTCCGAGGTGGCGTACGACGTGATGCGGATCGTCGGCGCGGTCGTGCTCGTCGGCTTCGGCATCCAGGCGCTGCGGCAGGCGCGGCGCGGCAAGGGGGCGGCTCAGAGCGACTGGGAGGGCACACCGAAGAGCGGCTGGGCCTCCTACCGCGGAGGGCTGCTGCTCAACCTCGCCAACCCCAAGGCGGCCGTCTTCGCGATGTCCTTCCTGCCGCAGTTCGTGCCGCGGGGCGCCCCGCATCTGCCGGCCATGGTGGGCCTCGCCGCGCTCTGGGCGGTCTACGAGGTCGGCTACTACGGGCTGTACGTGTGGTTCGTCGGCCGGATGAAGACCGTGCTGTCCCGCGCGGGCGTGCGCCGACGCCTTGAACAGGTGTCCGGAGGAGTGCTGCTGCTCCTCGGCGTCCGCATGGCGCTGGAGGGCTGATGCCATGGCACCGGACGGCTGACGCCATGCCCCGCCGACCTCCCGACGGAAGTCCCGACCGACCTTCCGACGGAACTCCCGACCGACATCCCGACCGGCCGTCCGAAAGGCGCGCCGACCGGCTCGCGTCGCCCCCTCCGTACGGGCAGGATGCTGCCCGTAGTCCTTTCACGCGCCCAGGGAGGCCCGGATGACCGGCACCGCACCCGCTCCCTTCACCGCCGACGACTACCGGACCCGGATGGAACGCGCCGCGCGGACCGCCGCGGACGCCGGCCTGGCCGGGCTCCTGGTGGCACCCGGCCCGGACCTGGTGTGGCTCACCGGCTACGCACCCCCCGCCGAGACCGAGCGGCTCACCCTGCTGGTCCTCGCCTCCGGCCGGGACCCCGCCCTCGTCGTCCCCGCCCTGGAGGCCCCGGACGCCAGGGCATCCGGGGCGCCCGGCCTGACCCTGCACGACTGGACCGACGGCCAGGACCCCTACGCCGCCACCGCCGCCCTCCTCGACCCGAGCGGCCGCTTCGGCGTCAGCGACAACGCCTGGGCGATGCATCTGCTGGCCCTGCAGAAGGCGCTGCCCGGCACCTCCTACGCCTCCCTCACCGACGCCCTGCCGATGCTGCGGGCCGTCAAGGACACCGCCGAGGTGGAGCTGCTGGCGGCCGCGGGTGCGGCCGCGGACGCAACGTTCGAGGAGATCCGGAAGGTTCCCTTCGGCGGCCGCCGCGAGCGCGACGTCGCCGCCGACCTCGCCGGCTTGCTGCGCGACTTCGGCCACGCCCAGGTCGACTTCACGATCGTCGCCTCCGGCCCGAACGGCGCCAACCCGCACCACGAGGCGGGCCACCGTGTGATCGAGCGCGGCGACATGGTCGTCCTCGACTTCGGCGGCCTGCGTGACGGCTACGGCTCCGACACCTCCCGTACGGTCCATGTCGGCGAACCCACAGACGAGGAGCGCCGCGTCCACGACCTCGTGCGCGAGGCCCAGGAGGCCGGTTTCCGCGCCGTACGGCCCGGCGTCGCCTGCCAGGAGGTCGACCGGGCCGCCCGCGCCGTCATCGCGGACGCCGGGTACGGCGAGTACTTCATCCACCGCACCGGGCACGGCATCGGCGTCACCACGCACGAACCGCCGTACATGATCGAGGGCGAGGAGCAGCCCCTCGTGCCCGGCATGTGCTTCTCCGTGGAGCCCGGCGTCTATCTGCCCGGCCGCTTCGGAGTGCGCATCGAGGACATCGTCACGGTCACCGGGGACGGCGGCCGGCGCCTCAACGACACGACCCGCGAGCTGGTCATAGTCGACTGACCCGGCGACCGATCCCGGAGCAAGGAGCCCCCTTAGACCCCCGAGCGACAGCGGCGCGACCATGACCCAGGCACCGACACCCACCGCGGACACCGTCCGCCGGCTGGTCCGTTCCCTGCTCAAGGACGGTGTGGCCGACTCGGCCGGACCCGAGGTGCGCCCCGCCTCCCCGGGCGCCGAGCCCGCCACCTGGTGGGTCGGTACCCGCCATGTGCTGCGCCTCGCCCCCGACCGTGCGGCCGCCGTCCGCCAGCGCCGCGAGCTGCGCCTGCGCGACCTCGTGCGCCCGCACGTCCCGGTCGCGGTGCCGACGAGTGTCGCGTACGGGGAGTGGGCGTCCGGGCTGACCTACACCCTGGACACCAAGGTGCCCGGCGGTGCGGGCGCACAGCACGACGTGTCCGCCGTCGGAGAGGCCGACCTGGCCGGGCTGCTCACGGGGCTGCGCGAGATTCCGGTACGGCAGGCGGAGACGCTCGGTGTGCCGCGCGCCGCCCCGCGCTCCCTGGAGGCCCTGCGCCGGTCCGCCGACCATGCCGCCGGGCGCCTCGCCGCCGCCGACGAGTTCGACGCGGCGCGGATGCGCCAGCTGACCCAGCCCGCCGCCGTGCAGCTCGCGGCCCAGCCCGGCACCGCGGTCCTCGTCCACCACGCCCTCACCGCCGACCACCTCGTCGTCAGCGCCGACGGCCGGGTGCGCGGCGTCCTCGGCTGGGCCGACACCGTCGTCGGCGACCCGGCCGAGGACATCGCCGGCCTGGCGCTCGCCGTCGGCTCCCCGGCCGCCGTCCGCGCCGCCACCCTGGCCGGCTACGGCGCCCGCCCCTGTCTGCGCGGCCTCTGGCTCGCCCGCTGCGACGCGGTCGCCCACCTCGCGGACCGCCTCGACGGCAAGGGCGAGGCCCCCCTCTCGCTGCTGAGGGCACAACTGCGACACGCCTGGGAGGCGATCCTGCTGGAGCGCGTGACGGAGCTCAGGGAGGACGACGACGGGGAGCTCTAGACGAGGAGCACTGGACGAGGAGTCCTGGACGAGGAGTCCTGGACGGGGAGCTCTGGACGAGGACGCCGAGCCTTGGTGCCGCGCGCCCGGCCGGGGATGCGACACAGGCTCTCAGCCCTGCAACAGCACCACGCTCGACTCCCCGGGCACCTGCAGCACGCCGTCCGCGCCCGGCGCCTCCACCGGCTCCCACGCCGCCAGTACGGCCGCCTTGCGCGGCCCCAGCGGGATCGCCGCGGGTTCTTTGGCGAGGTTGACGGCCACCCGTACGTCGCCGCGACGGAAGGCGAGCCAGCGCTCCTGCTCGTCGTAGGCCACCTTGGTGTCGGCGAGGTCGGGATCGGTGAGGTCGGGCTGCGCGTGGCGCAGGGCGATGAGGCGGCGGTACCAGTCGAGCACGCGCGCGTGGGGCTCGGCGTCGAGCTCGGACCAGTCGAGGCAGGAGCGCTCCCGGGTCGCCGGGTCCTGCGGGTCGGGCACGTCCTCCTCGGCCCAGCCGTGCGCCGCGAACTCCCGCCGTCTGCCGCGCCGTACCGCCTCGGCGAGCTCCGGGTCGGTGTGGTCGGTGAAGAACTGCCAGGGTGTGCTCGCCGCCCACTCCTCGCCCATGAACAGCATCGGCGTGAAGGGCGCGGTCAGCGTCAGCGTGGCCGCGCAGGCCAGCAGACCGGGGGAGAGCAGACTCGCGAGCCGGTCGCCCTGGGCCCGGTTGCCGACCTGGTCGTGGGTCTGGCTGTAGCCGAGGAGGCGGTGCGCCCCCACGCGCGTGCGGTCCAGGGGGCGGCCGTGGCGCCGGCCCCGGAAGCTGGAGTACGTGTCGTCGTGGAAGTAGCCGCCGGCCAGGGTCTTGGCGAGGCCCGCCATGGGGGCGCGGGCGAAGTCGGCGTAGTAGCCCTGGGACTCGCCGGTCAGCGCGGTGTGCAGGGTGTGGTGGAAGTCGTCGTTCCACTGGGCGTGCAGCCCGAGCCCGCCCTCCGCGCGCGCGGTGATGAGCCGGGGGTCGTTGAGGTCGGACTCGGCGATCAGGTACAGCGGCCGGCCCAGGTCCGTGGCCAGGGCGTCGACGGCCGTCGACAGCTCCTCCAGGAAGTGGCACGCGCGTGTGTCCGCCAGCGCGTGCACGGCGTCCAGGCGCAGCCCGTCGATCCGGTAGTCCCGCAGCCAGGCCAGCGAGCTCTCCACGAGATAAGCGCGCACCTCGTCCGAGCCGGGCGCGTCCAGGTTGACGGCGGCGCCCCAGGGCGTCTGATGGGTGTCCGTGAGGTAGGGGCCGAAGACCGGCAGGTAGTTCCCGGACGGGCCGAAGTGGTTGTGCACGACGTCGAGGACCACGCCCAGGCCCAGCTCGTGCGCCCGGTCGACGAAGCGTTTCAGCGCCTCGGGTCCGCCGTACGGCTCGTGCACGGCCCACAGCGAGACGCCCTCGTAGCCCCAGCCGTGCCGGCCGGGGAAGGGGCTCAGGGGCATCAACTCGACGTGGGTGACGCCCAGTTCAACGAGATGTCCGAGCCGCTCGGCGGCCGCGTCCAGTGTGCCCTCACGCGTGTACGTGCCCACGTGCAGCTCGTACAGCACCGAGCCGGGCAGGGGCAGGCCCGCCCACTCGGTGCGCCACTCGTACGGCGCGTGGTCGACGACCGCGCTCAGCCCGTCCGGGCCGTCCGGCTGCCGGCGGGAGCGCGGGTCGGGCAGCACGGGACCGTCGTCGAGCGCGAAGCCGTACCGTGTCCCGTCCCGCGCGTCCGCCTCCCCGCACCACCATCCCGCGCGATCTGGATCGCGCTCCAACGCGCGCGTGGCGCCCTCGCAATGGAGCGTCACACGGTCGGCCTGCGGTGCCCACACCTCGAACTGCACGGACGGTTCCCCTTCGTCTGCTCACCGTGATGTAGCCCGTCCATGGTGCTTCAAACGTGATCAATCCGCTTTTGAATCATCCCTTTTGCGACGGGTGTCGCGGCCGGTCCCGTCGAGCACGTGCGGGTGGCCGCCGTTTCCGCGTTTTCTGGACACCGCGGGTTCACTGACCGACAATCAGCACCGTGACGTCGTCCTTCGAGTTCAACACGTACCCCGCGCGGCTCTCCGACGCGGAGCGCGACAAGGCGCTGAAGGTGCTGCGTGACGGCGTCGCCATGGGCCGGCTGTCACATGACACGTTCGTGCGACGCATGGAACTCGCTCTGGCCGCCCGCCGCGCCGACGAGCTCGCCGTACTCACCGCCGACCTGCCCGTCGAGAGCCGTGTGTCACGCCTGGTCTTCGGCACCGTCGAGGCGATCTCGGGCTTCACCGTACGGCTGCGCAGGGCCTGGCAGTCCGAGCGGCTGCCCAAGCTGCTGCTGCCCCACCCCGCGACCGGCCATCCGCTGCGCATAGGGCGTGACCCCGCCAACGGGCTGCGGCTGACCCACGAGACGGTGTCCCGGGTGCACGCCGAACTGAGCCACCAGTGCGGCCTGTGGGTCCTGCGCGACCTCGGCTCAACCAACGGCACCACGGTGAACGGCCGCCGCGTCATCGGGGCCGTCGTGGTCCGCGAGGGCGACCAGATCGGCTTCGGCCGGATGTCGTTCCGGCTCGCCGCGCACTGACCCGAACCGCCCCAAATCCCTTTGACCTTCCGTGGTGTTGACGTAGTCGTCAACTCGTGACTGACTGTGCGTACACCATGCACATCAGGTGAATCGACGGCACCACATTGTGGAGGTGTGCCCTGCCGCCACTCCTCCGCTATCCGACCGTCGACGAGCTCGGTGCCCGGGCGGCCGCACTCGTCGCCCGCCGCCCCCGTGACGCGCGACTGCGCCGGGTGGGGACCTCCCGGGCCGGCACGCCCATGTGGCTGCTGTCCGTCGGCCACGGCAGCCGTCAGGCCCTGATCGTGGCCGGCCCGCACGCCAACGAACCGGTGGGCGGCGCGACCGTACTGCGACTGGCCGAGCGGGTGCTCGCCGACCCCCGGCTGCACGAGGGCGCCGACGCCACCTGGAACCTGCTGCTGTGCCTGGACCCCGACGGCCTGCGCCGGAACGAGGGCTGGCTGCACGGCCCGTACGCCCTCGGCGGCTACTTCCGGCACTTCTTCCGGCCCGGCTTCCTGGAACAGCCCGAGTGGCTGCCCGACGGCGCGGCCGCCGTCACCCTGCCCGAGACCCGCACCCTGCTCGAACTCCAGGACGAACTGCGGCCCTTCCTCCAGTGCTCCCTGCACGGCGTCGACGTCGGCGGCGGCTTCGTCGAGCTGACCCACGACCTGCCCGGCCTCGCCCAGCGCGTCGCGCACTGCGCCACCCGCCTCGGCATCCCGCGCGAGCTCGGCCCCTACGACACCCTGTACTGGCCGGAACTGGGACCCGCCGTCTACCGGATCCCCATGCCGCGCCGCGGCGATCTGGCCGCCGCCATCACCGAGGCGGCCGTCGAGTCGACATGGTTCCATCCGCACCGGCACGGCACGGTCACGGCGGTCGTCGAGGCCCCGATGTGGGGTGTGGCCGCGGTGGAGGACGGCGCTCCGCCCGCCGATGAGGAAACGGTCCTGCGCGTGGTGAGCCACACGCTGCGCCACGACACCCGGCTCCTGGAGCGGCTGTTGGAGCGGCTGCGCCCCCACCTTCCGGCCGGACCGGAGACGGCCCGGCTGCTCGCCCCGGTGGACGACTATTTACTGGTCTGCCCCGGGCTCGCCGACACCTGGGACCCCGACATCCCGGTCACCGGCGGCGCCCGCCCCCTCCCGCCGCTCAGCAGCGCCCATCTGGCCGCCCTGCGCATCGCCGGGCGGCGCCTGGCCCTGCGCACGGCCGGGCTGCTGCACCAGCTCGTGACGGGCGCGGGGCGTGACCCGGCCGGAGTGATGCCGGAGCTGGAGGGGCTCCTGGACCAGTGGTGCGACGACTACCGCGACGGCTGCGGGGCGCGCTGGATACCGGTCGCGCGGCAGGTGGAGTACCAGTCGCGGGTGGTGCTCGCCACGTTCGAGCTCGC
Organism: Streptomyces sp. NPDC059010; assembly: GCF_042740355.1. Taxonomy (NCBI): domain Bacteria; kingdom Bacillati; phylum Actinomycetota; class Actinomycetes; order Kitasatosporales; family Streptomycetaceae; genus Streptomyces; species Streptomyces sp. NPDC059010. Next base: position 97,075 of record NZ_JBHYJA010000020.1, read on the forward strand.
CGGACGGTACGCGCCCGCGTGCTCCCGTTCGGGTGAGTCGGGGTGGAATGCCGGGGCCGCCGTGCCGATGCATCGGGAATGACGCATTCCCACCCGAGGCGCTCCCTCACTGAACACACTCGCGCGGCGAAAGCGGTCCGGGCCGGTCTGTCGGCCGCCGCAGCCCTCCTGGTCCTCGGCACCGTGCCGGCCCTCGCGGCGGCTCAGGAGCCGCTCCGGGAACCCGGTCCGGCCAACTGGCTCTTCCTCACGATCACCCCCGGCGACGGCGGACGTGGCGACACGCGCGGCGACGGCGGACAGAACGGCACGCGCGGCGAGGGCGGCCACAGCCGCGGCATCCTCCTCACCTGCGACCCGCCCCAGGGCCACGACCGTGCGGTCGAGGCCTGTGCACAGCTCGCCAAGGTGGACGGCGACATCAGCCGGCTCCAGCGGCTCCAGTCCGACAACACCTTCTGCACGATGATCTACGCGCCGGTCACCGCCCACGCGCGCGGGACATGGGGCGGACGGCCGGTCGAGTACCGGGAGACCTTCTCCAACTCCTGCGCGCTGGCCGCGCGGACCGGCTCGGTGTTCACGATGGACAGCTGACCCGGACGGCCCACACGGCCGCCCGAGCCCTCGTACATCCGTCGGTGAGTTCATGCGCGCATGGAGGACGGCGTCGCGCTCACGCGCGCGTGGCGCCGTCCTGCCGCACCTCACGCCGCGCGGTCCCGGGCGTGGAGCGCCGCCGCGACGACCGTGCGGGACTGGTGCTCGACCTGGTGCTCCAGGGGCACCCAGCGGGCGCGGAAGCGTTCGGTGAAGGCGTCGCTCCAGGTCGCCACGAGGTGTTCGAGGCGCGGCGCCGCACGGTCGTCGGCCTCCTGAAGGACGCGCAGCAGCATGGCCGCCGCCCGCAGCGGCAGCCGGCGCCCGAAGGCGTCCACGCTCCCGACGTACGCCATGGTGTCGTCGGCGGGCGCTGTGTGGATCCAGTCGGCGGCCAGTCCCGGCACCAGCTCCAGCGCCCACTTCGCGGCCCGCAACAGGGGTCCGTCGACACCGTCCAGACGGGGGAGCGCCTCGCCGAGCACCCGCTCCACCTCCAGCGCGTCCCGCCGCAGCCGGGTCCCCAGCCGCCGCATCGCCCTGGCCGGGGCCGGATGCGGAGCCGGGTCGTCCACCAGGTCGCTCGCCCACATCGGCACCTCGACGACCGCGGTCAGACCGCCGTAGCGATGCACGTGGTACCAGGTGCTGCTGCGCGCGTCGTCCGGCATGCTCGGATACGCCGCCCCCGCGCCCGGCGACGGCATGACATGCACCCCGGGTCCGGCCGCGGGCCAGCCCGCCGCGTCCGAGGCCCCGGTCTCCACCGGGATGTGCAGCTCGGCGGCGGACTTCGCGAACGGCTCGGCGAGCCCGGGGACGTCCTTCGTCAGTTGCACCCAGCTGCCGCCCAGGTCGGTGCCGTGCAGGGTCACCTGGAGGTAGGGGCGCAGTTCGTCGATGACCCGGGTCAGCGCGCGCGTCTCCGGCGGCAGCCGGTCGGCGGGCAGCGCGGCCGGTGCCCATTCCGGCTGTTCCGAGGCCGCCGGCCGGAAGAAGCCCAGGTGGTACTCGAACAGGCTCCGGGGCGCCGGGGTGGTGTGCAGGCTCGCCCCGTCGGGGTCCGCGCACAGCAGGAAGTGCCAGGAGATGTCGGCCCGTAAGTCCCGGTCGTGCAGGACGCGTTCGGCGACGGCGAGGAGGGTGGCGCTGCCCGTCGGTTCGTTGGCATGGGCGCCCGCCACCACCAGGACCGCGTGTCGGGCGTGACCGATGGAGAGCAGGAGCAGCGGTCTGCCGCCCCGGGAGGTGCCCACCTGTCTCAGCGTGCACAGGCCGGGCCGGTGAGCGGCCAGGGCACGGGCGGACAGGACGAGTTCGGCAAGGGTGGGGTAGCGCAGCTCCGGCAGGAGACTCACCCCCGTCATGTCCGCCCTGCTTCGCAATCCGCAGTACCCCACGGTCTCGTTGACGTGTCAAGGACTTCACGGGGGAGGCGCCAGGGGGCGCCCAGTTGCATTCACCGCCGACGGGCGGGGGCCGTCGGACTCGGCGGCAGCGCGACCCCGCCCTGCCGCTCCACGAGGTTGTCCCACGCACCCCACGAGTCACGGAACGAGGCGCGTTCCCAACCGGTCACCTCCCCGCCGACCACCGGCAGACACCGGAGGCCCGGCCGTGCGGCGCAAATCGGCCCGCGCCACCACACGCCCGCCATCGGACACGAGCCCCCGGAGCGTGCGCGGGTACGAGCCGGTCGCCGGCGGGAGGGTACGGCGCGCGGTGCAGCCCTACACGCCGGGCGAGCGCGCCCCTTCGCCCACGCCTACGGCTGCTCCTCGCCGACCCGCTCCAGCAACGCCACCGGCAGCCGCTCGAAAAGCTCCTCCACGCGCGCGTGCCCGGTGAACTCCCGCTCCGGAGCCAGCACATCGGCCCACCGCCCCGGCGGCAGCAGCAGCAGCGTGTCGCGCCAGCCGCCCGCCCGGGCCAGCCGCAGTGACAGCCGGGTCACGGCGGTCACCACCTCCCCGGAGCGCACGAAGGCGGCGCAGTGCGCGGCAGCCGGGCCATCGGCGGACAAGGGCGTGTACGACGCCGAGTCGCCGAACACGGCGGGGCGCCGCCCGCGCAGCCGCAGTGCCGCCGCGGTCACCGCCCCTTTCTCGCCCGGAGCCTCGTGCGGGAACCGCACGGCCCGCCGGTTGTCCGGGTCCACCAGCGCCCGGTACTCGCCCTCGGTGCCCTGGTAGACGTCCGGGACGCCCGGCATGGTCAGCTGGGCCAGGGCCATGCCCAGCATGTTCGCCCGGATGTGCGGCTCCAGGCCGCCGCGGAAGGCGGCCACACGCTCGCCCGGCGCCCCGCAGGGCCCCGCCGCGACGAACGCCGCCACCGCCTCCTCGTACGGCGGCTCCTGCTCCGTCCAGCTGGTGAAAAGGCCGGCCTCGCGCACATGCTTCAGCAGCGCACCCTGAACGCGCTCCACGTCCGGCTCGCCCAGCGCGAACACCGTCTGCCAGGCGGCCCACGCCACTTGCGCGTCCGGCACGCCTTCGCCGTCGCGCGTCACCTCGGCCAGGACGTCCGCCCAGCGCTCCGGGCACTCGGTGAGCACGGCCAGCGCGGCCCGTACGTCGGCGCTGCGTTTGGTGTCGTGCGTCGACGCGACGGTCCCGGTCAGCGGCCAGTCGCGCTGCACGCGCGCGCAGTAGGCGTGGAACTCGTCCGGCGAGACCGCGGGACTTCCCGGGTTGCCGCCCACCTCGGTCGCCGACAGCAGCGGCACATAGCGGTAGAACGCCGTGTCCTCCACGGACTTGGCCCGCAGCGCCGACGCCGTCTGCGCGAACCGAGTCCGGAACTCCACGTGCTCCGGTCCGTCACCGGCCCGCCCGAGCACCAGGTCGCGCACCACGTCGACCGCACCGGCCTCCTCGGGCACCACGAAGGCGAGCCGGGCCTGCGCGGCGGCCTCCTCGGTGACCACGCGGGCCGCGTCACCGGAGGCGTACGGCCGGTAGACCTCCAGCCGGACGAGGAGCTCCTGCAGCGCGGTGCGCAGCGCCCAGGGCGCCCGGTCGCGCAGCGCGGGCTCCGGGGACGTGGCGCACACCCGGCTCGCCACCCGCGTCAGCCGGTCGATCTCCGCGGCCAGCTCGTGCGTGAGCACCTTGTACGCCGCCCGCCGCACCGTCGCCTCCCAGTCGCCGCCGCGGTCCGTCTGAGGGGCCGCGAACCGCCGGTACTGGCCGAGGAGTTCCCCGAACCCCGCCGGGTCGGTGAAGAGGCCGTCCACGTGCCGCAGGGCGTCGTATCCGGTGGTGCCCGCGACGGGCCAGGAGGCCGGCAGGTGCTCACCGTCCGACAGGATCTTCTCCACGACCGTCCAGCGCCCGCCGGTCGCCTCGTTCAGGCGCCGCAGATACCCGTCGGGGTCGGCGAGCCCGTCGGGATGGTCGATGCGCAGCCCGTCGATCACGCCCTCGTGGACCAGCTGGAGGATCTTCGCGTGCGTGGCCTCGAACACCTCCGGGTCCTCGACCCGCACCCCGATCAGCTCCGAGATGCTGAAGAACCGCCGGTAGTTGAGCTCGGTACGCGCCAGCCGCCACCACACCGGCCGGTACCACTGGGCGTCCAGCAGCTGCGGCAGCGGCAGTTCCCCGGTGCCCTCGCGCAGCGGGAACACCTGGTCGTAGTAGCGCAGGACATCGCCGTCCACCTCCAGACGGCCGAGCTCCTCGCCCACCGGATGCCCCAGCACCGGCAGCAGCACCTGGCCGCCCTGCGCCTCCCAGTCGATGTCGAACCAGCGCGCGTACGGCGACTTGGGCCCCTCGCGCAGCACCTCCCACAGGGCGTGGTTGTGGCGCGGGGCCATGGCCATGTGGTTCGGCACGATGTCCGCCACCAGGCCCAGCCCGTGCTCGCGCGCGGTGCGCGCCAGCGCGCGCAGCCCCTCCTCACCGCCCAGTTCCTCGCGCACGCGCGCGTGATCCACGACGTCATAGCCGTGCCCCGACCCGGGGACGGCCTCCAGGACGGGGGACAGATGCAGATGCGAGACGCCGAGCGAGGCCACGTACGGCACGGCCGCCGCGGCGGCCCCGAACGGGAACGCGGGCTGCAGCTGCAGCCGGTAGGTGGCGGTCGGCACCATCGGGTCAGGTCGCTCAGGTGTCATGGAAACCTACGTACCCGCCCCACCGCGCTTCGTGTCATCGTCCCCTCCACGCGGGCCCGCGTGCGTGCCTAGCTTCGAGGGATGAGGAAGACGGGGGTCACGGGACGACGCGGCGCGCTGCGGACCTACCGCGAGGTGATCGGCCTGACCGGGCCGCTGCTGCCGGTCATGTCCTTCCTGGCGCGGCTGCCGACCGCCACCATCCAGTTCGGCAGTGTGCTGCTGGTCGCCCGGACGAGCGGCTCCCTGGCGGCCGCGGGGCTGACCGGCGGCGCGCTCGCGGTCGGGCAGGTGGCCTGTGGCCCGCTGGTGGGCCGACTGGCCGACCGGCACGGCCAGCGGACGGTCGTGCTCGCCTTCTCCCTCGCCAACGCCCTCGCGATCGTCTGGCTGGTCGCCGGGGCGCTCGCGGGGCTGTCCACGGCTGTCCTGGCGGCACTGGGAGCGGCGGCCGGGGCCACGGTCCCGCAGATCGGGCCCATGGCCCGGGCCCGTCTGGTCGCTCTCGCCCGCCGGTCCGGGGCCCGCGAGACGACCGTGGGCGCCGCGCTCTCCTTCGAGAGCACCCTGGACGAGATCTCCTTCGTCCTGGGGCCCGCCCTGGTCGGCCTGGCGGCGGTGGTGTCCCAACCGGCGTACGCGCTGGGCGGGGCGGCGGTGCTGGTGGCCCTGTGCGGCAGCGGCTTCGCGCTGCATCGGACCGCTGCCGTGCCGATGTCCCGGGAACGACGCACCGGGCCCATGTCCCGGGAACGAGGCACCGGCCCCGCCCCGACACGCATCCCCCGCCCCGTCCACGCCCTCCGCACCGCCCTGGCCCTCCAGGGCGCCATGTTCGGCGCCTGCCAGGCCGGCATCACCGCCCTCACCCAGCGACTCGGCCAACCGGATCAGGCGGGGCTCGTGTACGCCGCCATGGGAGTGATGAGCTCCGTCGCGGGCCTCTCCATGGCCGCGCTGCCGGCCCGCATCGCACTCGTCGCACGCTGGCGGACGGCCACCGCGGCCGCGTGCGCGCTGTCCCTGCCCCTGCTGTGGACCGACAGCCTCCCCGCGCTCTACGCCACGGTCACCGTCCTCGGCATCGCCTACGCCCCGCACCTGATCACGGTGTTCGGCCTGACCGAGCGCGTGGTGCCGCCCGCGCGGCTCGCCGAGGCGATGGCGTTCGCGACGAGTGCCCTCGTCGGCGGGCAGGCACTGGCGGTCGCCGTCACCGGGCGTCTGGCCGAGTCGTACGGCCCGGCGGCCGCGTTCGCGGCGGCGAGCCTGGTGGCCGCACTCGCCTGCGCGATCGCGCTGACGGCGCGCCCGGCGTCGTACACCGCACGCGCCGCCGAAACGGACCTCCACGCGCGTGTGCCCGACGGGGACGGGACCGAGCAGGCGCGCACCCACACCCGGTCCGCGCCCTCCGCACCGTCCTAGACCGGGCGCTGCAACACCGTCAGGCTCCGGTCCACCAGCGTCAACCGGTCCCCGGCCTGCACCTTCGTGCCCGTCCCCGGCGGCACCCCGTCCGTGCGGGCGGTGTCGACGACCACCTGCCACTGGCGGCCGTGGTTGACCGGCACGACGAAGTCGAGCGTCTTGGGCGAGGCGTTGAACATCAGCAGGAACGAGTCGTCCGAGATGCGCTCCCCGCGTGAGCCCGGCTCCGAGATCGCGTTGCCGTTGAGGAACACCGTCAGTGCCGACGCCTGCGCCCGGTCCCAGTCCCGCTGGGCCATCTCGTTGCCCTGCGGAGTGAACCAGGCGATGTCCGACAGGTCGTCGTGGGTGCCCTCCACGGGGCGCCCGTGGAAGAAGCGCCGCCGCCGGAAGACCGGATGGTCCCGCCGCAGCCACACCATCGCGCGCGTGAAGGCGAGCAGCTCGCGGGGCAGCCCGGCCGCGCCCTCGTCGTCCGAGCCGTCCTCCTCGTTCAGCTCGCCCTGCCCGTTCTCCCCGGCCTGCGGCCAGTCGACCCACGCCAGCTCGCTGTCCTGGCAGTACGCGTTGTTGTTGCCGCGCTGTGTGCGCGCGAACTCGTCGCCGTGGCTGATCATCGGCACGCCCTGGGACAGCATCAGCGTGGCGATGAAGTTGCGCATCTGGCGGGCCCGCAGCGCCAGCACGTCCGGGTCGTCGGTGTCGCCCTCCGCGCCGCAGTTCCAGGACCGGTTGTGGCTCTCGCCGTCCCGGTTGTCCTCGCCGTTGGCCTGGTTGTGCTTGTCGTTGTACGAGACGAGGTCGTGCAGGGTGAACCCGTCGTGGCAGGTCACGAAGTTGATGGAGGCCAGCGGGCGCCGCCCGTCGTCCTGGTACAGGTCGGACGAGCCCGTCAGCCGGGACGCGAACTCCGCCAGCGCGCGATGCTCACCCCGCCACAGGTCCCGTACGGTGTCGCGGTACTTGCCGTTCCACTCGGTCCACAGCGGCGGGAAGTTGCCCACCTGGTAGCCGCCCTCGCCCACGTCCCACGGCTCGGCGATCAGCTTCACCTGGGAGACCACCGGGTCCTGCTGCACCAGGTCGAAGAACGACGACAGCCGGTCCACCTCGTGGAACTGGCGCGCCAGGGTGGCCGCGAGGTCGAAGCGGAAGCCGTCGACATGCATCTCGGTGACCCAGTAGCGCAACGAGTCCATGATCAGCTGCAGGACGTGCGGGGACCGCATGAGCAGCGAGTTCCCGGTCCCGGTGGTGTCCATGTAGTAGCGCGGGTCGTCCGTCAGCCGGTAGTACTGCGCGTTGTCCAGGCCCCGGAACGACAGCGTGGGGCCCAGGTGGTTGCCCTCGGCCGTGTGGTTGTAGACCACGTCGAGGATGACCTCGATGCCTGCCTCGTGCAGCGCCCGCACCGCCGACTTGAACTCCAGGACCTGCTGGCCGCGGTCGCCCCAGGAGGCGTACGCGTTGTGCGGGGCGAAGAAGCCGATCGTGTTGTAGCCCCAGTAGTTGTTCAGGCCCATGTCGACCAGCCGGTGGTCGTTCACGAACTGGTGGACCGGCATCAGCTCCAGCGCCGTCACGCCCAGCTCGGTGAGGTGCTCGATGACCGCCGGGTGCGCGAGGGCGGCGTAGGTGCCACGCAGCTCCTCCGGCAGCCCCGGGTGACGCATCGTCAGGCCCTTCACATGGGCCTCGTAGATCACCGTGTGGTGGTACTCGGTGCGCGGGCGGCGGTCGTCGCCCCAGTCGAAGTACGGGTTGACCACGACCGACGACATCATGTGCGGCGCCGAGTCCAGGTCGTTGCGCCGCTCAGGTTTGTCGAAGTGGTAGCCGTACACCTCCTCGCCCCAGCGGATCGAGCCGCTGACCGCCTTGGCGTACGGGTCGAGCAACAGCTTCGCGGAGTTGCAGCGCTGGCCGTGCTCGGGGGCGTACGGGCCGTGCACCCGGAACCCGTACCGCTGCCCGGGCATGACGCCCGGCACGTACGCGTGCCGCACGAACGCGTCGCTCTCCCGCAGTTCCACCGCCGTCTCCGAGCCGTCGTCGTGCAGCAGACACAGCTCTACTCGGTCCGCGGCCTCCGTGAAGACCGCGAAGTTCGTGCCGGCGCCGTCGTAGGTGGCACCGAGTGGATATGCCTCTCCAGGCCAGACCTGCATGGATACGACTCTTTCAGCTGGAGCGCGCCGTCGGGGGCGCCTTGGCGTCGAGTGTCCCCGAAAGTGATGGAACCACCTATGACTTACGTCCCTCTTATCGATCGACCAGTGCATACGCGGTATGCCGAACCAGTGGGGCAATCACGTACTCCCGGGGGCTCAGGGGAGTAGGGGGAGGAAGATGTGCGCAAGATAGTGCACCGCCATCTGGGCAAGGTGGTGGCCGGTGCGGCCATAGCGGTGGCCGGAACCGCCGTGATGGTCGGGATCACACTGCCGGGGACGGCAGGGGCCGACACGACGGGGGGGACCAACGGCAGCGGTCAGTCCGCCCAGCAGGCGGCGCAGGGGCAGGACAGCGCAGCCGTGCAGCCCGGCGTCGTCGAGCAGGCGCCGGCCGAGGGCGAGCGGGGCAAGGGCAATGACCCGCTGACCGACGACGAGATCACGCGGGTCGAGAAGCTCGCGGTGAACCGGCAGCTGATCGACGGCAGCGAGAACGTCAGGGGCGCGCGCGGCCCGCAGCGGATCGACGTCCAGCTCGCCGAGCCGGAGGCCGACGAGGTCGACGACGCGAGCGCTCCCCGGCGCGCCGATGTGACGGTCTACGACTACCGGGACGACACCCTCGTCACCAAGACCGTCAACCTCGACACGGGCAAGGTCGAGCAGACCGCCACCCAGCACGGAGTCCAGCCGCCACTGAGCCTCGCCGAGCAGAACGAGGCCGCCAAGCTGCTGATCGCCGATCCGCTGGGCGCCGACCTCAAGGCGGACTACAAGGACGCCACCGGCAAGGAGCTCACCTCCCCGGACCAGCTGCAGCTGAGCAGCATGGTGTACCGGGCCGCTCCGGGCGGGTCGGCAGCGGTCGAGAAGTGCGGCGAGCACCGCTGCACCCGACTGTTCCCGAAGATCAAGAACGGCTCGTGGATCGACGCCCGGGACTTCGTGATCGATCTGAGCGCCCGCAAGGTGATCCGCCTCGGCTGAGCCAGGCCGGCCGACCTCCGTTCACTTTTCCAACTCGCACCTCCTGTAAGGGAGTCACCTCTTCATGCGCGTCAACAGAATCAGCCGTGCTCGCAGAGGGGCGGCCTTCGGCCTGTCCCTGGCCGCGCTGGCCGCCGGTGCGACGACCGGAGCGGGACCGGCCGCCGCCCAGCCGAAGTCGGCCGCCGCCCCGGCCCCCAACTGCAGCGCGGCCTACCGCATCGAACAGAAGCTCTCCACCGGTACCACCTGGCGCATGTGCTGGCGCTTCAACAGCACGTCCGGGGTCGTCCTGGAGGACATCTCCTACCAGCCGCCCGGCGAGGCCCAGCCGATCAAGGTCCTCAACCAGGCCAAGCTCGCCCAGATCCATGTGCCGTACGACGACGGCGACGCCGAGTACAACGACGTCACCGAGTACAACTTCGGCAACGGCCTGCTGAACCTGAAGCCCGCCGAATGCCCGGGCGGCACCATCAAGACCGTCAAGGTCCGCGAGCCCATGTACTCCGCGTCCCAGGACGTCAAGGGCCTGTGCGCCACGACGCGTTCGCGCGGCCACGCGTACCACCTGCAGACCGAGCCCTTGAACGGCGGCATCGGCAAGACCTACCAGGCCCAGGGCAAGGACCTGCTGCTCTACACCATCAACAAGGTGAGCTGGTACGAGTACATCACCGAGTGGCGGTTCCAGGACGACGGCACCCTCACCATGAACGTCGGCGCGACCGGCAGCCTCGCCCCCGAGGACTACGACTCCGGTGACGGCCGCGGCTGGCCCATCGGCAAGGGCGCCAAGGACTACGCCGACAGCCACAGCCACAACGTCTTCTGGCGGCTCGACTTCGGCCTCGACGGCTCCTCCAAGACCCGCGTCGAGCAGTACGACTCGAAGGTCAGCCCGGCCGTGGGCGACCGGGGTCCGACCAACAAGACGACGCTCACCAAGGTCACCAAGGAACTCGCCGGCGACGCCAAGAACATGCGCTGGTGGCGGATGGTCAGCCAGTCGGGCAAGAACAAGGACGGGCACGCGCGCTCGTACGAGCTCGTTCCGGGCTCCACCACCAAGTACCCGGGCCGCCCCTTCACCGCGCACGACGTGTACTTCACCGAGTACAACAAGTGCGAGCAGTACGCCAGCGGCAACCTGGGCGCCTGCCCTGCCGGACACCCCAAGGACGTTGACAAGTGGGTCAACGGACAGTCCCTCACTCACCCCGTGGTCTGGATGAACGTGGGCTTCCACCACATCGTGCGGGACGAGGACCAGCAGCCGATGCCGGTCCACTGGCAGGGCTTCTCCATCGTCCCGCGTGACGTCACCGCTATGAATCCGCTCACTCCGGCCGACCTCAAGGGCATCAACGGGCACGTCGGCCGGGATAGTTGAGAAACGACCCTGTCCATCCGGCTGCACCGCCCACCGCTCCCGGAGTACCCTTCCTTGATCGTTGGGACGGGGAGTGCTCGGGGGAGCGGAAGGCGGTGCGCGGGTGGGCTCGGGAGGGCTGGAGTTGCCCCCTGGTGACGAGGGTCACGAGGGGAACTCCACAGAGGTCCCACCCGGCACGGTGTCCCTGGCCAGGCCTATGGAGACCAACTCCATCGGCCCGGAGCTGGACTGGGGCACCGACGCCTGGCGCGAGGTGCGTACGCGCGCCCAGCGGGCGGGCCGGGCCTACATCTGGCTGAACCTCGTCGAACAGCGGCTGCGCGCGGTCGTGGCCGCTGTTCTGCGTCCCATCTACGAGCCCGTCCACGGCGACGAGTGGGTGGTCGCCGCGGCCGGACCGGCGGGCCAGGAATGGGTGCAGCGCGCCGTCGCCGTACGCGAAGTCAGCCGCCGCAAGGGCTACTTGCTGGACCCGGCCGACGACAACGTCCTCAGCTTCCTCACACTGCCGCAGCTGCGCGAGCTGATGGTGCAGCACTGGCCGTGCTTCGAGCCCTACGTCGACGACCGCCGGGACGTCGAACTCGCCCTGGACGAGCTCGAAGTGACGCGCAACGTAGTCTCCCGCAACCGGGCCCTGTCCGAGGCGGTCCTGAACCAGGCCGAGCGGGCCTCGGCGCGGCTGCTGGAGGTCCTCGGTGGCGGCGGCGACGTGCCCTCCGCGCGCCGGCTGCCCATCGACGCCGTCGAGGACCTGGTCGGCGACCGGTACGCCGACGTGGTCGCCGTCCACCCCGACCGGGTACGGCTGCTGCGCCAGTTCCCGGCCGAGGACATCTTCGGCGGTGCCCGCAGGCTCGACGCCATCGGTATCGGCCTCAACCTGCTGGTGCAGAACTTCTCCGGGCGGCGCCTGGTGCGGCTCGCCGAGTCCGGGTGCCGGGTGCGGCTGCTGTTCCTGAACCCGGCCTCCAGCTCGGTCAAGCGGCGCGAGCGTGAACTCGGCATCAAGCGGGGCGAGCTGAGCCGTGCGGTCGAGATGAACATCCTGCACATGCGCCGGGTGCGGTCCCGGCTGCGCGACCCCGGCGCCTTCGAGATCCAGGTCTTCGACGAGACGCCCCGCTTCACGGCCTACCTCGTGGACGGCGACGGCTCCGACGGGATCGCGGTCGTGCAGACCTATCTGCGGCGGACACGAGGGCTGGAGGCACCGGTGCTGGTGCTGCGCAACGGCGCCAGGGTGGTCAAGTCGGACGAGATCGACGAAGGCGGGCTTTTCCCCACGTATCGCGAGGAGTTCGAGTTGATGTGGGCGGATTCGCGACCGGTGTCCTGAAGTGTCCGTCGGGTAAGCGGAATGCGGTCCTCTGATTGTCAGTGGCGCATGGGAAGGTGGAGACCACTGGGGGAACGCACCACCAAGAAGGGGGACCGCCCATGGGCTGGCACCGTGAGCTGCTGATCGGCTTCGACCTGGAGACGACCGGGACCGATCCGCGCGAGGCGCGCATCGTCACCGGCGCCGTGATCGAGGTCAGGGACGGGCAGCCCATAGGGCGCAAGGAGTGGCTGGCGGATCCGGGCGTGGAGATCCCGGCGGACGCGGTCGCGGTGCACGGCATCAGCAACGAACGCGCGGCCGCCGAGGGCCGCCCGGCCGACCAGGTGGCCGACGCCATCGCCGACGTCCTGGTCACCTACTGGAAGACGGGCGTGCCGGTCGTCGCCTACAACGCCGCCTTCGACCTGAGCCTGCTCTCCGCCGAACTGCGGCGGTACGGACTGCCGTCCCTGCGCGACCGCCTGGGCGGCATCGACCCCGCCCCGGTCATCGACCCCTACACCATCGACCGCTGGGCCGACCGCTACCGCCGCGGCAAGCGCAACCTCGAAGCGGTCTGCCGGGAGTACGGCATCGCCCTCGACGCCGCCCACGACGCCTCCGCCGACGCCCTCGCCGCCGCCCGGCTCGCCGGTGCGATAGCCGTCCGCCACCCCAAGATCGCGGCCCTCGGCCCGGCGGAACTGCACCGCCGCCAGATCGAGTGGTACGCCGAGTGGGCGGCGGACTTCCAGAACTTCCTGCGCCGCAAGGGCGACGCGACAGCGGTGATCGACAGCACGTGGCCGCTGCGGGAGCCGACGGGGGAGCCGGTGGGGGGCGAGGCGATCTGAGCCGAGAGCGGGCGGGCGGTGCCGCGTCCCGGCTGACGGGAGGGCAGCGGCCGTCTCGTTCCGGCGCGGGCGCGTCATCACGCTGATGCGGGGTGCCGTCCGTTATGGCCGCCGATGCGGGGCGTCCTCCGTCGCGCCGGTTCCGGGCGTCTCCACTACTCCGTTGCCGGGCGCGCTCTGTCCCGCCGTTGCCGGGCGCTCCCCGCTACGCCGATGCCGACGCCGCGATGTGCTCGATGCGGGGTTTGGCCAGTCGTTCGTAGTCGGCGCCCGAGATGAGGAGTGAGCGGTCGAGGCGGGCGGCGTTGAAGTACAGCTTGGGCTGGGCCAGGACGTCGGGGTCGGCGACGAGTTCGAGGTCGGGATCGAAGCTGAACGGCAGCACGGTGCCGGGCACCGCGTGGGCCAGCCGCTCGGCGGTCTCCGCGTCGCTGAAGCCGACGTAGCGCGCGGCGAACAGCGCCCGGACGGCGTCGAGGTCCACCTGTCGGTCTCCCGGGACGACGGCGAGGACGTGGCGCGTCGTGCGCCGGTCCACCTTGACCCGCAGCACGATGCACTTCGCGGCCTCGGAAGCCGGGTGTCCGCGCAGCGCGCAGACGGCCTCGGTGGCGCCTTCGGGGGCGTGGTCGATGAGGCGGTAGTCGACGGAGGAGGAGTCGAGCAGGGAGATCAGCTGGTCGTAAGTGGCGTGCTGGGTGGTGGGGTGCTCGGGCATGCGGAGTCCTTGTCGAGGTCGCGGTCGAGGTCGGGGCCAAGGGGGTGCTGGGGAGCAGGGAATCGGGGGGTCGGGGGGGCGGCGGTGGGCCCGTTCCACCGCCTGGCCCCAGTACGTGCCGGCGAGCATCAAGGCCGCGCCGACGCCGGTGAGCGGGGTGAGGTGGTCGGCACCGAGGGTCACGCCCACCGCGACCGCCCAGACCGGCTCGGTGCCCAGCAGCAGACTGGCCCTGCTGGCGGAGGTGTGCTGTACGGCCCAGGTCTGGGCGAGGAAGGCGAACACGCTGCAGAGCAGGGCGAGATAGACCAGTTGGGCCCAGGTGGCCGGGGCGGAGTGCCACAGCGTCGCCAGGTCGGGGGCCGCGAACGGCAGGAACAGGGCCGTGCCCACGAGGGTCTGCACGGTCGTCAGATGCAGCGGGCGGATCGCCCGCCCCGCGGTCAGGCGGCCGACGAGCGCGACATGCACCGCCCGGATCAGCGCGGCGCCCAGCATCAGCAGGTCTCCGAGACGGGGCTCGGCGAAGCCGTTGCCGGACATCAGCAGTCCGACGGCCAGGACACAGACAGCGGTCGCGGCGAAGAAGGAGGCGGGCAGTGCGCCGCGGTGGCCGCCGCGGTCGAGGAGCGGGGTGAGGACGATGGTCAGGCTGATGATGAGGCCGGCGTTGGCGGCGCTGGTGTGGGCGACGCCGTATGTCTCCACGAGCAGGACCGCCGCCTGGGTCAACCCCAGGGGCAGCCCCGTCCGGAGCTCGTCCCGCGTCCACCGGCGTGCCCCGCGCCGCCGCCCCGAGGCGACCAGGCCGAGACAGGCAAGCGTGGACAGGGCGTAGCGGGCGAACAGTACGAGCAGGACGGGAAGGGCGGCGGTGGCCGTCTGGGCGGACAGATAGCTGGAACCCCAGACGAGCGCGACAAGGAGGAGTACCGCATCGGTACGGCGGCGGGCGTCGGACACGCGTCCACGGTGCACCCGAGGGGACCCTGAAGCCCAGTACCACTTTCTTAAACGATCATTTAGCAGCCCTACATCATCGTCCTACACTGGCGCGATGGACGAACGGCAGCTGCGGATCCTGCGGGAGCTGGGCGAACTGGGCAGTGTCACGGCGGTCGCCGAGGCACTGCTGGTGACGCCGTCGGCGATCTCCCAGCAGCTGCGGCTGCTCCAGCGGTCGATCCCGGTGCCGCTCACCGAGCGGCAGGGGCGCCGGCTCGTGCTCACCGACGCCGGGCAGGCGCTGGCGGGCGCGGCCATCGAGGTGGAGACGGCGCTGGCGCGGGCGCGGCACACCGTCGAGGCGTTCGTGGAGCGGCCGGACGGGGAGGTGACGGTGGCGGCGTTCCACAGCGCGGCCGGCGCGTTCTTCCCGCCGTTGGTCGGTGCGCTGGCCGGTCCGGGCAGACCGGTGCCGATCCTGGCCGACGAGGACGTACCGCAGGAGGACTTCCCCCGGCTCACCCGGGAGTACGACATCGTCCTGGCCCACCGTCTGGAGCACGCCCCGCCGTGGCCGGACACGGTGGCCGCGACGACGTTGCTGCGTGAGCCGCTGGACGTGGCCATGCCCGTCGGTCACCCCCTTGCCGCCAAGCGCCGCGTCACCCCGCGTGACGTGGCCGACGAGCCCTGGATCACCGTGCACGACGGGTTCCCGGTGCTCGCGGTCATCGAGGCCGTCGCCGCCGCGGCCGGGCGGCGTCTCCGACTGGCCCATCGCATCAACGAGTTCACGGTGGCGGCCGAGGTCGTGGCGGCCGGGGGAGGCATTGCCCTGATGCCGCGCTGGACGATGCGTCCTCATCCCGCGCTCGTCCTCAGACCGCTGAGCGGGGTCCGGGCCAGACGCCACATCGACGCCCTCTATCGACCCGAACGCACGGCCAGGGCAGCCGTCCGTACGGTGCTGGCCGAGCTGCGCCGCGCCGCGGGAACCATCCAGGACCCGGGGTCCGTCGCTGCCGTGCCGCCTCGTGGTATGGACGGATGACGGGGGCGGGGGCAATCTGCTGCGCCTCATCCGGGGCGAGGCCGACACCCTCACCGGCCGCTACCTCACCTACGAGGACGACCTCACGGCCCTCGCCGCGGCCACCGGCGGGTCCTGACCCACCGACCGGAAGGACCGGAAACTCAGAACGGATACCACCGCACCTCCTCGTCCCCGTCCCGCAGCGACGCCACCCGCCGCTCGAACTCCGCCAGCGCCTCGGGGTTGCTCGGCGCGTGCTGCGCCACCCACGCACAACTCGCCGTCTCCCGCGCGCCGCGCAGCACCGAGCAGCCCTCCCACTCCCGCACGTCCCAGCCGTACGTCCCGACGAACGACCGGTAATCCGCCGCGGGCAGCCCGTACCGGTCCCGCGACAGCGCCATGACCACCAGGTCGTGCTCCCGCAGATCGAAGGAGAAGGTCTCCAGATCGACCAGCACCGGCCGCCCGTCCGCTCCCACATGCACATTGCGCGGCAGCGCGTCCCCATGGATCGGCCCCGGCTCCAGACGGGGCGTCAATCCCGCCGCTGCCGCCGCGAATCCATCCCGTCGCTCCCGCAGAAACGCCGCGTCCGCCGGATCGATCGCATCGCCCGCCAACCGCAGCCAGCGCTCCACCCCGCCCAGCAACTCCCGCGGCGGCAGCGGGAACGAGGGCGCGGGCAGGGCGTGCACGACCCGTAGCAGTTCGGCCAAATCCCGGGGCTCGGCGGGCCGTACCGGATCCGGCAGCCGGTGCCACACCGTCACCGGGTGCCCCTCCACCAGCAGCGCCCTCGGCTCGGCGGCCCGCACCGCGGACACGTCCGCCGCCTCCAGCCATACGGCGATGTCCAGTTCGCGCTCGGCCCGCTCCAGGAGCTCCGCGTCCCGGCCCACCTTGACGACCAGGTCATCGGCGGCGAACACCGCGTTCTCGCCCAGGGCGAGCAGTCGCGCGTCCCGCGTTGGTCCGGGCAGTACCCCCGCCGCGGCCAGTACGGCCCGTGCCCGTGCCTCGTCCATCGTCCGTCCGCCTCCGTGTCCCGCCCGGCCTGTTCGTTCCCGTCAGTGTTGCATTTCCACAGGTCGGACAGCGTGCGGGCGGCCTTCACGGGGTACGGCGTCTGCATGACCATGACGAGGCCGAGCCGTCCGGTGAGACGCCCGCCGGACGACAGGGAGCGGCGGCGCGGCACGGATCACGGCGCCTGGTTCCTCGTACTCCCCGCCCTGATCCCCATCCTGATCCTGAGCGTCGGACCGCTGCTCTACGGAATCCTGCTGGCCTTCACCGACGCCCAGTCCGGACGCACCGAACCGACCCGGTGGATCGGCGCGCTCAACTTCGGCGACCTGCTGCACGACTCCCTGTTCTGGGAGTCGTTCCGGATCGGCCTGGTCTGGGCGGTCGGTGTCACCGTGCCGCAGTTCCTGCTGGCGCTCGGCCTCGCCCTCCTGCTCAACGAGGACCTGCGGCTGCGCTGGCTGGCCCGCGCCCTGGCGATCATCCCGTGGGCCATGCCCGAGGTCGTCGTCGGCGTCATGTGGCGGCTGGTCTACAACCCCGACGCCGGCATCCTCAACGAGACACTCCGCGACCTGGGCCTCGGCGACGGCCGCGACTGGCTCAGCGGACTGTCCACCGCCCTGCCCGCCGTCATCGTCGTGGGCATCTGGGCCGGCATGCCCGTCACCACGGTCACCCTGCTCGCCGGACTGCAGAACACCCCGCGCGAACTCCACGAGGCCGCGGCCGTCGACGGCGCCGGAGCCTGGCGCCGCTTCCGCACGGTCACCTGGCCCGCGCTCCGGCCGGTCGCCCTCTCCATCACGGCCCTCAACCTGATCTGGAACTTCAACTCCTTCGCCCTGGTCTACGTCCTCACCAACGGCGGCCCCGGCGGCCGCACCCGCCTGCCCATGCTCTTCGCCTACGAAGAGGCCTTCCGCTACGGCCAGTTCGGCTACGCGGCCGCCATGGGATGTGTGATGGTCGCCGTCATCTCCCTCCTCCTCGCCGTCTTCCTGGTCGGACGGCTGCGGGGAGGTGGCGACGCATGAGCGCCGGCCGAGCCACGAGGACCAGCCGAGTCATGAGAACCAGCCGAACCGGCCGTATCGGCCAGTACGCCGCCCTGCTCGCCTACCTCCTCTTCCTCGTCTTCCCCTTCCTCTGGCTGATCTCCACCGCCTTCAAACCGCCCCGCGAGCTCGCCGACCTGCACCCCACCTGGATCCCGAAGGACCCCACCCTCGCCAACTTCCGCCAGGCCTTCGACGAACAGCCCCTCCTGCACGCCGCCCTCAACTCCCTGATCGCCGCGGTCGGCGCCGCCCTCGTCGCCGTACTCCTCGCGACCCCGATGGCGTACGTCATGGCCCGCCACCGCACCCGGCTCGCGCGGGCGGCGACCGGCTGGGTGGTCGTCAGCCAGGCGTTTCCGCTCGTGCTGGTGATCATCCCGCTGTTCCTGGTGCTGAAGAACCTGCGGCTGATCAACTCGATGCCGGGACTGATCATGGTGTACGTGGTGTGGGCGCTGCCGTTCGCGCTGTGGATGCTCGTCGGGTACGTCCGTGCCGTGCCGTCCGAGCTGGAGGAGGCGGCGGCCGTCGACGGGGCCGGACGGCTGCGCACCCTCGTCTCGGTGACCGCGCCGCTGCTGGCGCCGGGGATCGTGGCGACGGCGATGTTCGCGTTCGTCACGGCGTGGAACGAGTTCTTCTTCGCGCTCGTCCTGCTGAAGACCCCGGAGAAGCAGACCCTGCCGGTCGTCCTCACCCACTTCATCGGCGCGGAGGGCGTCGCGGACCTCGGCCCGCTGGCCGCCGCCGCGTTCCTCGCGACACTGCCCTCACTGGTCGTGTTCGCGGTCATCCAGCGACGGATCACGGGCGGCATGCTCACCGGGGCGGTGAAGAACTGATGCGTACGAGAGTGCTGTCGAGCCTGGTGGCCACCCTCACCCTGCTGCTCGCCGGGTGCAGCGGCGACGGCGGTGACACCGCGGGCGGCCCGATCACCCTCCGCTTCCAGTCCCTGGCCTGGCAGGAGGAGTCCGTCGAGGCCAACAAGGAGCTGGTCGAGGAGTGGAACGCGGCCCATCCGGACGTCAGGGTCGAGTACGTACAGGGCAGTTGGGACGGCGTCCACGACCAGCTGCTCACCTCCTTCGAGGGCGGTGAAGCGCCGGACATCATCCACGACGCCTCGGACGACCTCGCCGACTTCGCGTACGGCGGCTACCTCGCCGACCTGACCGACCTGCTGCCCCGGCGGCTCAAGTCCGACATCCCGCAGCGCAGTTGGGAGACGGCGACCTTCGGGGACGGGATCTACGGCGTGCCGTTCCTCCAGGAGCCGCGGGTGCTCATCGCCAACGCGACATGGCTGAAGGAGGCGGGCGTACGCATTCCCACTCCGGAACGCCCGTGGAGCTGGGCCGAGTTCAGGACGATCACCGAAGAGCTCAGCGGGGACGGCAGGTACGGCGTCGCCTGGCCGCTCAAGGAACCGGTCTCCGCCACCCTCAACCTGTCCCTCTCGTCCGGTGGACAGCTCTTCCACCGAGGCGCCGACGACAAGGTCACCGTCCGCTTCGAGACGCCCGACGAGGTCATGCCGCGCACCGTCCACGACCAGGCCAACATCGACCACAGCGCCTCGCCCACGACCCTCGGCAGCGGCGGCTCGGACACCCTGCCCGGCTTCTTCGGCGGCCGGTACGCGATGGTCCCGCTCGGCTTCTCCTACCGCCAGCAGATCGTGCAGCAGGCACCGAAGGGCTTCGACTGGCAGGTGCTGCCCGCCCCCGCGGGCGCCGACGGGCTCACCCAGGGCGTCAGCCCGCAGACCCTCTCCATCGCCGAGGACAGCCCGCACAAACGGGAGGCGGCCGAGTTCATCGACTTCCTGCTCCGCCCCGACAACATGGTGCGGCTCGCGCTGGGCGACTGGATGCTGCCCACCGGCACCGAGGCGCTCAAGGACCCGGCCCTGCACACCACCGAGAACGACTGGGCCACCGGCACCGCCCTCGCCGCACACCTGCGCTCGGCGCCCGCCCAGTCCGTACGCGGCTACCCGGAGTGGAAGGACAAGGTCGCCACGCCCGCCTTCCAGGAGTACTACAGCGGCGCCATCGACCTCGCCGAACTGCGCGAACGCCTGGAGGAGGACGGGAACCTGGTTCTGGCGCGCTACCAGCGCTGAGGGCCCGCACAAGGTGCCGGGCCAGCGAAACCAAGTTGCACGATACGTATCGTCTCGCATAGCCTCCCGGGCATGACCACACCCACGCGCACCGCCCGCCCCGCTCACATCGCCATGTTCTCGATCGCCGCCCACGGCCACGTGAACCCCAGCCTCGAAGTGATCCGCGAGCTCGTGGCGCGTGGGCACCGGGTCACCTACGCCATTCCCCCGGCCTTCGCCGAGAAGGTCGCAAGGACCGGGGCCGAACCCAGACTCTGGCACTCCACCCTGCCCGGACCCGATGCCGACCCGGAGGCCTGGGGGAGCACCCTGCTGGACAACGTCGAGCCGTTCCTGGCCGACGCGATCCAGGCGCTGCCGCAGCTGATCGAGGCGTACGACGGGGACGAGCCGGACCTCGTCCTGCACGACATCACCTCGTACCCGGCCCGCGTCCTCGCCCACCGCTGGGGCGTGCCCGCGGTCTCGCTCTCGCCGAACCTCGTCGCCTGGGAGGGCTACGAGGAGGAGGTCGCCGAGCCGATGTGGGCGGAGCCGAAGCAGACCGAGCGCGGACAGGCCTACTACCGCCGGTTCCGGACCTGGCTGGAGGAGAACGGCCTCACCCCGGACCCCGACGCGTTCGGTGGCCGCCCCGACCGCTCGATCGTCCTCATCCCGAGGGCGCTGCAGCCCAACGCCGACCGTGTCGACGAGTCCGTCCACTCCTTCGTCGGCGCCTGCCAGGGCGACCGGGCCGCAGAGGGCGACTGGCAGCGGCCCGCCGACGCCGAGAAGGTCGCGCTCGTCTCCCTCGGGTCGGCCTTCACCAAGCAGCCCGCCTTCTACCGGGAGTGCGTCAAGGCCTTCGGCGAGCTGCCGGGCTGGCACCTGGTGCTCCAGGTCGGCCGGCACGTCGACCCGGCCGAACTGGGAGACGTGCCTGCCAACGTCGAAGTGCGGTCCTGGGTGCCGCAGTTGGCGATCCTGAAGCAGGCCGACCTGTTCGTCACCCACGCGGGCGCCGGCGGCAGCCAGGAGGGGCTGGCCACGGCCACCCCGATGATCGCCGTACCGCAGGCCGTGGACCAGTTCGGCAACGCCGACATGCTCCAGGCGCTCGGCGTCGCCCGGCACGTCCCGACGGAGGAGGCCACCGCCGAGGCGCTGCGCGAGATCGCCCTCGACGTGGTCGAGGACCCCGAGGTCGCCCGCCGTCTGAAGGACATCCAGGCGGACATGGCCCACGAGGGCGGCACCGAGCGGGCCGCCGACCTGATCGAGGCCGAACTGGCCGCCGTACGCGAAGCGTGAGTGAACACGCCCATGAGCAGGGCCCGTTGACTCCCCTGTGGTCAACGGGCCCTGCTCGTCGGGAGGACGGGGTCAGACAGGCACCCGCTCACCCTCGTCGTCCCGGGCCGACCCACGTGTCACGGCCTCGGGGGCCTCGTCGTGCGTCAGGTCCGGCAGGCGGTGCAGCCACTTCGGCAGGTACCAGTTGCGCTCGCCCAGCAGCGCCATGACCGCCGGGAGCAGCACGCCCCGGATGATCGTCGCGTCGATGAGGACCGCGGCCGCGAGGCCGACACCCATCTGCTTCATGGACTGCATGGACAGCGTGCCGAAGATCGCGAACACGGCGACCATGATGACCGCGGCGCTGGTGACGACACCGGCCGTGGTGACCACACCGTGCTGGATCGCGTCCTTCGTCGTACGGCCCCGCAGCCGCGCCTCGCGGATCCGGGAGACCACGAACACGTGGTAGTCCATCGACAGGCCGAACAGGATCACGAAGAGGAACAGCGGCAGCCAGGTGATGATGGCGCCGACGCCCTCCGCGCCCACCAGGGACGCGCCCCAGCCGTGCTGGAAGACGGCGACGAGGATGCCGTACGCCGCGCCCACCGACAGCAGGTTCAGCACGATCGACGTGACGGCGATCGTCAGCGAGCGGAACGACAGCAGCATCAGCGCGAAGGCGAAGACCACGACGAACGCGAAGACCGGGACGACCGCTCCGGCCAGCTGGTCGTTGAAGTCCTTCGAACCGGCGACCTGCCCGGTGATCGGCGCCTCGACGCCGTCCACCTTGCCGAGCGTGGCCGGGCGCACCTCGTCACGCAGCTTCTCCAGGCTCGCGCCCGCCTTGTCGAGGTCGGAGCCGCCGACCAGCGGGACATAGACGAAGGCGACGTTCTGGTCGTCGTGCAGCTTGATGTCGACCGGGCCGCGCGAGGCACCCGAACTGATCGCCCGCTCACGGAAGTCGGCGAGCGCGGACTTCACCTCGGGAGCGTTGATGTCGTTCGCCCTGACGACCACCTCGGCCGGCTCGGAGCCGCCCGGGAAGGCCGCGTTGAGCCGGTTGTACGTCTGCACGATGGGCAGCGAGTCGCCGAACTCCTTGTCCAGGGTGAGCTGCTGGGTCTTCATGCCGAGCGCGGGGGCCGCGATGGCGAGCAGCGCACCGGCCGCGACGACGACCGAGATGACCGGCCGGGCGAGCACGCCCTTCAGTACGGCCGTCCAGAACCGGCTCTCGCGGTTGCCGCGCCCCCGGTTGCGGCGCAGTCGGCTCTCCGGGTGCAGGAAGGGGATCTTGCCCTTCTCGACCCGCTCGCCCAGCAGCGACAGCAGCGCCGGCAGCACGGTCACCGACCCGACCATGGCGACCGCCACGACCATCAGCGACGCGAGGCCCATCGCCTCGAACTCGGCGAGACCGGTGAACAGCATGCCCGCCATCGCCACGCACACCGTGACGCCGGAGACGATGATCGCGCGGCCACTGGTGGCGGCGGCGACCTTCAGCGCGGTCTGCGGGTCCCGTCCGGCCTGGCGCTCCTCGCGCTCACGGCGCAGATAGAACAGGCAGTAGTCGACGCCGACGGCCAGACCGACCAGCAGCATCACGGAGTTGGCGGTGTCGCTCATCGGCATCACATGGCTGACGATGCCCATCAGGCCCATCGTCGCCATGATCGCGGTGACCGCGAGGAGCACCGGCAGCAGGGCCGCCACCAGCGCACCGAAGGCGATGAGCAGAATGCCGAGGGCCACCGGCACCGCGGAGTACTCGGCCTTCTGGAAGTCGTCCCCGAACGCGTCGTCGAACGTCTTCATCATGCTCGCGCCGCCGATCTCCTCGATCCGCAGCGACCCATGGCTCTTCTGGACGTCCTCGACGGCCTTCAGCACCGGCTCCACGCGCTCACCCGCGGTGTCGGAGTCACCGCGCATGTCGAACTGCACCAGCGCGCTGCGGCCGTCCTTGGAGATCGTCTTCGTGTCGTACGGCGAGGTCACGTCCGTGGCCTTGCCGGTGCCCTCGACGGCGTCGACGACCGCGGTGACGGCGGACCGGAACTCGCTGTCGGTGGCCTTGAGCGAACCGTCCTTGGCCTGGATCAGGACGGTCTCACTGGCCGGCTCCTCGATCCCGGCGTCCTCGATGATCTTGGCGGCGGTGTGTGTCTCGCCCTTCAGCTGGTCGCTGTCCTTGACGTCGACCCGGCCCGCCGCCGAGCCGAGCCCCATCGCCAGGACGACGAACAGCACCCAGATGCCGACGGCAGCCCATCGATGCCGGGCGCTCCAGCCGCCGGCGCGAGCGGCGAGTCCCCGCACTCGCATGTCTCCGTTCCCCATGACGGGCTTGCCCCCTTGATTGCGGTGGCGGCCCCCTGCCTCCACCTTTCGTTTCGAAGGTATGAGCCGGATAAAGGCATCTCGTCGTGCTCCCCGGTGAAGTGGGGCGGCCGGAACTCATCCGCTCGGACCCCGAGCCCTCCCCACTGGGTAGGACTGCGGCCCCTTACATCTATCCGGCCGGGTCGGGGGCGTGGATCAGGGGGAAGAGCTTGTGCATCGTGCTGACCGATCAGTAACTTACGGGCCTGGGCAGCCGTCGTGCCCACCCCCACGGGGCACGACGGCCGCCCTTAAGGTGGCCGGATGACGACGACGTATGCGGCGCTGCTGCGCGGGATCAACGTGGGCGGCAGCAGAAAAGTCCCGATGGCCGATCTGCGTACCCTGCTCACCGGCCTCGGCCTCGACGGCGTACGCACCTACCTCCAGAGCGGTCAGGCCGTGTTCTCCGCCGACCGCGGCGACGAGGAGTCCCTGGCCGCCGAGGTCGCGTCGGCGATCGAACAGCACTTCGGCTTCGCCGTGGACGTGATCGTGCGCGACCACGCCTACCTCAGGGCGATCGCCGACAACTGCCCCTTCCCCGCAGCCGAGTTGGAGCCCAAGCAGCTCCATGTCACCTACTTCTCCGCCCCGGTGGACGCCGAACGCTTCGCGGAGATCGACCAGGCGGCCTTCCTCCCGGAGGAGTTCCGGCTCGGCGACCGCGCGCTGTACCTGTACGCCCCGAACGGCCTCGGCCGCTCCAAGCTCGCCGAAATCCTGTCGCGCCCCCGCCTCAACAAGGGTTTGATCGCCACGAGCCGCAACTGGAACACCGTCGTCAAACTCGTGGAGCTGACCAGTGACTGACCGCGATCCCGCCGTGACGGCCGCCATCGAGGGCGAGCTGCGCCTCCTCGACCCCGAGGTCCGCCGCTCGCCCGAACTGCTCGGATCGCTGCTGCACCCCGAGTTCCACGAGTTCGGCGCGTCGGGCCGGCGCTGGGACCGGGCGTCGACCATGGCCCGCCTGCCCGGGGACACCGATCCGGTGGACCGCTACGTCGTGACGTCCGGGATCGAGGGCGTCCGCCTCGCACCGGATGTCGTCCACCTCACCTTCGACACGGAGAACAACGGCAGGCACGCACACCGCAGTTCGCTGTGGCGGCGGACGGGCGACGGGTGGCAGATGTACTTCCACCAGGGGACGCCGTTCAACGCCGAGGGGAAGTGACCGTGCGCTACATCGTCATCGGGGCCGGAGCGGTCGGCGGAGTCGTCGGCGGGCGGCTCGCGGGATCGGGGCACGAGGTCGTGCTGGTCGCGCGGGGCGCGCACTTCGAGGCCCTACGGGAGCACGGCCTGCGGCTCAGGGTTCCGGAGGGTGAGCTCGTCCACCGGCTGCCGGTCGCCGACGGGCCGGGCGCGCTCGGGGAGCTGCGGCCCGACGACGTCCTCGTCCTCGCCGTCAAGACACAGGACAGCGTGGCCGCACTGCAGGCCTGGGCCGCCGTACCGGTCGCGGGCGGCGGCACGGCGGCCGAGCGCCTGCCGCTGTTCTGCGCACAGAACGGCGTCGAGAGCCAGCGCCTCGCCCTGCGGCTCTTCCGGCGGGTGTACGGCGTCTGCGTCTGGCTGCCGTCGACCTACGTCGAACCCGGCGTCGTCTCCGCGGCGGGCCGCCCCCTCACCGGCATCCTGCATCTCGGCCGCCACCCGCACGGCACCGACGAGACCGCCCGCCTGGTCGCCGCCGACCTGGGGAAGTCGCACTTCGAGGCACCGGTCGTGGCGGACGTGGCGCGCTGGCAGTACGCCAAACTGCTGGGCAACCTCGGCAACGCACTGGAGGCGGTGACCGGCCCGGTCGCCGACGAGGAGGCGACGGCGCTGCTGCGGCGCGTGCGGGCCGAGGGTACGGCCGTGCTCGACGCCGCCGGGATCGCCTACGCGAGCGCCGAGGAACAGCAGGCCGTGCGGGGCGACAAGGTCACCCTCGTCCCGCTCGACGGCACCCCGCGCGGCGGCGGCTCCTCCTGGCAGTCCCTCACCCGCGGCACCGGCACCATCGAGGCCGACTACCTCAACGGCGAGATCGCCCTCCTGGGCCGTCTGCACGGCGTACCGACCCCGCTGAACGAACTCCTCCAGCACCTCGCCAACACCTTCGCACGGGAGCGACGGGAGGCGGGATCGATGCCGGTGGGGGAGCTGGTGCGACGGGCCGACGAGGCGCTCGCCGGCACACGCTGACCCTCTTATGGCGACTTGGCCCAACTCCGAGACACATAGCGGGCGTTGTCCCTAGGGTGAAGCGCGCGAGTTCGGCAGGAAGGGCAGGTCACCGTGGTGGGCAGAGCATTACCGTCGCTGCCGCAGTACCGCAAGGACGGGGTGACCCGGCGGCTGTGCGCATCGGCTCATCTGGACGACGACCTCGCCGCCGAGGTCGACCGCGAACTCACCGGCGACCGGCTGGACGCCATCGGACTGACCCTCGGCATCAACTTCGTCGCGCTGGCCCGGCACGCGCGCGTGGCCGTGCGGCGACGGGAGGCGCTCGATCGGCAACTCGCCGGACTCGGCGCCCTGTTGGTGATCTCCCTCTTCGCCCTCCTGTGGGGACAGGTCGGCGGCCACGGCACGGTCGTCCAGGCCGGGTTCTACGGCCTGCTCGGCGTCCTCGCCGCCACCTGGTGGCTGATTCACCACGCCGAGTCCCGGGCGCGTGTCGCGGCGCAGCGGGTGCTCCACGGCCAGGACAAGGCCGAGGAACTCGCCCCGCCCGTGGAACCCGAGGCGGAGGCGTGGCTGAACGATCTCAAACGCGCCAACGTGCTGCCGTACGCCGACCAGGCCGCGCTCGACAAGCCGTTCGTCGGCAGCGGCCACATCCAGCTCGGGAAAGTCGTCGTGTGGCAGCCCATCGACATCAGCAAGCCCGCCGCGGCGTCGGGTGGCGGCACCCATCCGATGCTGCCCTTCGACGCCATCGACCTGCACACCTATGTGGCCCGCGAGATGGAGAAGATCTCCGGTCTGGACGGCCTGCGGGCCAGGAACCGGCTCTACGTCCTCGGCAGCCACGCCTACCTGCTCCCGGACCTCGTGCCCGACCGCACCCGGCGGCCGCGCGCCCAGATCCCCAAGCAGCTCGTCCAGGCGGGCCTGCAACGCCCCGGCGCGGCCATGCGGACCCATCTGTGCCTGGAGCGGGTCGGCGAGGGCGGACGCATGGTGGTGTCCATGTACGTCCGGGCGATCCTCAACCGGCCCAGCCTGAGCTGGGAGGTCGCCGTCTACGCCATACCGCCGCTGCACGGCCGCTTCCATGTGGTGGACCGGCTGCCGGTGGCGCCCTTCGACCGCTGGCGGAGCCTGGTCGCCCACGCGACGCTGCGCCTGTGGCCCGAGCTGAGCGGCGCTCCGCGGCGCATCAACGAACGCGGCCGGAGGCGGCGCCGCTCCGCGAAGTTCCTGCGCAAGCTCCGCCGGGACATCACCAAGCAGCATGTGATCTACGACTACGGCGCCCCCGACAGCCTGCGTGAGCGGTACGGCGACTGGGACCAGGCGGGGCACAACGAGCTCACCGACGCGGCGGACTTCCTCAACCGGCTCCAGCAGGGTGTGCTCACGGCGACCGAGCGGTTCCTGAAGGACCACAACATCGACACCAGCTCGTTCGACAAGGCGCAGCAGATCATCACCCAGACCTACAACATCAACAACGTCAACGGCCCCAGCAACATCGGCACCGGCGGCACCATCAACCACCCGGGCGGACCGCAGGGGAGCGGTCCTGCGGGGCAGCAGGGCGGCGGCCAGCCCCCGGCCAGGCCCTGAACCGCGCACATCACAGGAGGCGGGACATGAGCACGTTCAACATCCGCAACATCAACGGTCCGGCCAACATCGGCGACCACGGACGCATCGAGATCAACAACGGCGCCGACCCGGCCGCGGTCCTGCGCCTCGCGGAGCAGCTCGTCGAGCGGCTGCGCGCCGACAACCCGGCGCTCGTGCCGCAGGCGCAGGTCATCCAGGGCGAGCTGGCCAGCACCGGACAGGACGGCCGGACCGCCGACCGCGGCCGGATCCGCTCCGCCCTGGAGACCATCGGCATCGGCGTGGCGGCCGGCAGCGGCAGCCTGGCCCTGGTCCAGGAGATCGGCCGCGTGCTCGGACTGTGACACCGGGCGCCCCCACCTGTCCTGCGGGGCGCCCGGCCCGGCCGTACCACCGCGGTCATCTCGCCTTGACGACCGCCCGCACCCCGCCCCCGAACTCCAGCTCCAGGCCCGAGCGCAGCGGGACCGTCTGGCCGGGGCCGATCCGCTGGGACGTGCCGTCGGAGCGGGTGCCCGTCCAGGTGTCCTTCGAGTGGTTCTTGATGCCGAAGCGGCCCGGCTTGCTGGGGTGTTCGACCAGTTCCGCGACCAGGCTCGCGTCCGAGCAGTCGTGCCGCGTCGGCTCCGGCAGCAGATGGTGCGCCTGGACGCGGGCCGCCCGGCGCAGCCGGATGTGGTGCTGGGCGCGCGGCGGAGGCGTCGTCACCGTCAGCCGGGGCGGCAGCACCAGCTGCGCCCCGCATCCCCAGCAGGGCCGCGACGGCGGGTTCTCACCCGGCTCCGTCATGTTCTGCCGGCCGCAGGCGGCGCACTCGACCACCGAGTCCAGCACCGCCCGCAGCGCGTTGCGCCACTCGCTCTCCCGCACCCGGGCCGCCGGGTCGTGCAGCCCGGTCGTGAAGCTGCGCCGGAACAGCTCCTGAAGCGTCCCCACCGCCGCGTCCCACGTCGCCAGCACGGTCGCGTGCTCCATCGGATCGGGCGCGTTGGAGCCGTCCGCCGGGTCGAAGACGAACAGCGGGCTCTTGCCGTACAGCCGCTTCTCCGCCGCCTCGTCGAAGCAGTGGATGCCCAACTCCCGGCGGCCCTCCAGCGGGTGATGGTTCATCAGCAGCATGAACAGCAGCACGGCCAGCGAGTGCAGATCGGACTGGGTGCCCGGACGCGCCCCCGGCTCGGCGCGCACCAGCTCCGGCGCCATGAACTTCATCGTCCCCGAGATACCGCTGACGTCGCCCTCCACGACCGCGTTGTCGTTGTCGCAGACCAGCACGTCACCCGTGGCCGGGTCGAAGAAGACGTTCCCCCAGGAGATGTCCCGGTAGGCGATACCGCGCGAGTGCAGCGCCTGGTACGCCTCCACCGTGTACAGACAGGCCGTGAGCAGCGCCCTTGTGCTGGTGCGCAGTTGGCGCCGGAACAGATCCGGCAGCCCCTTGAAGCGGTCCGGGCGCACCGCCATCAGATAGCCGAACGACCCCCGGTGATCGCGCACATACGCCTCGGGCCACAGGAACCGGTCGTCATCGAAGTCCCGGCCCACCAGCTCCCTGACGATCGCCTCCTGCTCGGGTGTGGCGCACGTCGGGTAGTACCACTTGAGCGCCTTCTCACCGCCCGGAGTCCGCACCCGGTACACCTCGCCCTGGCCGCCGGCGCCCAGCATGTCGATGATCTCGACCTCGTCGCCGTTCTCCGCGGTCAGCCGCGTCCCGCTGTCGAGCATGCCGCTCATCTTCTACGTCTCCGTCTTCCGTTCCGTATCCATGGCCCCGGCGTCCGCCACGGGCTCGGTGTCCTCGCCCACCGGACCGACGGGGCGCAGCGCCGCCGCCAGGGTCGTGTCGTCGCCGGAGTACTGCGAGGCCTGCCCCAGCCACTCCGGCAGCGAGGCCCGCACCCCGGCACTGCCCTCGGCCGTCAGCCGCCCGTCCAGCCCCGCCACGAACTCCCGGTACCCGTCCGCCGACGCGAAGCTCTTCGACAGCCCGTCCGTCGACAGCACCACCAGCCGCGGGGTCCGCGCCTCGTCGAACACCGGCGCCCAGTGCATCCGCACCGCACGCCAGGCCTGCCGGCCGCACAGCGACTCCGTCTCGTCCCCGAGGTCCTCCTCCGACGGCGCCAGCGGCCGGCGCAGCACCCCGTCGTGCTCGACGACCGCCAGATCGCCGTCGCCGATCTGCCACGCCACGAACAGCCACGGCGTGAGCACCGCGCCGATCAGCGTCGTGCCGTACAGCGCCAGCTTCTGGTCCTGTTCCGGCTCCTTCGCCCCCTCGTCGGCGACCGGACGGTGCCGGTCCCAGTGGCCCAGGGCCGCCTCCCGCCAGTCCTGCACCAGGGCCCGCGGGAAGTCGTCGCGGGCGTACGTCATCAGCCGCGCCAGCCGCCCCGGCTCATGACAGTCCCGGGCGACCCGCCCGAACTCGGCCCCACGGAGCAGGAACCGGTCCACGGCGAACCGCGCCCCTAGCCCGCTGCGCGCGTGCACGGCCGAACCGTGCCCGTCGGCCACCGCCAGGACCAGCGGGTCGTCACCGGCGCCGGTGCCCTCGCAGGCGTACCAGTCCTGGTTGACCCGCTTGTTGACCCCCTGGACGCTGTCGCCGAGCGTCTCCCAGCGCCGCACCCCGAGGGTCACCACACGTCGTCGTCATCGTCGTCGAGGACCGGCGGCGCGTACGGCTGCTTCACGGCCGAGTCCGCCGAGCTCGCCATCTGCTGCGAGGCCGCTTTCACCGCCGCCGTGGACGCCCAGCGGATCGCCGCCGCGAGCTGCTTGGGGCTGTTGGCGTCCAACGGCTGCAGCTCGGGGTTGCCGAGGAACTCCTGCAGCACCGAGCGGTCCGCGTCGGCGCCGATCGCGATGGCGACCCGCACCGCCTTACGGCCCCACGGTGTCGCGTCGATCGCCTTCAGGCCCGCCTTCCAGTCGTCCGTGGGCACCCCGTCCGACACCAGCGCCAGCACCGGCTTCAGCGCCCGCTGCGGCATCGGCGGGCTCTGCAGCTCCCGCGAGACCAGCGTGAACGCCTCGCCGAGGTTGGTCATGCCGTCCACCTCGACGTCCTGCCAGGTGAAGTCGTCCACCGGGACGGGCGTCGGATGGTGCCACTGGGCCGTCGTGGAGAACGTGATGGTGCGCAGCAGCAGTTGGGCGGCCGGGTTGTCGTGGGCCACGGAACGCATCTCGGGGATCGCTTCCCTGATCGCGTAGTTGAGTCTGGCGATCTTCTCGCCCTGCATCGAGTACGAGCAGTCGAGCAGCCAGATGAAGTGGACCGGCCGGTTCGCCATCGGCCCGCCGGGAATGTCGCTCACTTCGCTTGTCCTTTCCGGTGGTTGGGATGTCCGCGCGTCGGGGAGCCGGGAGCTCCCCCCGCTCGGGGGATCAGGGCAGCAGCCACAGCGCGAGCAGCACCGCCCCGGCCGCCGTCAGCACCAGCGAGGCGACGAACAGGCCTGCCGCCATCCACCGTCCCCGCCCGATCGGTCTGGTCACCTGCGTCATGCCGGGCTGTACTTCCTCTCCTTCTCGCCGCCGCGCAGCCGCAGCCTGCGCTCCTTGCCGCCCGCCCCCGCGCCCGGCCCGATCAGGGCCCCGGTCCGCAGCCCCGAGTCCGCGAGCAGCCACAGCACCGGCTCGGCCGCCCTGCGCTGCTCGGGCTCCAGCGGTCCGGTGCCGGTGGCCGCATGGGCGCTGACGGACCAGTAGCGCGCCGCCCGGAAGTCGTGATCGAGGGCGCGCACGAGGCCGCCGAGGCCGACCTCCTCCAGCCAGGTGTCGATCCGCGCACCGGCCACGGGCAGCGAGGACAGCTGGTCCAGCACATCCCGCTTGGTGACGACCGTCGCCGCCGACAGCCGCCCGCGGCGGCCGGCCAGCGCCGTGAGCTCACCGATCAGCCGCTGATACGTCTCCCAGGGCCCCTGCGCCGAGGGACGTGCGGCCCCCGCCCGCCCGGCATCGTCGGCGCTCAGCCTGCCGCGCACCTTGGGGTCGGCGAGGACGTCGGCGACCAGGACGATGCCGTTCGCGTGCGCCAAGTACCCCTGGGCACGCACCCGGTCGGCCTCACTCACCGACTCGCCCATCGGGTCGTACAGATACAGCAGTCTGCGCCGCCGCCCGCGCGTCACGGTCAGCATCAGCGCACGCGGCTGGCCGCCGGTGGTGGCGTGGGCCCAACCGGTCTGCTTCAGCTCCTGGTTGAGGTCGGCGGCCGTACGCCGGTCGTCGTCGGAGGCGTACTCGACGCTCAGATCGCCGCGCCGGGCCCATGCGTGCAGGCCCTCCACCATGGCCGCCATCAGCATGGTCTTGCCGGACGACGTGCCGCCGACCAGCGGTGCGTGCACCACCCTGGTGGTACCGGCCGTCTCCGGCAGGGACCGGGCGCAGTGCGGGCACAGCGCGGCCAGTTTGCCGCGCCCCGCGAGCCGGGTCGTCGGCAGCCGGCGCCCGCACGCGCACGCGTGCCACAGCACGCCGTACCGTCCCGGCCGCAGCGCACGATGCTCGGCCGGACAGTCCGGGCACCGGTGCACGGCCAGCGGCACCGGGCGATAGCAGCCCGGGTACGGGCACTTGACGCGCACGCCCCGCACCAGCAGCCACCCGCGCTCCACGCCCCGCAGCACCGGTACGGCCGCCGCGCAGCCGAGCCAGACCAGGCCGAGCAGCAGGGCGAACACGGCATGGACGACGCCGAGGACGACGGTGGCGAGCGAGGCGCCGAGCAGGGCGCCCAGGGCGACGCCGGGCCCGACGAAGACGACCAGCAGGAAGCGGGAGCCGGGCGAGCTGCCACGGATGCCCGAGGGACGCATGCCGTGGAACAGGTTCCGTACGAACCGCCCCATCCACGGGTCGGAGAACCTCGTCCAGACGACCCGCATCCCGTATCCGGCGGCCGAGACGGCGTCGACGCGCATCTGCCGCCACCAGTACCCGAGATGAGCGGGCTCGCCCGCCCCCACGACCGGCACCCGCTGATCGGACTGTCCCGCCTGCCGGGGCCCGAGCCCCTGCCACACGGCACTCACCCCGACCCCGAGGAACTGCCACAGCAACCGGAACAGACACAGACCGACACCGAAGACGATGATCGAGCCGAGCAGGAGGAAGAGCGGGAAGGCCGCAGTGAGCGAGTTCATCGGCGATCCCCTTCACGAGCCCGCCCGGCGGCGGCCACGACGGCTATGACGTTGTTCATCGGCGCCGCCCCTCGGCAGGCGGCTCCACGTCCCCGGGCCACACCGGCGGCTGGTCCGCGCCGCGCCGGCCACGCCCGGACAGCCGGCCGGCGAGCCGGCCCAGGGCGCCCGGACGGTTCCAGGCGCGGAACGCGTCGAGCCTGCCGCGTCCCGCCCGCCCGAGGACCTCCTCGACGGCGGCGACGTCCTCGGCGGGCAGCGCCCGCACGATCGGCCGCAGTACCTTCGTCAGCAGGGCCGTCCGTGTCTCGTCCCACCCCGGCCGGGTACCGGCGAAGGCGTTCCAGGCACCGAAGCAGACGGCGACATACGACGGCACCGTCCGCAGCCGGTCACCCACCCGGTCCGAACGCCCCACCCGCTCGTACGCCGCCAGCAGCCGCGGTTCGGCCGCCCTGGCCAGGGCGTACAACTCGCTCTCGGGCTCCGGCCGCAGGACGAGCCGCCACGCGAGGGCGTCGGCGATCCGCTCCAGCACCGTCCCCGGAACGGGCTCGGCCGCACCGTCCCGCAGTGCCAACGCCCGCTCGACCCAGTCCTCGCCCTCGCCCTCGGTACCGAGCAGTCCGGCGAACTCCAGCAGCAGCAGCGCGGCACGCTGCCCGGGCCGCACTTCCGTGGGGAAGCAGCGCAGCAGATCGGCGGCGAACACCGGGACGTCGGGGTCGTCCGGGGGCGCCGCGAGCGCCGCGTCGATCAGTATGTCCCGGGTACCTGCCGCGCGGTGGATGTCCGACCCCAGCTGGTTGAGCAGCAAGCTCGCCTCCTGGCCGGTCGGCAGCACGCCGGACCACACCAGGTCGAGCGCGGTGCGCAGGACCGCCGTGTCGGCGTGCGGCGAGACACCCGCGCTGCGCAGCACTCCGTGGAACCGCCCGAGCCGGTCACCGCCGCTCCCTCCGACCGGCTCGCCCGGCATGACGCACATCTGCAGATGCGGAAACCCGGTCTGCAGATCCACGGGCAGCCCGGTCCCGGCCAGCCTCCGCGCCACACCGGGCGGGTCGGCCTGCGCCAATGCGTTCAGGGCTCCGAACAGCGCGATACGCAGGGCCGGATGCTCGCGCACGGCGTCGAGGAGGGCGGGAGGACAGGGGGACGGGGGCTCGGCGGGCGGGTCGCCGGCGAGGGAGGCGGGGCGGCCGGCCGGGGCGGGCCCCGAACCGTCGGCCGGTGTGCTGCCGAGGCCGTCGTCCGGAGTCTGACTCCACCAGGCGTCGCCCGCCCGGCGACCGCTTCCGGCGGGCCCGGGCCCCGACGCACGATCCGCGCGGCCGACGGAGTCCCGGCCCGAACCGTCGCCGGACGCCGCCCTGCCGGGACCGTCGCCCGGGGCTTGGCTCCACCACGCGTCGGCCGGGGGACGGCCCCTCCCGTCGGCCGGGGAGCGCCCCTCCCCGTACCCGGCCACATCGTTCGCCCCGTAACCCGCCGAGTCCCCGCCCGCGCGGCCGGCAGCACCCGCCGAGCGTGCCGAACCCACCGAGCCTGCCGAACCCACCGAGCCTGCCGAGCCCACAGCGCCCGCCGCTCCCGCCGGGCCCGCCGAAGGCTCCGCGACCAGCCCCCGGGCCAGCCGTCCCGCCAGTTCCGGAAGCAGGTCCTGGCAGTCGATGTCCAGCAGATCCGCGGTCCGCAGCAGCGCGAGGGGGCGGCCGGTGGCCGGCTCCAGTTCGTCGGCGATGCCCGCGCGAAGGGAAGGTGCCAGATCCCGGGCCAGCGTGGCCTGAGCCTCGGCGGTCAGCGACCCGGCCCGCAGAACGGGCATGGGCCCCCGGCCCCGTACGGCGGAGACCAGCACCCGAGCCGCGAGGGGCGCGGTCACGACGGTCGGCAACTGCCCCTCCAGCCGGGCCAGCAGAGCGGCCAGCGCGGCATGTTCACCGTCGGCGCTCCCGCCCGCACTCCTGCCTCCGCCGCTGCCTCCGCCCTCGCACAAGGCCCCCACCAGCGCGGTCAACGTGTCGTCGGCGAGCGTGCCCGCGTGCTCGACGGCCCACCCGGCAGCCGCCGTACGCCCCACCGTGCCCAGCTCGACACCCGCCACCAGCGCGGCCACCGCCAACGGCCCGGTCTCCGTGGAGGTGTCGCGGAACAGGTCGGGGCGCCCGGCGCACCAGATGTGCGCGCAGATCTGGGCCCAGGCATCGGTCACCGCGTCCGGCGCCGGCCGGGCCGTACAGTCGTGGACCCGGTAGCGGTGGTCGTGGCTGACGGACTCCGAGGACGGCAGGACGCCGACGATCTGCTGGCGGGCCTGCTGCGGGCGGCGCGTGTAGGTGGTGAACGTCAGCCGGTGGGCCTGCTCGCGGGGCAGCACCGTGCAGGCGAGCGCGATCCACTGGGCGACGTCCGCGCTGTCGTGCTCGACGAGGACGATCTGGCCGGCGGCGTCGGGATCCTCCGCCAACGCCCGCAGGTCGGCGAAGAACGCGGCGAGCCGTTCGGAACGGGACACGGCGAAGGCGACGAGGCCGTCCTTGCGGAGCAGCCCGGACGGTTCGAACCGGTCGACCGGCTGGGGCCGGCCGTCCGCAGGCGTGGTGTCGGCCCAGCGCGGCGACTCCCACGCGGTGATCGGCAGCGCGCCGTCCGGCAGCCGGATGCCCGAGGGAAGATGCAGCGCGTGCGCGTGGAAGTTGCCCCACCGGCCGCTGTAGTCCGCCCCGGTGTACACGGAACGGCTCAACAGCCGCCCACCATCGGCGAGTTCGGAGAAACTGAAGGCCTTCGGGAAGCCCTTCAGCTGCTCGGCGTCGGGCCGGGCGGGGAAGTCACGCGGGGGTTCGTAGCCGATGAGCTGCTCGGCCTCCCGCAGCAGCCCCTGCGGCACCCCGGCGCTGACCGCGGTGAACCGGAACCCCGAGCCGTCCGGCCCGGGCGGCGCCGAGGTGTAGTGCAGTTGGGCGAGGGTCACTTGACACGTCCCTTTCCTGCGCGTCCCTTCGCGGCGGACCGCACGGGCAGCAGCCCCCGCCGGGCCAGCAGCCACAGCAGCGGGTCCTCCACCCGCACCGGCTGCGGGCCCGACTTCGGTACATCCGCGGGTGCCTCGGCGGGCGGCGGCGCACCGAGGGCCGACAGTCCGAACAGCGACAACTCGGCGAAGTCCAGTTCCAGTTGACGTACGAGAGCCCCCGAGTCCCAGTCGGCCATCAGGGACCGGATCTCCTCGTGCACGGCGAGCCGGTCGTCCTGGTCGAACCGGCCCTCGGTGTGCGGCGCGTTGCGCAGCACGGGCGAATGCGGGTCGAGCAGCGACTTGAGCATGTCGGTCTTGGTGACGGCCACCGCGATCGGCGTGGACACCCGGCCGCGGGAGCCGCCCTTGCCGTGGGCGCGCAGCTGCGCCGCGAGGTCGGCGGCGATCTGCTGCGGCGGCGTCTCGACGACGGGCAGCGGAGGGCCGTCGTGCACGGGCAACCGGTCCCGCACGGAACCGAGTTGCAGCGGATCGACGAGCAGCACGATGCCGTCGGCGGCACTGAGATAGCGCGTGTAGCGGTCCATGGCCTCGGCGCCCGCGAGATCCTCGCCCGCCGCGTCGAAGAACACCAGCGTGGTGTGCCGGGTACCGGAGCCCGGCCGTCCGCGTCTGGGCACGCTGAGCCGGTACAGGAGCGGATCGTTGAAGCCGAGAGCGGCGGGCCGCGTCGCGTCCGGCAACCGCAGCCGCTCGTACAGGTCCTCGGCCATCTCCTTGTCCCGCTGCTGGGTGGTCTGCCCCATCGCGGCCAGCGAGGCGTGATAGGCCTGCCCCACACGCTGGTTCAACTCGTTGACCAGCACGGACACATAGGTGCTCTTGCCGGAGGCCTTCGCGCCGACCAGGGCGATGATCCGGCTGTCCTGGTCGCAGTAGTCGCTCGGCAGATCGTTGTGACAGGCCCGGCACACCCGCACCGGCGTGGGCACCCCGCAGTCGGGACAGGGCACGCTGCTGCCCCCGCGCAGCCCGCCGCCCACCGCGGGCAGCCTGCGGCCCGCGGCGAACACGGGACCGCGCATCCGGGCCGCCGGAGGCGCGCTCGGCCCCATGAACCCGGCCCATATGTCGTCACGTTGGGGACCGCAGGGGGTGCCGCCCCGAACACCGCTCGGGGTCATCAGACAGCGGTAGGGCAGCTTGGCCGCGGACGAGCGGTCGAAGCAGTAGGGACAGATCACGGTCGTCATGGTCAGCGCACCACCAGGGTCGCGGGGGACGGTTCTTCGAGACGTACGGCGGCCGCGTGCTCACCCAGCAGGAAGCCGCGCAGGGTGTAGGGGGCCGGACAGGGCACGGCCGGCAACTCCTGCTCGACCGTGCCGTGCCGGGTCAGGTCGGTGCCGGGGATGCGCAGCACGGTGGTGCCGTCGGTCGCGGTACGCGGCCGGAGGGTGCCACTGCGCGCGACGCACACGAACTCCGGGACGCCCGTGTGCCCGAGGGGAGCGGACAGGGTGACGCGCAACAGGGTACGGCCCCGGCCGAGCAACCGCCTTGGCCCGCGCACGAGTTGATAACCGATCGCGGTGTCCGGCGGCAGCACGGCCTCGGCGGCGACGGCGGGCACGACGACGGCCCCGGGCGCCTGAGCAACGGCAGCGGCCCGAACCACCACCCCACCCGCCCCGACGGACAACCGCAGTCCGTTACGGCGGTAGGCATGGGCGGTGACGGTACGCCGACCACGGCCACCGGACCCTCCTTCGGAGACGGAGCCGACGTCACCCACATCCGAACCGCTCAGAGCCTCGGTCAGCGGCTCCCAGTCCACGACCAGATGACCGACCCCGTCGGGCCAGTCGAGCTTGACCGCCGCCTGTCCCTCCGGAAGCCGCTGGACGACGAGCCCGGTGACCGCCCGCAGCACCTCCACATCGACCACGGGACCGGCGAGCGCGCGCTCACCGAGCACGGCGACGGCGGCGACCCGCGTGACCCCGCCCGGCGGCGGATCCAGCACCCCGGCCCGCTCGGGCCGGTCCAGCCGCGCCGGAAGCTGCTCGGTACGCAGCTCACTGCCCGGCGCCGGGGCAGCACCGGGCCACCGAACGAGCCGGACCTCGCCGTCCCGCACACCGGTCCACTCGAACCGCACGGCAGTGCCGTCGGGGCGAGCGGTGAGGGTGCGAACGGGGTCGGGCCAGGCATGGACGGTGCGGTCGGCGCGGACGCCAGGGGAGGGGACGAGAGCTCCATCGGGAGCCCGGTAATGGCAGACGACCCGGAAGGCATGCGTACCGATGGCGAGACCGGAAGCGGCGAACCCATCGTCACGGCACGGCAGTTGCCCCCCGCCCCCACCCACCCCGCTCCACTCGACCGTAACCTCCGCCGCTCCGGCCGGCCGCCGCCAGGAGCCCTCGACCCGCTCGGGCCCGTCCACCAGGGCGAGCCCCTCCACCTCGGGCGCGACAAGCACCCGGCGCGAAACCAACGGCGCCCCGGCGACGACCCCGTCGCGCAACGGAAGGGCGGCATACCGAACGCTGGAACCAAGGGCAACGACAGTGTCCCGAGCCGCACCGCCCCCCTGCACCGCCACTTCCCGCACCTTGGCCGCACCCACCGGGTCCCGATACAGGCACAGCAGCAGCCAGCCCCGCTCGTCCGTACCTGTTTCCGTTCCCGCCCAGCTCAACTCGACATGATCCGAACGGAGTTCGGCACTCAGCGGAGAGGGCTCCCCGGACCCGGGCCGATGATGACGAACCAGCGCACGCAGCGCCCGCCGATCATCGACGGCCTCACGCAGCGCCCCCAGCAACTCCTCGGTCGCCCGCTCGACGTCCCCGCGCCCCTCGGCCTCCCGGGCCGCACGCAGGGCAGCATCAACGGCACCCAACCGTAAGACCAGCGCACCCCGCAGCGCCTCCAGCGCCGGATCGGTACGGTCCTGCGGCAGCCGCTCCAACAGCGCACGCACCCGATGCAGCCGGTGCCGTTCCCAGGCATCGGCGAGAGACTCGGCGGCATCCAGCTGCTGCCGACTGAGAACGGCCCGCAGCCCCGCCGCCGCCACCACCCCGGCGACCTCGTCCGGATGCACCCCCAACTCGACGGCAAAACGCGGGCGTTCACCCCGCTCCCGCTCCTGCAGCAACCCGATCAGCTGATACAGCACGACCCTGCGCAGCGCCTGCGGATCACGCCGGTGCAGTTCGGCGAGCAGCCCCACAAGGGACGCCGTAGGAGTCGCGGTCCGCGCGAGGCCGCCCAGCAGAGCACCGTCCACCCGCTGTCGCCCACGGGGCCCGGACGCGACGTACAACCCGTCGAGCACACGTAACCCGCCACCCCCGGGCGGCAGCAGCGCCTCGCCCAGGTGCCGTAACCCCGCGGCGTGCTGCGCGGCGACAAGCTGGGCATACCCGGGCACCAGCGGACTCAACGGCAGCCCGGTCAACGCCCGTGGCAGCCCCAAGTGATGCCCGAACTCGCGTCCAGCCAAGTGCGCCGCTCTCCCCCGATAGCTCTTCGGGGAACATCCCAGCAGATCCCCGCCCCCGGGGAGACGGTTTTTTCCGAATCGAAGCGTCCCTGACCAGCTGCGACCTGAGCCGCGTGGGGGCTGGGTCGCGTAGCCCCGCCCAACCGCCGGAGGCCTACGCTCCGACGGCGGTCAAGACCCGCACCCCAGCCGCCTCATACCGCTCCACGACCACCCGAGCCACCTCGGCCGCGGCCCCCAGCACATCCCCCAGCACATCCGCCCCGGCCGCACCCCGGGCAATCCGGTCCGGCAGAAACCCCGGCGCCAGTACATACGGCGCCACGGCCACCCGCTCACAGCCGAGCTCCCGCAGCTCCCGCACAGCGTCCTCGGTGCGGGGAAGAGATGCGGAGGCGAACGCAGGCCGCACGGCGCACCAACCGGTGTGCCGCCACTCCCGCGCGATTTCTGCGATCACTGCGATCGCCTCCGGGTCGGTGGACCCCGCCGAGGCCAGCACGACCCCGGTCGAGGACTTGTCGGCGGGCGTCAGGCCCGCCTCGTACAGGCGCCGCTCCAGGGCCGCCGTCAGCAGCGGCGACGGGCCGAGGACCTCCGCCTGCCGGATCCGCAGCTGCGGCGGCGCGTCGCGCAGGACCGCCGGGATGTCCGCCTTCGCGTGAAACGCCCGCGTCAGCAACAGCGGCAGCGCCACCACGTCGCGTACACCCTCCGCCGCCAACGACTCCAGCACCCCCTGCACCGACGGGATGTTGAAGTCGAGGAAGCCGGTCTCCACCCGCACGTCCGGACGCAGCGACCGAACTCGTCGTACCAGGGCATGCACGGTCGCGGCATGCCGAGGGTCACGGCTGCCGTGGGCGATGACGAGAAGAACCGGCTTCTTGAACACAGGACCTCAGCTCCTTGCCAGCAGACCGCGACTGCGCAGCACCCGCCGCTCCAGCGGGCTGAAGATCAGCAGGTCGATGGCGATGCCGACGACGAGGATGAGCAGGATGGCGAAGAAGACCATGGACATGGAACTGGTGTTGCGGCCGTTCTCCAGCAGCTGCCCCAGCCCCACACCCAGGTCGGGGGAGGACGCGATGATCTCCGCGGCCATCAGCGACCGCCAGGAGAACGCCCAGCCCTGCTTCAGACCCGCGAGATAGCCGGGCAGTGCGGCCGGCATCACGATGTGCCAGGTCCCCTTCAGCCCCGTCGCCCCCAAGGTGCGGCCGGCCCGCAGGAACAGCGGCGGCACCTGGTCGACGCCGGACACCAGCCCGTTGGCGATGGACGGAACCGCCCCGAGCAGGATCACGGCGAACATCATCCGGTCGTTGAGGCCCAGCCAGATCACGGCAGGCGGCACCCAGGCGACCGACGGCAGCGACTGCAGCCCGGACAGGATCGGCCCGATGGCCGCACGCACGAACCGGACACGCGACACCAGCAGCCCCAGCGGCGTCCCGATGGCCAGCGCCAGCAGGAAGCCGAGCAGACCGCGCGAGACGGACGTCCAGATGTACTGGTGGAGCGTGCCCTGCAGCCAGGACTCGCGCAGCTCATCCCACACGTCCGAGGGCGCGGGCAGCTTCGTCGGGTCGCCGGCGATCCCGGACGACACCAGGAACTGCCACAGCGCCAGCACCAGCGCGACGGCGACGACGGGCGGCAGAACCTTCTGGGTCAGGGTTCGCCGGAACGGCGTACGACTCGTCTGGACCGTCTCCAGGGCGTCCAGACCCGCTTCGAGTCCGGCGAGATCGCTGCCGTCCTTGGCGGCGGTCGTCTCAGTGCTGGCCATGGCGGCGGATCTCCCCACGCAGTTCTTCGGTGATCTCCCGGGACAGTTCGGCCACCTCGGCGTCCTCGATACGACGCGGCTGCGGAATGCCGACCGTCCACTCGCGGGCGACGCGGCCCGGCCGGGAGGACAGCAGGACGACCCGCTGGGCGAGCCGCACCGCCTCACGCACGTTGTGCGTGACGAACAGGACGGACAGCTGTGTCTCGCGCCAGATCCGGGTGAGCTCGTCGTGCAGCACGTCCCGGGTGATCGCGTCCAGCGCCGCGAACGGCTCGTCCATCAGCAGCAGCTTGCTGTCCTGGGCGAGCGCCCGCGCCATGGCGACGCGCTGGCGCATACCGCCGGACAGCTCGTGCACCCGCTTGCCGTGCGCGCCCTTCAGCCGGACCAGTTCGAGGAGCTCCTCGGCGCGCTCGCGCCGCTCGGCCTTGGCGACACCCCTGAGCTTGAGGGCGAGTTCGATGTTCTTGCCCGCGGTCAGCCACGGGAAGAGGGCGTGCTCCTGGAACATGAGCGCCGGTCGCCCGTCGGTCGTGATGCTGCCCGCGCTGGGCCGGTCAAGGCCGGCCACCAGGTTCAGCAGCGTCGACTTGCCGCAGCCGGACGCCCCGAGGAGGGTGACGAACTCGCCCGGCGCGACATCGAGCGTGATGTCGTCGAGGACGAGCTGCTGACCGGCGGGGCCGGCGAAGGACTTCGAGACATGCTCGATGCGCGCGGCGTGCTCCACGGACGTATCCGTGTCGGCGGCCTTGGCGAGTGCCGTTGCCATGGTCGTCA
Source organism: Streptomyces sp. NPDC059010 (assembly GCF_042740355.1). Classification (NCBI taxonomy): domain Bacteria; kingdom Bacillati; phylum Actinomycetota; class Actinomycetes; order Kitasatosporales; family Streptomycetaceae; genus Streptomyces; species Streptomyces sp. NPDC059010. Next base: position 138,591 of record NZ_JBHYJA010000020.1, read on the forward strand.
CCTCCTGGGAAATCATCGGGAACTCATCGGGGTCAGTGCCTTGCTCACGACGTCACTTCACACCGAGCCCGGCGTCGTCGACCGTGCGCTCGCCCTCGGCCTTGAGGACCTTGTTCAGCGGGGTGAGGTCGTAGATGCCGCGCAGATCCGGCTTCTCCAGCAGCCCCGCCCGCACCGCGTGCTCGGCCTCGGTGCCGAGGGTGGAGGCCAGCGGGTCGTCCGTGACCTGGATGGACTGCCACGCCGGGTCGAGCACACCGGCCGGCAGCGGCTTCCCGGTGTCGGCCTTGAGCTGCGCGTTCGCCGCGGCCTTCGCCTTCTCCGGGTTGGCGTCGATCCACTTGTTGGTGCGCACCGAGCCCCGCAACACGGCCTCCACGGCCTGCGGGTGCTCCTTGAGGAAGTCCTGCCGCACGATGACGTTCGTGATCACGAACTTCTTGCCGGGCCACAGGTCCGCCTCGTCCAGGAGCACCTTCCCGCCCTCGGCGACCAGCTTCGACGCGGTCGGCTCCGGTACCCAGGCGCCGTCGATCGAGCCCGACTTGTAGGCGTCCGGCGTGATCTTGTTGTCCGTACGGACTACGGAGACGTCACCCTTGCCGCTCGCCGCGTCGACCTTCCAGCCCCGCTCCGAGATCCAGTTGAGGAACGCCACGTCCTGTGTGTTGCCGAGCTGCGGCGTGGCGATCTTCCTGCCCTTGATGTCGTCCAGGGACTTGATCTTCTCCGGGTCGACCACGAGCTTGACACCGCCCGAGGCCGACCCGGAGATGATGCGCAGGTTCTCGCCGTTCGACTTGAGGTAGCCGTTGACGGCGGGGGAGGGGCCGATCCAGCCGATGTCGATGGACCCCGAGTTCAGCGCCTCGATCTCCGAGGGACCGGCGTTGAACGGGATGTACTCCGCCGTCGTCCCGCCCAGCTCCTTCTGGAACAGCCGCTCGTGCCGGCCGACCAGCGCGGTCGCGTGGGTGAGGTTCCCGAAGTAGCCGATCCGCACCGAGTCCAGCCCGTCGACCTTGGCCGCCCCGGCGATGGCCTGCTCGGTGTTCTCCTTGGCCTGCGAGCCGTAGCCGCAGGCCGCGAGGGCCAGCAGCGGCAGCGCGGCCAGGACGGCGAGCGTCCGTCGCAGAGCGGGGGTGGCAGGCACGGGGAGGGGTTCCTCTCGGTGGCCCGGCACTCACGCCCTGGTCAGGCGCGGCCGGGAGATCGGCGGTTGGGCAGAGGGCGGGTCAGCGCACACATCGCGACACTCCGCCCTGTCCTCCCCCAAACTCCGTTCGGGGGGACCCCCAGCCGAGCACGCCGCTGCCGACGCGGCCGCCCTCCTTCGCGAACGTGGAGTAGACGTCGTAGGCCTTCATGTCAGAAGTCCCACCCGTCGTCCTCGGCCTCGTCCTTGACCGGCTCCGGCGAGGCGAAGGACTCGCCGACCATGCCCGCGGTGAGCGTGGTGCCGTCGCTGGGGTCGATGAGGATGAACGAGCCGGTGCGGCGCGAGTCGGCGTAGGAGTCGACCGGCAGCGGCTCGGCGGTCCGGATCTTCACCCGGCCGATGTCGTTGGCGACCAGGTGCCCCGGATGCGGGTGCAGCGACAGATCGTCCAGCGTGAGGCGGGACGGGATGTCCTTCACGATCGCCTTGACCGTGCGCGTGCCGTGCTTGAGCAGCACCCGGTGCCCCACGGTCAGCGGCGCGTCGGCGACATGACACACCGTCGCCTCGATGTCCTGCGTGGTCGCGGGCGCGTCCTTGGCCGGCACGATCAGGTCGCCGCGCGAGATGTCGATGTCGTCCTCCAGCAGGACGGTCACCGACTGCGTGGTCCACGCGACGCTGACCGGCTCGCCCAGCAGGTCGATCCCGGAGATCTTCGAGGTGCGGCCCGACGGCAGCACCGTCACCGACTCGCCGACGCGGAACGAACCCGCGGCGATCTGCCCGGCGTAGCCGCGGTAGTCGGGGTGCTCGGCGGTCTGCGGCCGGATCACGTACTGCACGGGGAGGCGGGCGTGGCAGTGGCTCAGGTCGTGGGTGACCGGGACCGTCTCCAGGTGCTCCAGGAAGGTCGGGCCGCCGTACCAGTCCATGTTCGCGGACGGGTCCACCACGTTGTCCCCGGCCAGCGCCGAGATCGGGATCGCGGTGATCTCCGGGACGCCGAGCTCCAGCGCGTACGCCGTGAACTCCTCGGCGATCGCCGCGAACACCGACTCCTGGTAGTCGACCAGGTCCATCTTGTTCACGGCGAGCACGACGTGCGGCACCCGCAGCAGCGCGGCGATCGCGGCGTGGCGGCGGGTCTGCTCGACGACGCCGTTGCGGGCGTCGACCAGGATCACCGTCAGCTCGGCCGTGGAGGCGCCGGTGACCATGTTGCGGGTGTACTGCACATGGCCCGGGGTGTCGGCCAGGATGAACCGGCGCCGGGGCGTGGCGAAGTAACGGTACGCCACGTCGATCGTGATGCCCTGTTCCCGCTCGGCCCGCAGACCGTCGGTGAGCAGCGCGAGGTCCGGGGCGTCCTGCCCGCGCGAGGCGGACGCGCGCTCCACGGCCTCCAGCTGGTCGACGAGGACCGACTTGGAGTCGTGCAGCAGCCGGCCCACCAGCGTGGACTTGCCGTCGTCGACGGAGCCCGCGGTGGCGAACCGCAGCAGGGTCGTCTCGGAGAGTTCCGTGGTCGTGCTCATGCTTAGAAGTACCCCTCGCGCTTACGGTCTTCCATCGCGGCCTCGGACATCTTGTCGTCGGCGCGGGTGGCGCCGCGCTCGGTCAGCCGGGAGGCGGCGATCTCGGTGATCACCTGCTCCAGGGTCACCGCGTCGGAGTCGACGGCACCGGTGCAGGACATGTCACCGACGGTCCGGTAGCGCACGAGACGCTTCTCGACGCTCTCGCCGTCCTTCGGGCCGCCCCACTCACCGGCGGTCAGCCACATGCCGCTGCGCGCGAACACCTCGCGCTCGTGGGCGAAGTAGATCTGCGGCAGTTCGATGCCCTCCCGGGCGATGTACTGCCAGACGTCCAGCTCGGTCCAGTTGGACAGCGGGAACACGCGGACGTGCTCGCCGGGTGCGTGCCGGCCGTTGTACAGGTTCCACAGCTCGGGCCGCTGACGGCGCGGGTCCCACTGGGAGAACTCGTCGCGCAGCGAGAAGACCCGCTCCTTGGCCCGCGCCTTCTCCTCGTCACGGCGTCCGCCGCCGAAGACCGCGTCGAACTTCTCGCTCTGGATCTTCTCGGTCAGCGGCAGCGTCTGCAGCGGGTTACGGGTGCCGTCCGGACGCTCCTTGAGCACCCCGCGGTCGATGTAGTCCTGCACGGAGGCGACGTGCAGTCGCAGGCCGTGCTGGGCGACGGTGCGGTCGCGGTAGTCGAGGACCTCGGGGAAGTTGTGCCCGGTGTCGACGTGCAGCAGCGAGAAGGGGATCGCGGCGGGGGCGAACGCCTTGAGCGCCAGGTGCAGCATGACGATGGAGTCCTTGCCGCCGGAGAACAGGATCACCGGCCGCTCGAACTCGCCCGCCACCTCGCGGAAGATGTGCACCGCCTCGGACTCCAGCGCGGCCAGGTGCGAGAGGGCGTACGGGGAGTCCGTACCCTCCTCCACCGTGGCGACGGTCGTCGTCATGCCAAACCCCTTTCGCTGAGCAGGGCGTACACCGACGCCGCGGACTCCTGCACGGTCTGGTTCTGGGACTCGATCCGCAGATCGGGCGACTCGGGCTCCTCGTAGGGGTCGTCGACCCCGGTGAGCCCGGTGAGCTCGCCCGCGGCCTGCTTGGCGTACAGCCCCTTCACATCGCGTACGGAGCACACGTCGACCGGAGTGGCCACGTGCACCTCGATGTACGGCGCCCCGCTCTGCTGGTGGCGCTTGCGCACCGCGTCACGGCTGTCGGCGTACGGTGCGATCACCGGGACGAGCGCCTTGACGCCGTTGCGGGCGAGCAGTTCGGCCAGGAAGCCGATGCGCTGCACATTGGTGTGCCGGTCCTCGCGGCTGAAGCCGAGGCCCGCCGAGATGAACTCGCGGATCTCGTCGCCGTCGAGCACCTCGACGCGGTGGCCCTCCTCGCGGAGCCGGCCGGCCAGCTCGTAGGCGATGGTGGTCTTGCCGGCGCTCGGCAGACCCGTGAGCCAGACGGTGGCTCCGCTCGTCACGTGGTTCTCCAAATTCGCTGAGTACGTGGGAAACGTAGAAGACGCGGTCATGGGTCAGCCGTGCAGCCCGCACTCGGTCTTGCCGCGGCCCGCCCAGCGGCCGGCCCGTGCGTCCTCGCCCTCCAGCACCCGGCGGGTGCAGGGGGCGCAGCCGACGGAGGCGTAGCCGTCCATCAGGAGCGGGTTGGTCAGGACGCCGTGCTCGGCGACGTACGCGTCCACGTCGTCCTGGGTCCAGCGGGCGATCGGGGAGATCTTCACCTTCTGGCGCTTCTCGTCCCAGCCGACGACCGGGGTGTTCGCCCGGGTCGGGGACTCGTCGCGGCGCAGCCCGGTCGCCCAGGCCACATAGCCCTTGAGCCCGCGCTCCAGCGGCTCGACCTTGCGCAGCTTGCAGCACAGGTCGGGGTCGCGGTCGTGCAGCTTGGGGCCGTACTGCGCGTCCTGCTCGGCGACCGTCTGCAGCGGGGTGAGCGTGATGACGTTGACGTCCATCACGGCCTCGACCGCGTCGCGGGTGCCGATGGTCTCCTCGAAGTGGTAGCCGGTGTCGAGGAACACGACGTCCACGCCGGGCATCGCCCGGGAGGCGAGGTGGGCGACCACCGCGTCCTCCATGGAGGAGGTCACACAGAAGCGCTTGCCGAAGGTGTCGACCGCCCACTGGAGGATCTCCAGCGCGGAGGCGTCCTCCAGATCACGGCCCGCCTGCTCGGCGAGCGCCCTGAGATCCTCGGTCGCGCGTTCTTCCTGAACCGCGGTCATATCTCTTCTCCCCCTGCGTCGTTGTGCTGGAGGCCCCGGGTGAGCAGCCCGAGGAACTTCAACTGGAAAGCGCGGTTGCACGCCGCGCATTCCCACGCGCCGTGGCCCTGCTCGCTGGGACGGAGGTCCTCGTCGCCGCAGTAGGGGCAGTAGAAGGGGGCGGCCCGCTCGCTCATGAGAGGGCCTCCTCGGAGGCACGCGCCGCCCAGGTGGCGAACCGCTCGCCGTTCTCGCGCTCCTCCTGGAACCGCTTCAGGACACGCTCGACGTAGTCCGGCAGCTCCTCGGAGGTGACCTTCAGGCCACGCACCTTGCGCCCGAACCCGGCCTCCAGACCGAGCGCGCCGCCCAGGTGCACCTGGTAACCCTCGACCTGCTCGCCCCGGTCGTTGACGACCAACTGCCCCTTGAGACCGATGTCCGCCACCTGGATACGGGCGCAGGCGTTCGGGCAGCCGTTGATGTTGATGGTGAGCGGCTCGTCGAAGTCCGGGATACGGCGCTCCAGCTCGTCGATCAGCTGGGAGCCGCGCTGCTTGGTCTCGACGATGGCGAGCTTGCAGAACTCGATGCCGGTGCACGCCATGGTGCCGCGCCGGAACGGGGAGGGCTTGGCGGTCAGGTCCAGCGCGTCCAGGGCCTCGACCAGCGGCTCGACCTGCGCCTCCTCGACATCGAGGATGATCATCTTCTGCTCGACGGTGGTCCGGACCCGGCCCGAGCCGTGGGCCTCGGCGACCTCGGCGATCTTCGTGAGCGTGGCGCCGTCGACGCGGCCGACGCGCGGGGCGAAACCGACGTAGTAGCGGCCGTCCTGCTGCCGGTGCACACCGACGTGGTCGCGCCAGCGGCCCGAGGGCTCGGCGGGCGCGGGACCGTCGACCAGCTTGCGCTTGAGGTAGTCGTCCTCCAGGACCTGGCGGAACTTCTCCGGGCCCCAGTCGGCGACGAGGAACTTCAGCCGGGCGCGGGTGCGCAGCCGGCGATAGCCCCAGTCGCGGAAGATGCCGACCACGCCGGCCCACACCTCGGGCACCTCGGCCAGCGGCACCCAGGCGCCGAGCCGGACGCCGAGCTTAGGGTTGGTGGACAGACCGCCGCCGACCCACAGGTCGAAGCCGGGGCCGTGCTCGGGGTGCTCGACGCCGACGAACGCGATGTCGTTGATCTCATGGACCACGTCGAGGAGCGGGGAGCCGGAGATCGCCGTCTTGAACTTGCGCGGCAGGTTGGAGAACTCCTTGCTGCCGATGTACCGCTCGTGGATCTCGTCGATCGCCCAGGTGCCGTCGATGATCTCGTCCTCGGCGATACCGGCGACCGGCGACCCGATGACGACACGCGGGCAGTCACCGCAGGCCTCGGTGGTGGACAGCCCGACGGCCTCCAGCCGGTTCCAGATCTCCGGGACGTCCTCGATACGGATCCAGTGCAGCTGGATGTTCTGCCGGTCGGTGATGTCGGCGGTGCCCCGCGCGAACTCCTGTGAGATCTCGCCGATGACCCGCAGCTGCTCGGTGGTCAGCCGGCCGCCGTCGATCCGCACCCGCAGCATGAAGTACTTGTCGTCCAGCTCCTCCGGCTCCAGGATCGCGGTCTTGCCGCCGTCGATCCCGGGCTTGCGCTGGGTGTACAGCCCCCACCAGCGCATACGTCCGCGCAGATCGTTGGGGTCGATGGAGTCGAAGCCCCGCTTGGAGTAGATCGTCTCAATGCGTGTCCGCACATTGAGACCGTCGTCGTCCTTCTTGAACTGCTCGTTGCCGTTGAGCGGGGTGTGGTGCCCCGCGGCCCACTGGCCCTCGCCACGGTGACGGCTCACCTTGCGGCGGGGAGTCGCGGCGGCAGGCTTCTGCGGGGTGGCGGCCATGGTTGATACGTCCTTCGGGACAGGCGGGAAAGCGGCTCTCACCTGCGCATACGAGCGCGCAGGCAGACCCGCGCGTCATTGCGCGGGAATGAAGCGAAAGAGGGAGATGTCGGGCGCTGCGAAGCTGTCAGCGCACCGGACAGATGGCGCTGGACATGCGGCCGAGGTCGACGTGCCGCCGACTCACCAAGGCAATTCCAGTTCCAGACATGACGGAAGCGTGTCACGGCAATCTGGACACAGTCCAGCTTCGTCCATTATGCGGACACCCCTGTCCCGTAGCGTGAGACAGGGGTGTCGTCGGTCACATGGCCCGATTCGGCCGTTTCCGTCCTGGTCAGCCAGGGTACGCCCCCGGCCACGGACCGGGCGTGGCCGTCTCGCTCTCCTCCTCGACCTTGGTGTCGAAGAGCTTGAAGCCACGCCGCTGGTAGTTGTCCATGGCGTGCTCCCCGTCCTTGCTGCAGGTGTGCAGCCATACCCGCTTCGTCTGCGGCAGCCCGGGCCAGCGCTCGGCGAGGTCCCAGGCGCGGGCGGCGCCGTACGCCAGCAGGTGTCCGCCGATGCGGCGGCCGCGGAAGGCCGGGATCAGGCCGAAGTAGACGATCTCCACGACCCCGTCGTCCTGCGGCTCCAGCTCCACGTATCCGGCCGGTGTGCCCCGGTCGTGGGCGACCCATGTCTCCACCCCGGGCCGCTCCAGATGCTCCCGCCAGCGGGCGTACGTCCAGGTGAGCCGGTCGATCCACTGGATGTCCCCGCCGACGGACGCGTACAGGAACCGGCTGAACTCGGGCGAGGGCACCTCGGCCCGGACGATCCGCACGTCCCCCTCCGGGGCGGCGGCCGGGAGAAGGTCGCCGGGGGAGGTCTGCTCCAGGGACCAGGTGGTCACGGGGATGTTGGTCATGGCGGCCAGGGAATCATCCGTACGGCCGATCTGTCGATCGCCGCAGGATGCTGCCGACTACGGACCAGGGCCCTGCCGACTACGGACCAGGACCGGTCGTCTACCCCAGGGCCTGGGCGATCGACGTCAATGGCACGGTGAACAGCGCCCGGCCCGACTGGGACCAGACCTCGCCGGTCGCCTCCCAGTACGACAGGGGGCCCGCCTGGACGCCCCAGCAGCGCGGGGCGTTCTCCGAGCCGCAGCGGGTCGCCTCGGCGCCCTCGGTGTCCTGGCGCCACAGGCTGCCCTGCCGGTCGGTGGTGCCGGGGTCGTGGCCCAGGTACCAGTCGGAGCGGTCGGCCCCGGCGGCCCGGTGCGACAGCAGGCCCCGGATGCCGGACGCCTCCGTCTCGTACGCCTCGACCGCGGACGCGACCCCGGTGGCGTCGACGGACAGCAGGCCGGTGCGGGCCAGGTCCGTGTCGAAGTCGTAGCGCCACAGCCGGGAGTGCTCCTCGCTGTCCGCCGGCGTCCACTCGCCCGCGACCAGGCTGTCCGGCGCCGTGCTGCGGTCCAGGGAGAGGGCGCCGAGCCGGGGAGCGTCGTCCGAGCCGGTCAGCCGGTACGAGCCGATCGCCGGGAGGACGAAGCGCTGGCCGTGCGCCGACCAGCCGTCCCCGACGCGGCCCACCGCGGGGCTGTCGACGGTGGTGCGCTGGACGCGGTTCATGTCGTACACGTACAGCCCGTCGGCGGCGGTCACCAGCAGCTTGTCCTGGTACCAGACCATGCCGGACAGCCGGGAGGACAGCGCGCGGTAGTCGCGTCCGCCGTCCACCGGGACGACGAGCAGGGCCGACGAGTAGCGGAGGTGGTCCAGACCGTTCGCGTCGACGAACGCGACCCTGGCGAGACCGCGGTCGGCGGTGCCCCGGCTCCAGCCGGACAGCAGCACCCGGTTGTCGTTCCACCAGCCGTCGTCGTCGGCGTCTCCCGAGGTGGTGACCGCGCCCGCCCGCCAGCCCCGGGTGCCGGCGGCGTCCCAGCAGTACGCGCGCTTCGCGGCCGGCGCGACCGGCAGCGCGGTGCGCTCGTCGGCCGTACAGCCGGAGGCGGCGCGCAGATCGCGGTCGGCGCTCTCCAGGACGGCACGAACACCGACCGGCCGGCCCATCCCGGAGGCGAGTTCATCGAGGGTGGACTGTGGGACCAGTTGCTCCCGCAGGGCGAGGGCGCGGGTGTCGGAGGCCCTGGTGAGAGGTTCGAGGGCGCCGGGGTTGTCGCCGACCGTCGCCTGGGAGGCGCTGATCATCGTGGCGGCGGCGGTGAGCGCCAGGGCGGTTCCGGCCAGGAACGCGCGTACCGCACGGCCCTGCTTGCGTCTACGGTGTCTGCCGCGCTGCTTCATCAAACCTCCCGAGGCGAGCCAACTGCCCCTATTGGTCTGAGCGTTGACCAAAAGAGCAGGTGGGGTGGCTCGTAGAGGGATGCTACGGCAGTTGGGCACGCTTGCGGACTAAGACCCCGCAAATATGCGGAAGACACCACTCGTGGTCCCCCGCAACACGACTGCCGGCCGCCCGGCTCCTCAGGGCGCCTCGGCCGACGCCCGCCCCCGCGCCACCGCCGGCGCCGTCGAGTGCGGCAACAGGTCACGCGGGTCCTCCGGCAGCAGTACGGCGACCTCCGCGTCCTCCCGGAAGCGGTACGGCCGGTGCTCCAGGAACGCCCCGAGATAGCGCCGTACGCGGGACATCTCCGCCCGCACCGTCACCGTACGGCCCGCGCCGCCGAACATGTCCTCGGCCAGCCCCGCCGCGCTGCGGCCGCTGCGGTGCAGAGCCAGGAGATACAGCAACTCGGCGTGCCGGGGGCTCAGTTCATGGCTCCAGGAGCCCGCGCTGCCGGACACCGTCACCGACCAGCGGCGCGGCTGCGTCAGGTCCAGCGTGATCCGCGCCGCCCCGGCCGGCACCGCCTCGTCGGCGGGCGTCAGCAGCCAGCCGCCCGCCAGCGGCTCCACCGAGCACGGACCGAGCTGCGGCAGCCACCGGCGGCCCGGCGCCAGGGACTTGGGCAGCGCGATCCGGCCCGTGTACGGCATCCCGGTCACCGCGGCGGTCCAGCCGTCCCGGTCCACCACCAGCGCCCGCCCGGTGATCCGGGCCAGCACCGGCGCCGCCACCGCGCGCAGCCGCTCCAGCGAGGTCAGATGCAGCTCGCGCAGCCGGGCCTCGGCGAGCTTGGCCACCGAGTCGACCCAGGCGAGCGTGGCCGGGTGCATGGTCTCCAGCGGTCCGCTGACGTCCACCACGCCGATCAGCCTGCCGTCCCGGGGATCCGTGATGGGGGCGCCGGTGCAGGTCCAGGTGGTCTGTGAGCGCTGGAAGTGCTCGGAGGCGAAGACCTGCACGGGCCGGCGCACCACCGCCGGAGTGCCCACGCCGTTGGTGCCGACGACGCTCTCCCGCCAGTCCGCGCCGAGTTCGAACCCGAGGCCGTCCGCCTTGCGCAGCACGGAGGAGTTGCCCTCCCGCCACAGCACCCGGCCCTCGTCGTCGGCGACGACCATGATGTGGTGGGCGACGTCCGCGACCGACAGCAGCCCCTCGCGCAGCACCGGCAGCACATGCTTGAGCACGGTGGCCTCCCGGCGCCGCTGCACCTCCTCCCGCGACAGCAGGCCGGACCGGACGTCGTGGTCCGGGTCGACTCCGCCGCGCAGCATGCGCTCCCAGGACTGCTCGATCACCGGGCGCGGCGCGACGGGCGCGCGCTGTCCGGCCAGTGTGGCGGCGCGGACCTCGCTGAGAACCCGGGCAGCCCGCGCCGAGTCCACGGTGGCCAACTGCGTCACGTCCGTCGGCGAGAGCGCCAAGGGTCCTCCCGGGGGAAGGGTCTCCATCTGAGTGTGTGTCTCATAGTGCCGTCCACGGCTCGCGGAGGGGCACACTCCGCACTCGGAGGCCGGCAAGTTGCAACCCCTTGCAACCCTGGTGAACCGCGCTGAACTGATTGAAACTTGAGCGGCGCCGTCCCGAGCGGCGTTCGAGGCCTCGAACGGGCCCTGAGCGGGGGTGGTGCCGTGTCGGCGCAGCACCACCCCCTACCTCCGGCGGTTTGGCCGAATCGCTACGGGGGATGCCACTTGGTGATTCGTCGGCGTCTGCGGGTGCGTGGTGGCTTGTCGCGCCCACGCGGCGGAGCCGCATATCGATTCAGCCCCGCGTCCCCAGGTCTCAGGCCTGCGGCCTGGACCTGTCGACCACCGCCGTCAGGTTCAGCGTTGACGGGAGTGTGCCGAAGGCCATGCCTCCGTCGTTTCCGAGGCGGGACGCGCAGAACGCGTCTGCCACCTCCGATGGGGCGAAACGGATCAGTAGCGAGCCTTGAAGGACCAGCGCGAGGCGTTCGGTCAGGCGCCGAGCCCTTGTCTCGATGCCCTCCAGGTCGGCGAGTTCTGTCAACAGGCCCTTGATCGCGCCGTCCAGGCGGTGGTCGGCGCCGCGGGCCTTGCCGACCTCCTGCAGGTAGGCGTTGAGCGCGGCGGGTTCCCGTTGCAACGCTCGCAGCACGTCCAGGGCCTGGACATTGCCCGCGCCCTCCCAGATCGAGTTCAGCGGTGACTCGCGTACCAGGCGGGGCATGCCGGACTCCTCGACGTAGCCGTTGCCGCCCAGGCATTCGGACGCCTCGACCGTCAGGGGTGTGCAGCGCTTGGTCACCCAGTACTTGGCGGCCGGTACCGCGATCCGCAGCAGGGCCCGCTCCTGTTCGCCGTCGTCGTCGTAGGCCGCCGCGAGCCGCAGTGCGAGGGTGGTCGCCGCCTCCGATTCGAGGGCCAGGTCGGCCAGGACGTTGCGCATGAGCGGCTTGTCGACGAGCTTGCCGCCGAACGCCTCGCGGTGCGTGCAGTGGTGGACGGCCTGTGCGACGGCCTGCCGCATCAGACCGGCGGAGCCGAGCACACAGTCGAGCCGGGTCGCCGCCACCATGTCGATGATGGTGCGCAACCCGCGCCCCTCGTCACCGACCCGGCGCGCCCACGTCCCGTCGAACTCGACCTCGGCGGAGGCGTTGGAGCGGTTGCCCAGCTTGTCCTTCAGGCGCTGGATCAGGAACGGGTTGCGGGTGCCGTCCTCCAGCACCCGAGGCACCAGGAGACAGGTGAGCCCTCCCGGAGCCTGCGCCAGCACCAGGAAGGCGTCGGACATGGGGGCCGAGCAGAACCACTTGTGCCCGGTCAGCTCGTATGTCTCGCCGTCGGGGAGGGGACGCGCGGCCGTCGTGTTGGCGCGGACGTCGCTGCCGCCCTGCTTCTCTGTCATGCCCATCCCGAACAGCGCCCCGGCCTTCTGTCCGGCGGGCCGCAGATCACGGTCGTAGATCATGGACGTCAGCCGCGGCTCCCACTCGGCGGCCAGGTCGGGGTCGGTGCGCAGGGCGGGTACCGCCGCGTGGGTCATGGACAGCGGGCAGCCGTTGCCGGCCTCGACCTGCGTCCACAGCAGGAAGGCCGCCGCCCGTCGCACATGTCCGCCCGGCCGCGCCCAGGCCGCGGTCAGCCCCGCGGACACGCCCTTGCCGAGCAGGCGGTGCCAGGACGGATGGAACTCGACCTCGTCGATACGACGGCCGTAGCGGTCGTGTGTGCGCAACCGCGGCGGGTTCTCATTGGCCAGCGCTCCCCACTCCTGCACCTGCGCCGAACCGCAGGTCCGCCCGAGTGCCGCCAGCTCGCCGCGCACCTCGTCCAGCAGCTCGGGGGCGAGGTGACGCTCGACGGCCTCGGTGAGGGCCCGGTCGGCGCTGTAGAGGTCGTAGCCGACCAGGGGCGGGGGCTGGTTGGTCACCGTGTGCGTACTGCCTGCCATGGCTGTGAACCTATCCCTCCGTGGGCCGGTGGTTCCCACCCTGACACGGCGGCGGCGCGGGGGACCGGGCAGGTGGCGACGGTGCGTGCACCCGGCGCCGCTATGAGTGCGCCCCCGCTTGGCGGATACCTTTAGGTCGTGCAGCCAGCAAGTGAACCCCCCCAGCGGACCTCCGGCCGACTCCATCGGGCGCGTGTCCTCTACCGGAACGTCTCCAAACGCCGGACCGCCTGGCTGTTGATCAAGGACACCGTCAACTCCTGCATCGAGTACCGCATCCTGGGGCTCGCCGCCGAGGCCGCGTTCTTCACCCTGCTGTCCGTGCCCCCGCTGCTGCTCAGCCTCATCGGCCTGCTCGGCTACGTCGACGACTGGACCGGCACCGACACCATCAGCAGCCTGGAGACCAACCTCCTGGAGGCCTCCCGCACCGTCCTGTCCGACAAGGGCGTACGCCAGATCGCCCAGCCGATCCTGGACGACGTGATGCACGGCGGCCGCCCCGACGTCATCTCCGTCGGCTTCCTGTTCGCCCTGTGGTCGGGGTCCCGCGCGGTGAACGTCTTCATAGACACGATCACCGTGATGTACGGCCTCGACGGCGTCCGGGGCATCGTCAAGACCCGGCTGGTGGCGTTCCTGCTGTTCATCGCCGCCCTGCTGATCGGCTCGGTGGCGCTGCCGCTGATGGTGGCCGGACCGGACGCGGTCGTACGGATCGTGCCCTGGTCGGAGACCCTGGTGCAGGTTCTGTACTGGCCCGTGGTGATCGTTCTGTCGATCGCGTTCCTGACCACGCTCTACCACGTGTCGGTGCCGGTCCGCTCGCCCTGGATCGAGGACGTGCCCGGCGCGCTGGTCGCCCTCGGCATGTGGGTGCTGGGCAGCTTCCTGCTGCGCATCTACCTGACGAACACGATCGAGGGCGCGTCGATCTACGGCTCCCTCGCCGCCGCCGTCGCCGTGATGCTGTGGATCGGTGTGTCCGCGTTCGCCGTGCTCGTCGGGGCCGCGGTCAACGCCGCGATCGACCGGGTCTGGCCGGCCGCCGCGACGGCCGCGGCCCGCGCCGCCAACGAGCGGCTGCGCGAGGCCCAGGTCGCCGAGTACGTCGCCCGGCACGCCGCCGGACGCGAGCCCGGGCTCGACGACCCCGACGACCCCGACATGCCGTCGGAGTTCCCCGAGCGGTGGTCCCGCTTCCTGCCGCCGGAGGACGTGTCCTCCCGGCTGCGCACCCATGTGAAGAGCACCCACCACCCGCACCCGCCGCACAAGGGGGAGGACTCGGAGCGGACCTGAACCGGTCCGTTCCCGCAGCTCAGGCCTTCCAGGCCCCCGCCGCCGCGGCCTCCCGCGCGAAGTCGGCGAAGTCCCGCGGCGCACGCCCCAGCACCTCGCGGACATCGTCCGTGACATGGGCGTTGCGGCCGTCCATGAGCGTTTCGAAGACCTCCGTCAGCAGCTCGACCTCCTCGGGCGGCACCCCGAACCCGGCCAGCGCCTCCCCGTACGAGCGGGTCGGGACCGGCGTGTACGTGATCGTGCTCCCCGTCGCCCCGGAGATCTCCGCGACCGCCTCCCGCCAGGACAGCAGCCGCGGCCCCGTCAGCACCAGCGTCCGCCCCACATACCGGTCCCCGGACGTCAGCGCGGTCACCACGACGTCCGCGATGTCCCGGACATCGACGAACGGCTCCTTCACCTCACCCGCCGGGAACACCAGCTCCCCGTGGACCATGCCCTCCACCAGCGGCCCCTCGCTGAAGTTCTGCGAGAACCAGGTGCCCCGTACGATCGTCCAGTCCGCGCCGGACGCCCTCAGCGCCTCCTCGGCCGGCAGCGCCTGGTCCTCACCGCGCGCCGACAGCAGCACCAGCCGCCGCACCCCGAGTCCGACCGCCTCCCGGGCCAGCGCCCCGACGCCCTCGGCCGCCGCCGGGGAGCCGACGTCGGACGGGTACACCAGGTACGCCGCGTCCGCGCCCCGCAGGGTCTCCGCCCAGGTCGTCGGGTCCTCCCAGTCGAAGCCCCGCGCCCGGGACGCGGCCCGCACCGTGAGCCCCGCCGCGCGCGCCGCCTCCGCCACCCGGCTGCCCGTACGACCCGAGGCACCGGTCACCACCACCGTCATCCGCTGCGTGTTCGCCATGTCGGCTGCGTTCTGCGTCATGCCTCCAGTCAACGGTCGCGCGCCCCAACAGCCCATCGCTGAACGGCTCATTCCCATGCGCGGACGTCTACGCTGACGACATGGACGCCCTTGCCGGTCTGCTGGAGGGTCCACGTGCGCGTGGCGCCTTCATGATCCGCGCGTGTTTCGAGCCGCCGTGGTCCGTCCGCGTCGAGGACCGCGCCCCGCTCACCGTCATGGTCATGGTCCGCGGCGAGGCCTGGGTGGTTCCGGATCAGGGCGAGCGGATAGCGCTGCGCGCCGGCGATCTCGCCATCGCCCGCGGCCCGGACCCCTACACCTGCGCCGACGACCCCGACACCGCACCCCAGGCCCTCATCCTGCCGGGCGCCGAGTGCCGCTACCCCGACGGGCGCTCCCTCAACGGCTCGATGGACCTCGGCGTGCGCACCTGGGGCGACCGGCCGGACGGCTCGGCCGTGATGCTGATCGGCACCTATCTGTGGGAGGGCGAGATCAGCGGGCGGCTGCTCAACGCGCTGCCGCCGCTGCTGTGCCTCCCGGCCGACGTGTGGAACTGCCCCCTCACCCCGTACCTCATGGACGAGATCGTCCGTGACGAACCCGGTCAGGAGGTCGTCCTGGACCGGCTGCTCGACCTGCTGGTCATCGCCGCGCTCCGGGCCTGGTTCTCCCGTCCGGAGGCGGCGGCTCCCGCCTGGTACCGGGCGCTTGCGGACCCGGTCGTCGGGCGGGTCCTGCGCCTGGTCCAGGACGATCCCGCCCATCCCTGGACGGTCGCCTCCCTCGCCGCCAAGGCGGGGGTGTCGCGGGCCGCGCTGGGGCGCCGCTTCACGGAGCTGGTGGGGGAGCCGCCGATGACGTACCTCACGGGGTGGCGGCTGGCGCTGGCGGCGGATGCGCTGCGGGACACCGGGGACACGCTGGACGCGATTGCCCGGCGGGTCGGTTATGGGAGCGCGTTCGCGCTGTCCAGTGCGTTCAAGAGGGTGTACGGGGTGAGTCCGCAGGAGCATCGGGTGCGGGTGGTTGTGGGGTAGGGGTTTCGTCGAGCGGCGTAGCCTCATGCATATGTACACGGAACGGGCGTCCCGGCTGGCCGGGGCCGTGGCGTGGACGAATGCGACCAGTGGGCCCGGGCGTGTGCTGCCCGACGGGTGTATGGATCTGCTCTGGCACGACGGGCGGCTGCTCGTCGCCGGGCCCGACACGCGTGCGTACGTCACCGAGGGGGCGCCGAGCACCTGGGCGGGGCTGCGTTTCCGGCCGGGCGGCGCGCCCGCCTTCTTCGGGGTGCCGGCGCATGAACTGCGGGACCGGCGGGTGGAGTTGGCCGAGCTGTGGCCCGCTGCGGAGGTACGGCGGCTGCAAGGGCGCGTCGCCGCGGCCGCCGACCCCGTTGCCGCGCTCGAAGAGGTGGCGCTGGAGCGGGCGAGCCCGCCGGAACCGCTGCTGAACGGCCTCGTCGAGGCCCTCCACGCCGGGCGTCCGGTCGCCGAGACCGCCGACCGACTCGGGCTGGGTACACGGCAGTTGCACCGTAGATCGCTCGCAGCCTTCGGGTACGGGCCCAAGACGCTGGCCCGGATCCTGCGGATGCAGCGGGCGCTCGCGCTGGCCCGGGACGGGGTCTCCTTCGCGGAGACCGCCGCCCGTGCCGGATTCGCCGATCAGGCTCATCTGGCGCGGGACGTCAAGGAGCTGGCGGGGCTGCCGCTGGGCGAGCTACTCGGCGGGCGGGGCGGCTAGCGGTGCGAACAGGTCGACGCCGTTTCCGTCCGGGTCGTGCACGGAGGCGTACCGCTGCCCCCAGAAGGCGTCCCACGGCTTGAGCTCGCCGTGGTAGCCGGCGTTCACCAGCTCCTCGTACACCGTGTCGACCTCCGCCGGGCCCTCGCACCGCAGGGCGAGCGAGTGACGGCCCCCTCCTGTGGGCGGCCGCCACTCCGGCAGGAAGGACCGCACCGTGCGCTCCGTGTCGAGCAACAGACGCAACCCGCCCGGCAGTTGGGCCTCTGCGTGGGGTTCGTTCTCGGAGCCCTCCGGGAAGGCGAAGCCGAGGCGGCGGTAGAAGGTGACCGAGGCGGCCATGTCGGAGACGACGAGGCCGATGGCGTCGAATCGTGGAGTCATGCGGCCACCGTAGGCAGGCGCAGAGCGGCCGGTCTTGAAGGAAACGGACGCCGGGGAGGACCCCGGATGCCCGGGAGGATCCCGGATGTTCGGGAGGACCCCGGATCTCCGGCCCCGACTAGTCGAAGGTCACCGGGCCCCTCGGTGTGTCCACCGTGAAGGACATCCCCACCGGGCCCGTCGTGAGGTCGAGACTCGTGCCCAGGGATGCCAGCAGGGGGCGGATCCCGGCCGGGTCGGGGGCGGTCGCCGAGAGGGCGAGCAGTGGGGTGGTGGGCAGGCCCGAGGCGGTGGGGTGCAGGGAGGTGCCCCAGTCGATGAGGAAGGGGACGAGACCGGAGGGGTGGGCGTCGTCGCCGTCGGTGAGCCGCCACTTCAGCAGGGTGCCGTCGGGCCGGCGGCGGCTCATCTCCTGCGCGGACCCGGGGTCGTAGCCCTGGGACCGGGCGTTCTCGATCGCCGCGTCCAGGTCGGGCGGGCTGATCGCCCAGGTGACCGTGCGCGGGGCGGTCACCCCGTCCACGTCGAACGGGCGGGGCTGCCCCGGCGCGGACTGCTCCGGGTCCGGGCCGAGGATCTCCAGGTACCTGGTGCCTCCCAGCGACACCAGATGGTTCCGGGTGCCGAGCCCGACATGTGTGCCGCCCGGGGCGGGGGTCACACCCGTGCGCCGGGCGAAGTCGGCGACCGTGGCGGCCAGATCCGGCGTCGCGAGGACGAGGTGGTCGAGAAGCGCGGGGATGGCGTTCATCGCAGTTGAGGCTACGCACAGCGGCACGCGTTATGGAACACCTGTGCGCCGGGCAGGGGCGGCCACCCGTAGGACGAGCGCGGTGATCACTCCTCGAAGACGACCGTGCCGTCCTCCAGCAGCGTCGGATGGATCTTCATCGGGCCGTACTCGTCGACGTCCGAGGGGCGCGGGGTCTCCGGGCCGTCGGGGCCCATCCGGATCATGCGCTCGACGCGGCAGACCTGGAACCGGCGCCCCGCGACCCGGGCCTCGTCGGCCCGTTCGAGCGCCCGGAACTCCTCGGCCGCCTTCTTGTACGCGGCCTTCGTCTCGTCGTCGAACTTGTACAGCATCGGCCACATCTCGATCATGGCGTCGTAGAGCACCCGTCGGGCGTCGTGCGGAGTGGCCTGCAGCGCGAGGGCCGGCTCCCATCCGGTCCGCTCCCGCTCGACCACGGCGAAGCAGGTGGGCAGCAGCACGATCTGCGGATGCGAGCCCACGGCCTGTTCCGACTCACGGCGCACCTCGGTGGGGAACCGCATGCCCCGGTAGGCGAAGCCGCGCAGCCCCGCCCGCAGGGCGCCCGCCATCGGGCCGTCGTCCATGGGTTCCGGGTCGAGGGGGAGGTCCAGGTCGGGGGAGGGGGTGTGCTCGGCGCGCCACTCCCAGGTACGGTCGGCCGGCTCCGGGTCGGTGGGCCGGGGCGGCTCCAGCCGGTTCTCGTCGTCGCAGCGCGTGAACTCGTCCCCGCGCACGACCCGGTAGCGCACCCCGCACACCTCGACCTCGTTCACCGACTCCCGCTCCAGCACGTCCACGGCGGCGAGCAGCTCACGCCGTACGGCAGGGTCGTCGGTGTCGTCCTTGGCGCGGAACCACAGATGGGTGTTGAGCGAGTCCCGGCACATCTGCGGCATCCCGTTCACGACCGGCTTCAGCACCCGCCACTCGGGCCCCACCGCCGGATCCTGCACGGCGACCCCGAACACCGGCCCACGCAGGGCGAACCCGGGATACAGCACGGAGGCGTCCACCGCGTCGGCCTCCCGCACCCAGGCGGCGGGGTCGTCACGGCGGATCATCTCGGCATGGAGCGCGTGGATCTGTTGCTGCCAGTCATGGGTCATGCACGCATTGTCGTGGGGGTGAAGTGGGTGCGGGGGCGAATCGACCCAACCGCCCGCCCTGTTGGCCGGTTTCCGGAGGGTGGTCCGAGCGGCGGACGGTGACCGAAAATTTCCGATCACCGGCAGCGGTGGGACCCCGGCGCCGGCACCTCTAGGCTCCACCGCATGGCCGTACGACTCCTCGTCTGCACCCGCACCACCGCCTACCGGCACGCGTCCATCCCGGCCGGCGTCGAAGCCCTGCGCACGCTCGGCGACTTCGAGGTGGAGCACACCGAGGACCCCGCGGCCTTCGAGCAGCCCCTCGACGGCTACGCGGCGGTCGTGTTCCTCTCCACCAGCGGCGAGATGCTCACCGCCGCCGGGCGCGAGCGGCTCGCCGCGTACGTCGAGTCGGGTGGCGGATTCGTGGGCGTGCACGCGGCGGCCTGCACCGAGTACGACTGGCCGTACTACGGCGAGCTGCTGGGCGCGTGGTTCGACCGGCACCCCGAGTACCAGCCAGGCAAGGCGGTCGTCGAGGACCGGGACCATCCCGCCACCCGGCACCTGCCCGCCGTATGGGACTTCGTCGACGAGTGGTACGACTTCCGCCGCAACCCCCGGGACGCGGTACGGGTGTTGGTGCGTGCGGACGAGTCGTCGTACGACGGGGGCGGGATGGGGGAGGACCATCCGCTGGTGTGGTGCCGTGCGCAGGGAGCGGGGCGGGTCTTCTACACGGCTCTCGGTCACGCCGCCGAGGCGTACGGGGACCCGGACTTCCGGGCGCATCTGCTGGGCGGGATCAACTGGGCGGCGCGGCGCGCCTGATGCGATGTGACGGAGGGCCGCTCCGAGGAGCGGCCCTCCGTCTTTCCCTCGCCCTGAGGGTCCTGGGTCAGATCCGTCGGCGGAGCGCGCGGAACTGGGGGCCGTAGGTGCTGCCGGGGGCGTAGGGGATCCTGGTCTCCATCAGTTCCACGGCGGGCCGTTCCAGCCCGTGCATGGAGTGGACGGCCGCTTTCAGGGTGCGCTCGCCGCCACCGGCCCAGGCCGCGTCGAGGGTGTCCAGCACGCTGCTGTAGGTGGCGTCGAAACGGTGCAGGAGCACCTGGACCTCGGCCGACGGGCTGGGCCAGCCGCCGACCGGGACCGGCGCCATGGGGCGCGCGTCGGGGAACGGCACGGGGCCGCCGACGTACCTCCAGCCGTCGTCGGTCTCGCGCAGCTCCCGGCCGTGGTAGATCTCGCCGAAGGCGTAGTAGTGCGCCCGTTCGTCGTCCACGAAGGGGTCGGCCGGGGTGCCGTCGGTGCCCTCGCCCTGTTCCTTGATGATCCCGATGGCGGCCTCGACGTCGTCCAGGCTCTCGATGGGCCGCAGGTCGTCGCCGCCGACGTGCTCGGACAGCTGTCCCCGCGCCGTCAGGTCCGGCCGCACGGCCCGGAACGCGTTCAGTACGCCGGAGTAGAACTGGCCGACGGTGGGCGAGGGCAGCCCGTCGCGGGTGAGCGGCTCCTCGGGGGACTCGATCGCCATCGCCACGTCGCGCACGAAGGGCTTGGTGAGGCCCGACAGGTAGACGGTCACCCCGGCGCGCACACCGCCGGGCAGCGGGCCGGGGAGGACGGGCGCTGCGGCCTTGATCCGGGGCCTTCCGCCCAGGGCCACGATCAGGTTGCAGGCGATGCTCAGATGGAACATCTCGTCGCCGACGATGCGCCGGAGCATCCGCCCGACCTCGCTGCTGCGGTCCTTGACGGACCACCAGGCGCACAAGTACGGCGGGATGGTGGACAGTTCGAGCGCCACGGCGACCTGAAGCGCCGACTTGAGCCACTCGACTCCGCGATCCGTCTCGGGAACGGCCAACAGCCGCGCCACGGTCCCGAGTCCGGGTGTGGCGAGCTGTGTGCCGGCCGCCGCTGCCTCGGCCGCCGGCACGCCCGCCGACGGCACGGCGGCCGGTGCGGGACCGGCGACCGCGGTCGGTGTGGCGGCCTGCACCGGACCGGCGGTCACGGCCGGGGCTCCGGCCGCCAGGGCCGCCGACGCCAGGAAACTCCTGCGCTTGAACGGAGCCACCGCCGGCTGCTCCGGCTCTTCGCTCATACCCGTCACCCTCGCCTCAGTTCATAGCGATGGCCCCGCCTCGGCTCGCCGCCTTCGGGACTCTTTCGACAGCTCGCGAAGCTAGCATTCAAGATCGTCTTCGCCGGGTCACCCGGCCCGAGCGGCGCACCGACCACCCTCTCGGTCCAACGAAAGCGCGTGCATGCGCCCGTTCTGGAGTGCGCGTGGCCGGGGCGGGCGGACGACGGGGGTCTCTTCGCAAGCTCTCAGCAAGCCGACCGATCACCCGGCGCCGCCGT
The DNA here is from genome assembly GCF_042740355.1 of Streptomyces sp. NPDC059010. Lineage (NCBI taxonomy): Bacteria > Bacillati > Actinomycetota > Actinomycetes > Kitasatosporales > Streptomycetaceae > Streptomyces > Streptomyces sp. NPDC059010. Next base: position 159,666 of record NZ_JBHYJA010000020.1, read on the forward strand.
GCTCGACCGCTCCACCAACCGGGTCGACAGCTCCGTACGGGTGCTCTCCGGCCGTTCCCCGTCCATCATCCGCACCAGCAGACGCAGTGCCGTCGCCGCCATCTCCGACAGCGGCTGGCGGACCGTGGTGAGGGACGGGGCGATCCAGCGGGCCTCCGGGAGGTCGTCGAAGCCTACGACGCTCATGTCGCCGGGCACGCTCAACCCCCGCTCCGCCAGAGCCTGGTAGACGCCGAGGGCCATCCGGTCCGAGCAGACGAACACGGCCGTCGGCGGCTCGGGCAGGTCGAGGAGGTCCAGCATGCGGCGGTGGGCCACGCTCTCGTCGAAACCGGCGTGGCGGATGTACTCGGGGCGGTGCCGCAGGCCGGCCGAGGCGAGCGCGGAGCGGTAGCCGGCCACTCGGGCGTTGCTGCACATCTTGCGCTGGTGACCGGCGATGACGGCGATGCGTTCGTGGCCGAGCGCCAGGAGGTGCTCGGTCGCCGTCACTCCGCCGTGCCAGTTCGCCGCGCCCACCGACACCACGCCCGACGGGGGCTCCAGCACCGGGTCGATCATCACGAACGGGATGCGGTGCTGCTCCAGCCAGGCGTACTGCGACGCTGTCAGCTCGGCCAGATTGAACAGCACGCCGGAGGAGCCGCGCGCGATCAGCTTGTCCAGCCAGCCCCGCTCCGGACGGCCGCCCCGGGTACGGGTCAGACCGGCGGAGACCACGACCTCCAGTCCCGCGTCGTGCGCCGCCGCCTCCACCCCGTGCAGCACCGCGCCCGACCACGAGGTGTCCAGCGAGTGCACGACGAGGTCGACCAGACCCGGTGTCTTCGCCGCGTCGAAGCGGGGTCTGCGGACATAGCCGAGCCGGTCCAGCGCCTCGGTGACCCGGCGGCGGGTCTCGGGGGCCACGTCCTCACGGCCGTTGACCACCTTGGACGCGGTCGGCACGGACACCCCGGCCTCGCGGGCCACGACCGCCAGGGTCGGCCCGGCCGCCGTGCTCGCACTGCCCGTACGGACCATCGGGAACCACCTCTCCGGCCCGCCCGAGGGCCATGAAAAGTTTTCGACCAGCGCGGAAACAGTAAGCGCTTCCTACCCTAGGTTCACCGCAATGAGTCCGGAAGAGGCCGGAGTTCGCAAGGTCTGTACGGGCTATGGCTTTCGAAACCTCGAACAGGCTCAGGGCCGCGAGCAGGTGAGCCGGAATCCCGTGAAGTCGGCCGTGAACGCGGCGTCGACCAGATCCACGGCATGCACACCCGCCATCGCTCCGGTGAAGCGCAGCTTGGTGCCGTGGTCGTCGGAGAGCTTGGTGAAGTCCAGCGGCGGCCCGACCGGAGTGCGCACATCGTCACGGACGTACCAGAACCGCGCCCACCCCTCGGCGACCCGCACGCCCAGGGTCAACGGCACCCTCGCGTCCACGTCCAGGACCGCCACCTCCCGGGTGCCGGACTCCTCACGCTCCACGAGGCGCAGTACCGTACGGCCCTCCCCACGCCACTGCTGCCCGTGCTGCCCCTCGCCCTCGGGCTCCGCCCAGGTGAGGTCCAGGCTCAGATAGGCCTCCGTGTTGTACCAGAGGACCAGCCCGGCGGCCTGGGTGAAGGTGTCCGGCCGCGCCTCCACGGTGACCTCGGCCTCCGCCCGGTGCTCGGTGATGCGCTGGGCCAGCAGACTGTGCGCCCACCGCGACTCGGGACCGTGCCGGCCGGTCAGCCGGATCCAGCCGGGGCGGATGGTGGTGTCGGCCCAGCTCGGATCGGCGTAGCCGCGCAGGGCGCTCCAGGGCCAGCCCAACGGCTCGTCGGGAGCGGTGGGTCGGGGCCCCGGCTCGGCGGGCTCCGTCGGTATGTCGACCTCGACCGCAGGGTGCGGACCCCCGTGCCGCAACCTGGGCCAACCCTCCCCGTCCCACGTCACCGCCTGGATCGCCGTCTCCCGCCCCAGCGGGCAGCGCGGGCCGTCCGGTGTGTGCAGCGGGCGGGCCGCAAGATGGCTCAACACCCACTGTCCGTCCGGCGTTCGGACCAGCTCGCCATGACCGGCCTTCTGCAACGGGAGCGACGGATCGTCCCGGGACGTCAGCAGCGGGCGGTCGTCGAGTTCGTACGGGCCGGTGATCGAGCGGCTGCGCGCCATCCGCACCCCGTGCTCGAAACCCGTGCCCCCTTCGGCCAGGACCAGGTGGTACCAGCCGCCCCGGCGCACCAACTTCGGTCCCTCGACGAGCCGTTCGTGCTGGAGCAGCAGACAGGTCTCCCCGGCCGGGCCCAGCGTCTCCCGGTCCAGCTCGGTCAGCACGATCCCGGCGAAACGCCGGCCGCCGGGGCGGTGGTCGTTCTGGAGGTTGAGCAACCACAGCCGCCCGTCCTCGTGGAACAGGGCGGGGTCGAAGCCGTGGCTGGGGAGGCGGCGCGGCGCCGTCCACTCGCCGCCGGCCTCCGTGGCCGTACTCACGTACGTGTCCACGTCGAAGTACGGCGTGCCCACCGAGCGCACGACCGAGTACACGACCCAGAACCGCTCCCCGTCCCAGCTCAGCGAAGGCGCCCAGACGCCACCCGAGTCGGGGACACCGGCCAGCGAGTCGCCGGGGACCGCGCCGCGGACATGGCCCGCGTACTCCCAGTGCGCCAGGTCGCGGGAGCGATGGAGCGGGATCGTCGGGAACCACTCGAACGAACTCGTCGCCACGTAGTACCAGTCGCCGACCCGGACCAGGGAGGGGTCCGGGGCGAATCCCCGGATGACGGGATTGTGCAGCAGGGTCACTCGAACTCTCCCAGGGCGACGGTCACTTGAGGGCCCCCAGGGTCACGCCGCTGCGCCAGTAGCGCCGCATCGCGACCATCATGATCGCCATCGGGATGATGGAGAGCAACGCGCCCGTCAGGACCAGACTGGTCACGTCGATGCCCGACTCCTGCCGTTTGCCGGACCAGTTGTAGAGCCCCAGGTTGAGGGTCCAGTTCTCCTCGCCGCGCAGCACGGTCAGCGGCAGGAAGAAGGCGTTCCAGGTGTTGACGAAGGCGAGCAGAAAGACCGTCGCGCCGCCCGTCGTCATCATCCGCAGCACGATGCTGAAGAAGATCCGCAGCTCACCGGCGCCGTCGATACGGGCCGCCTCCAGCAGCTCGAACGGGATCGTGGCCTCGGTGTACACCTTGGCCAGATAGACGCTGAACGGGTTGATCAGACACGGAATCAGCATCGCCCAGGGGGTGTCCACCATGCCGATCGCAGAGAAGAGCAGGTAGAGCGGCAGGGTGAGCAGTGCGATGGGGATCAGGAAGGAACCCACCACGGCCGCGAACACCGCGCTGCGCCCGGGGAAGTCGAAGCGGGCGAGCCCGTACCCCGTCGCGAGCGCGATCAGTGTGCCGCCGAGGGAGCCGACACCGGCGTACAGGAACGAGTTGGCGGTCCAGCGCACGAAGATGCCGTCGTCGTAGGTGAAGACCTGCTGCAGGTTGTCCCACAGATGCCAGCCCGAGAACCACAACCCGTTGCTCTGATACAGGCCCACGCGGTCCTTGGTCGCGGCGATGATCAGCCAGTACACCGGGAAGAGGCTGTAGACACTGGCCAGCACCAGCCCGAGCAGCAGAAACCGCTGCCCACCGCGCGACCGGGCGGCCGGATCGGGACGGGTACGCCGGCGAACGCCGCCCCCGCCGGGCGGTGCGGCCCCGGCCGCCGCCCCGTTCTCCTTGCGATGGGCGGTCAGTGCCATCAGTCCGCCTCCCTTGAGGTCAGCCGGTAGAAGAGGAAGGACGCGACACCCAGGATCAGGGCGAGCAGCACCGAAAGGGCCGCGGCATAGTGGTAGTTGCCGGCGTTGAACGCCTGGTTGTAGATGATCATGATCGGGGTGAAGCTGTCGCTGACGGTCTGCGGGGTGACGTTCCGGAACAGCGCGGGCTCGTTGAAGATCTGCAGCATCTGGATGATCGACAGCAGCGCCGTCAGCACCAGCGCCCCGCGCACGAACGGGATCTTGATGCTCAGCGCGATCCGCAGCTCCGAGGCACCGTCAAGGCGTGCGGCCTCGAACAGCTCGCGCGGCACGCCCTGGAGCGCCGCGTAGATGATCACCATGTTGTAGCCGATGCCGTGCCAGGTCAGCAAATTGCCGATGGCCGGCCACACCATGGACGGCGCGAAGAAGTTCCAGTCGAACCCGAAGAGTTCCCCGAGCGGAGTGAGCGGCCCCACCTCGGGGCTGTAGAGATTGACCCACACGACGGCCGCGACCACGCCCGGAATCATGTACGGCACCAGGAGCAGAATCCGGAACCGTCCGGCCGTCTTCGAGCCGATCGCGTCCAGGAACAGCGCCAACACCAGGCTGACGAGCAGCATGAACGGAATCTGCACACAGGCGAACAGCACCACCCGGAGGATGGAGGTCATGAACGCCGAATCGGTCAGACCGTTCTGGTAGTTCTCCAGCCCGACGAACTCCGTGGTCGCACCGCCGAGCCCGAGCCCGGACTGCTTCTGCAGAAACAGCGACTGATAGACGGCGTACCCGATCGGGAGCAGATACAGGAAAACGAAGCCGAGCTGGAAGGGCACCGTGAACGCGGCGCCCTTCCAACGCTGGGAGCGAATCATCGGGTCTGCCTCAGCCCTTGACGCTGATGCCGCGCTGCTTCAGGTCGTCGACCGTCCACTTCTGCATGTGCGCCAGCAGATCGGTGACCTTCTGCTCCTTGCTGACGACCTTGGCCCACTCGTCCTGCATCTTTGTGAACATCGCGGTCCAGTTCGGCCCGAAGGTCCAGTCGGTGGTGATGGTGCCCAGGCTGTCGGTAACGACCTTCTTCGCGGGCTCGTAGTTCTTCCCGAGCAATTTCTCGGAAATCGCCTCGGAGACATACGAGTCGCTGTCGGCCAGCGCCGGCATCACACCGCTCCCGGTCTCCGGGCTGGCCATGGTCTTCACGGCACCGGAATCGGTGGACATCCACAGCGCGGCCGCCGCGGCCTGCTCCTTGTTGTCGCAGTCCTGCGTCACCAGCGTCAGATTGCCGCTCTGATTGGTCCCGGCCGGCGTCTTGGCCGCCTCGCCCTTGAAAGTCGGCCAGGGCGAAAGCGCCCACTTGCCGAAGGACTTGGTGAAGTTCTGCACCATGCCGGACATCTGCCAGGTGGAGATCTGCCTTGTCGCGGTGCCGCCGTTGTCGTAATTGCGCTGCACGGCGGCGTAATCCGCGAACGACAACTTGGAATTCAGATCGTTGTCGACGATCTCCTGGATCACCTTCGCGGCCTTCAGTGTGCCCGCGTCCTGGAAGTTCACGACCCATGAATCGCCGTCGATGCCGTACCAGTGCGCCCCGGCCTGCATGGCCAGCACCTCCAGGGTGCTCGGGTCCTCACCGGCGTAGTTGGTGATCTTGACGTTGTGCTTCTTCAGCTCCTTGCCCGCGGCGATGAAGTCGTCCCAGGTCGCCGGCGCCTTGAGCCCGTACTTCTCGAAGAGGTCGGTCCGGTAGATGGTGAAGGCCGGCGCCGATGCGGTCGGCACCCCGTACACCTTCCCCTGCACCTGCCCGGTCGCCCACGATCCGGCGTTGAACTTGTCCTTGCTCGACTCGACGTACGGCGTGATGTCGGCGAGCGCACCCTGCGAGACCCAACTGGTCACATACTCGCCGGTGTTCTGCAGCAGACACGGCGCGTTGCCCGCCTTGACGGCGTTGGTCAGCTGCTTCTGCATCGTCAGCTGGTCGGTGACCTTCGTGTACTTGAGCTGGACGTCCTTGTGCGAGGCGTTGAACGCCTTGACGACGGCCTCCTGCCCGTTGGCCCAGCCCCAGAAGTCCAGGGTGACCGGGCCGGACCCCTTGGACCCCGACCCGGAGTCCTGGGAGTCGTTACCGCCACAGGCGGCGAGCAGACCTGTCAGAGCGATTCCCGCGACGGCGGCGGAGGCGAACCTTCTCCGGGGGCTGGTGAAGTTCATCTGACCGTGATCCTTCGGAATTGGGCGTTCTCAGAACGAGAGGACGGCGGCTCGTCGGTGCCGGCCAGGAACGGCGGCCGAAGACGTCGGCTCGCGGTTGCGGGGGGTCGGCCAAGCAGAAGCTGTAGTAAGCGGTTGCAGGGACGGTAGGACGACGGCTCTGGTCATCGCAAGAGGTGCGCGGCAACTTGTTACGGCGAGGTGTCGTGGATGCCGGGTGCGGCGGTGCGCCGACAGATGCTGGCAGCGGAGCAATAGCCGCAGGCCAGACGCGCTCGACCGCTAGTGGGGGAGGGTTGGCGGCAAGCCGCCCGGTGACCCGGTACAGACGTGAAAATCTTGGGGAAACCGATTACGTAACGCTTGCTCAGTCGCGCCGAGCGGGCGGCCGTACGGAGTTGCGTACGACGACATGGGTGCCCAGCACCAGATGGTCGCCGTCGCTGCCCTTGCGGCGCCCTCCGGTGCCCTCCCGCCGGTCGGCGACGGCACGCAGCGCCACCCGTCCCATCTCCTCGTACGGCACATGCACGGTGGTGAGTTGGGGGGTGAGCTGGGAGGCGAGCGGGATGTCGTCGTACCCGACGATCGACACGTCCTCCGGCACCCGCAGCCCGGCCGCGCGCAGGGCCTGCATCGCACCGGCCGCGACCACATCGGTCCCGGCGAGCACGGCGGTGAAGTCCGGCGTCTCCTCCAGGGCGGCCTCGACGGCCTCGTACCCGTGCTCGTAGTCGTACGGGCCGTGCCGCACCAGCCCCGGCTCGAAGGGAACGCCGTACGCCTCGAAGGCGCGCTGGGCGCCTCTCAAACGGCCTTGGGCGGTGGTGAGTTCGGCATGCCCGGGCAGCACGAGCACTCTGCGGTGCCCGGCGGACAACAGATGGCTGGCCATGGCGTAGGCGCCGCCCTCGTTGTCGTAGTCGACGGTCGTGGCCGGTACGTCGCCCTCCAGCGGCGGTCGGCCCACGAGCACCAGATGGGACCCGGCCGCATCCAGTGAGCGGGCGAACCGGGCCATGCGCAGCTGGTACTCGTCGTAGTCGTAGGCGCCGCCCAGCAGCACCACGGCGGCGACGCCCTGCTGCCGCATGAGGTTGACCAGAGCGAGCTCCCGCTCGGGGTCGTCGCCGGTGGTGCCCACCAGGGAGAGCCAGCCGCGCAGGGTGGCGGCGCCCTCCACGCCCTTGGCGACATGGGCGAAGGCGGCGCCGGTGATGTTGTTGATGAGGATGGCCACGGTGGGGGTGCCGCCGCCGGCCAGGGAGCGGGCGTGGGCGTTGGTGACGTAGTCCAGGTCCCGGACGACCTTCATCACACGCCGGCGCAGATCCTCCGACACCGGGTAGTTGCCGGACAGCACGCGCGACACGCTGGCGACGGAGACACCCGCGCGCTCCGCCACGTCCCGGATGGTGGCCCGACCGGCGTCGCCGGACGCCTTGCGCTGACTCACCCTTGCGGCTCCTTCACCGTCTCGCCTGCCTCACGGAAACCGTATCCCATGGGTTCTCCGGGGCAGTGTGCGTGCAGGGGGGCGGCCGGGGCGGGGTGCCTGCAAGGGGCGGGCGAACCCCTCCCCGGCACACCCCGCCCCGCTCAGGCCACCCGAGCCAGATCCGCCAACCGCACCTCGTGCCCCAGCGGCGCCCCCGCCACCACCCGCTCCAACTCCTCCACCACGATCCGCCCCAGCCGCTCCAGCTCGTTGCCGAGCGACCCGGCGATATGAGGAGTCAGAAAGACATTGGGCAGGTGATACAGCGGCGACCCCGCGGGCAACGGCTCCGGCTCGGTCACGTCGAGCACCGCGTGCAGCCGCCCCGAGACGAGCTCGTCCGTGAGCGCCTCGGGATCGACCAACGCCCCGCGCGAGGTGTTGATCAGCACCCCGCCGTCCCGGATCAGACCGAGCCGCTCCCCGTCGAGCATCCGGTACGTCTCGGGGATGTCCGGTGCGTGCAGGCTGACGATGTCGCTGTGCCGCAGCAGGTCCTCCAGCGACACCGACTCCGCGCCCAGCTCGGCAGCCTCACCGGCGCTGACGTACGGATCGTGCAGCAGCACGGTGAAGTCGAACGGCCGCAACAGCTCCAGCAACCGTCGCCCGACCCGTGAGGCGCCGATGACGCCGACGCGGCGCCCGACGTTGCCGATCGCGGCGGTCTCGGTTTGGGTCGGATAGGCGTGCGTGCTCCTGAACCGCTCGCGGAAGGTGAACGCGTCCTTCCCGGCGAGCAGGATCATGGCCAGCGTGTACTCGGCGACGGGCAGCGCGTTGCCGGTCACGGCACTGGACACGACGACACCGGCTTTCCACAGCGCGTCCCCGACCAGGGAGCGGACCGACCCCGCCGCGTGCAGTACGGCGCGCAGCTTCGGCGCGACGGTGAGGACGTCGGCGTCGAGGCGGGGGCAGCCCCAGCCGGTGATCAGTACCTCGGTCCGGGCGAGGATCTCGGCCGCCGCGGGGTCGGTGAAGTCCCGTATCACGAGCGCCGGGTCGAGCTCGGACGTCTGCCTCAGCCGGGTCATCAGCGGCGGCGGGAAGAGCAGGGGGAGGTGCACCGGATCCATCGCGAACACGGCCCTCGGCGGGAGCGGGCTGGGCATGGCTCTCCTGAGACACTGAGTTGAGACGGTGGGAAACGTTTTCTGAAAGCGTCTTCTACCGTAGAACCGGCGGAGGTGCCGGTCAATCGCCCGGGTGAAGAGCGAGGTTCTGCCGCTCGCACGGGGCGCGTGGTCGGTGGAGTGGCCTCAGGGGATCGGCTGGAGCGAAATCGGTTACTCGGCGTTCCAGGCCGCCTCGATGTGACAACCGGTTCCTGCCATCCGCAGCCTCACAGTCTTTTCGAAAACCCGTCGAGGCTCTTGACGTCATTACCAGTCCGGAAGAAGCTCTGCCCCAACGCCACGACAACCGGTTGCCAAATGGCCGGATCTCGCCAGTGAACCGATCCGTGGTCGTCATCCCGAACGGACAGAACGGACAGAGCAGGAGGTGGTGCGCCCGTGCGACGCCCACATGCCGGTGCCCCGCTGAGTCGCCGCCGCTTTCTCAGCCTCTCCGCGGGCGGGGCCGCGGCCGGTGCGGCGGCGCTGAGCGGCTGTGCGATGCAGGTGTCGGACTCCGTCAGCGGATCCGGCGAGACCGTCACGGTGATGGCCAGGCCCGACGACATCTCGCCGGAGCTGATCAAGCAGGCCCGGAGCGACATCGGCATCAAGATCAGCACGGTGCTGTACAGCACCAGCAAGCTGATCGCGATGATGACCAACGGCAACCCGCCCGACCTGGTGCGCGGCCTCGGCGCCGTGGACGCCCCGTACTACGCGGCCCGGGGTGTGATGGAGGACCTGGACCCGTACTTCGCCAAGAGCAGCGTCCTCAAGCCCGACGACCTCGATCCGGTCAACGACCTGTGGCGCTACGACGGCCGCACCCAGGGCAAGGGCCCGCGCTACGGCATGGCCAAGGACTTCTCCCAGGACTCCATGTTCTGGTACAACACCGGGCTCTTCGACGACGCGGGCGTGGACTACCCGTCGGAGCTGGAGCCGGTCACCTACGAGGAGTGGCTGGACAAGGCCGAGCGGCTGACCCGGCGCAAGAACGGCCAGACGACCGTGTTCGGCGGCAGCTACAACGGCGTGTCCACCCCCAACCTCCTGGCGAGCCTCACGGTGGCCGCCGGCGGGAACCTCTTCACCGACGACTTCTCCCGGGTCGACTTCACCGCCCCCGAGGCCCGCAAGGCGCTCGGCTGGTACATCGACTACTGCCGGACCAAGGTCGGGCCCAGCATCATCCAGCCCGACCCCAACACCTGGGACGGTCCCACCTTCCAGGCGAACCGGATGGCCATGTCGAACTCGGGCTACTGGCTCGGCGGCCTGATCAACGCCGACAAGAAGCTGGCGCCGCTGTCCCGGCTCGCTCCCGCCCCCGTCTTCGAGGGCGGCACCCGGGTCAGTCCCTGCCAGGCCGGCACCGGCTTCTGGATGCCGAGCAGGTCCCACAACAAGGACGCCGCCTGGCGGGTCTTCGAGTGGTTCTTCGGCGAGGCACCGGCCAAGGCGCGCGCCTCCGGTGGCTGGGGCATCCCGACCCTGAAGTCCCTGCGCCCGCTGATGCCCGCCCAGGAGGACTACCAGCAGCGGGTGTTGAAGGTGCAGGAGGCCGAGCTGAGGCACTACTCGGTGATCGCCTTCACGCCGTACGCCTCCGCGGACTCGCTGCTCGGTCTCTTCAACCAGATCGCCCCGGCCGCCATGAACGGCGACATGTCGCTCGACACCCTCGCCCGGCGCCTGAACTCGGCCATGAACGAGCAGCTCAAGCGCGGTAAGGAGCAGGTGGGATGACGGTCGATCAGATCCCCCCGGTCGCGGACCGGCGCGGCCCGGCCCCGGTGGCGGGCCCGGTCCGGACCCGGCCGCACACCTCCATCGCCACCCGCAGACACCGGGCGTTCTACCTGTTCGTCTCGCCCTGGGTCACCGGGTTCGTGCTGCTGACCGTCGCGCCGATGGCGTACGCGCTGTGGCTGAGCTTCACCACCTTCGACGGTATCTCGCCCAACTGGCACTACGTCGGGCTCGGCAACTACCGCGAACTGTTCGCCGACTCCCAGACCTGGAACTCCCTGGGCCGCACAGGTCTGTTCGCGATCACCTCGGTGCCGCTGTCGATCATCGCGGGGCTCGGGCTCGCCGTACTGGTCAACCGGCCGCTCAAGGCGCGCGGTCTGTTCCGCACCCTGCTGTACCTGCCCGCGGTGGTGCCGCCGGTGGGTGCGGGCCTCGCGTTCAAGCAGCTCTTCGACCAGAACTCGGGCGCCGCCAACGGCGCGTTGAACCTCTTCGGCATCGACGCCCTCGGCTGGCTCGCCGACCCCTACGCCCGCTACGTACTGATCATGACGGTGCTCTGGACGGCCGGAAACATCATGATCATCTCGCTGGCCGGGCTCCAGGACATCCCCCGCGAGCTCCTCGAAGCGGCCCGCATCGACGGCGCGAGCGCCTGGCGGAGCTTTCGCAGCATCACCGTGCCGCTGCTGTCACCGGTGCTGCTCTTCCAGACCGTGACCGGCGTCATCGCCTCGGTGCAGACCATCATGCCGCTGCTGCTGGCCCCCGACCCCACTCCGGCCGGCATCACCGCGCTCCCGCAGTCCAACTACCTCTACATGATGCACGTGTTCGCCGAGTACTTCGCGTTCGGCCGCTACGGCTACGCCTCCGCGCTGCTGTGGGTGCTCTTCGTCCTGATCCTCGTCGTGACCGCACTGATCTTCAGGTTCACGTCCGGCGTGGTGTTCTACAACGTCGACCCGGAGGCGAAGAAGTGACCGCCACGAGCCCGACCCCCACGTCCGCGCCCCGGATACGCGTGAACCGTCTCGTCCTCTACACGGTCCTCGTCGCGATCACCGGGCTCTTCCTGGGCCCCTTCGGCTGGCTGGTCGTATCCGGCCTGAAGACCCCTGCCGAACTGGCGGCCTCTCCCGTGCACTGGCTGCCCGACCAGGTCCAGTGGCAGAACTTCGCCGACGCCTTCCACCTCATCGACTTCCTCGGCTACGCCCGCAACTCCCTGGTCATCGCGCTCATCTACGCCACCCTCGTCACCCTCAGCTCCGCCTGGGTCGGCTTCGGCTTCGCCCGCCTCGACGCGCCCGGCAAGAAGACCCTGTTCGGCATCCTGCTCGGCTCGATGATGCTGCCCCAGATGATCACCCTGCTGCCGACCTACCTGATCTTCGCCAAGCTCGGCATGGTCGACACCTACTGGCCGTGGGTGCTGTGGGGCCTGTCCGCCGCCCCCTATCTGGTCTTCCTCTTCCGTCAGTTCTTCGCCGGCCTGCCCCGCGAGCTGGAGGAGGCCGCGATCGTCGACGGCTGCGGCTATACGGCCATCTTCTGGCGGATCTTCCTCCCGCAGTCCTGGCCGGTGCTCTCCGCGAGCTTCGTGATCGCCTTCACCTGGACCTGGGGCGACTACATCGCCCCCCAGCTGCTGCTGTCCACCGACCGCACGACCCTCGCGGTCGCGGTGATGTCGACCTACGTCACCTCGGCGGGCACCCCGGTCACCAACCTCCAGGCCGCCGCCTCCGTGATGTACGTCGTCCCGATCCTGCTGATCTTCCTCGTCGCCCAGCGCGGCTTCGTCGCCGGGATGTCCACGTCCGGGCTCAAGTAGCCCCACTTACCGACCTGTTGTTTAGGAGCCCCGCATGCACACGCCCCTGTCGCGCCGTACCGCCCTCCAGGCGGCGGGCGCCACCGTCCTCGCCGCCGGTCTGACCAACCTGACGGCCACGACGGCCCGGGCCGACGAGTCCGCGACCGAGCCGCGCCTGGTGACGTACGCCGTGCCCTCCGGCGCCCCGGTCAACACCGGCAGCTTCACCGTCAAGGCTCGCGTACCCGGCGGCAGTTGGCAGACGCTCGGCGTCTACCGGCCGACCCTCGCCGAGATCAACCCCAGCACCGGCGGCAAGAAGCAGTTCAACTCCTCCCTCGCCCACTTCGACTTCTGCGGCGAGGCCGAGATCGAGGTGACGTACATCAAGGGCGGAGTGCAGAAGGTCCGGGTGCGGCCGGACTCGTACGGCATCGAGCCCGAAGTCCTCGCCGACACCATCCGGTTCACCCTGGACAGGCCCCGCAACATCGTCGTCCAGATCAACGACGACCTCTTCGACTGTCTGCACCTCTTCGCCCGGGCCACGGAGAGAAGGAAGCCCGCGGCGGACGACCCCGACGTCCTCTACTTCGGCCCCGGCGTGCACACCACCGCCGACGGATACCTCAACGTCCCCTCCGGCAAGACCGTGTACCTCGACGGCGGCGCCCTGCTCAAGGCGACGGTCGTCTTCAAGGACGTGCACAACGCCCGGCTCGTCGGTCACGGACTGCTCGCCGGCACCAAAGCAGGCGGGGCGCTCGTCGAGGGCTCGAACAACATCCACATCGGCGGCGTCACCATGCTCAACCCGAACGGCTACGCCGTCCAGATCGGCGAGTCCACCAACGTCACCATCGAGGGCATGGCGTCCTTCAGCTCCAAGGGCTGGGGCGACGGCATCGACGTCTTCTCCAGCACCAACGTCACCGTCGACGGCGTCTTCATGCGCAACTCCGACGACTGCATCGCGATCTACACGCACCGCTGGGAGTACTACGGCGACACCAAGAACATCACCGTCCGCAACTCCACGCTCTGGGCGGACGTCGCGCACCCCATCAACGTCGGCACGCACGGCAACACCGACGACCCCGAGGTCCTGGAGAACCTCGTCTTCGAGAACATCGACGTCTGCGACCACCGCGAGCCCCAGCTGGGCTACCAGGGCTGCCTCGCGCTCAACGCGGGCGACAGCAACCTGATCCGCGACGTGCGGGTGGACGGGATGCGCGTCGAGGACTTCCGCTGGGGCCAGCTCATCCATATGCGGATCATGTTCAACACGAAGTACAACACCTCGGTCGGCCGCGGCATCGAGAACGTCTACGTCAAGGACCTCTCCTACACCGGCAAACCGCTCGCGACCTGCATGATGCTCGGCTACGACGCCGACCACCCGGTCAAGGACGTCACCTTCGAGAACCTCGTCGTCAACGGCACGGTCATCGCCGACTCGATGAAGAAGCCGACCTGGTACCTCACCACCGACTTCGTCCCCATGCACGCCAACGAGCATGTGCTGGGCCTGAAGTTCCTCACCACCGCCGAGGCACAGGCGGCCACCACGTCATGAGCACCGTGACAGACACCCCCGCCACCAGCCGCCGGGGCTTCCTCGGCGGCGCCGCGGCCCTGCTGCTGGCGTCGGGCGCGAGCGGACTGCTCCTGCCCGGCACGGCCCGGGCGGCGGCCGGGAACCGCACCGGCTCCAGACGCTTCACCCACCCCGGGCTGCTGCACACGGCCGACGACCTCGCCCGTATGAAGGCCGCCGTCGCCGCGAAGGAATCCCCGATCCACGACGGCTACCTCGCGTTCGCGGCCCACGCCCGCTCCAGGTCGACGTACGCCATCCAGAACACCGGCCAGATCACCTCCTGGGGCCGCGGCCCCACCAACTTCCAGAACCAGGCCGTCGCCGACTCGGCCGCCGCCTACCAGAACGCCCTCATGTGGTGCGTGACCGGCGAGCGCGCCCACGCCGACAAGGCACGGGACATCCTCAACGCCTGGTCGGCGTCCCTGACCATGGTCACCGGCGCCGACGGGCCGCTCGGCGCGGGCCTGCAGGTCTTCAAATTCGTCAACGCGGCCGAACTGCTCCGGCACGGCGACTACGACGGATGGGCGCGGGAGGACATCGCCCGCTGTGAGCGGTCCTTCCTCGACGTCTGGTATCCGGCGATCTCCGGCTACATGCTCTACGCCAACGGCAACTGGGACCTGACGGCCATTCAGTCAATCCTGGCCATCGGCGTGTTCTGCGAGGAACCCGTCCTCTTCGAGGACGCGCTGCGCTTCGCCGCGGCCGGTGCCGGCAACGGCAGCGTCCGCAACCGGGTCGTCACCGACTCGGGCCAGGGCCAGGAGAGCGGCCGCGACCAGGGCCACGAGCAGCTCGCCGTCGGACTGATGGGCGACGCCGCCCAGGTCGCCTGGAACCAGGGCGTCGACCTGTGGGGCTTCGACGGCAACCGCATCCTCGCGAACGCCGAGTACGCCGCCCGCTACAACCTCGGCGGCGACGTCCCCTTCGCCCCCGACCTGGACCGCACCGGCAAGTACCTCAAGACGACCGTCTCCGACAAGGTCCGCGGCACGCTGCCGCCGGTCTACGAGATGTACTACGCCCACTACGCGGGGGTCCGCGGTCTCGACACCCCCTGCACCGAGGCGGCCGTCTTCCGCGGCACCGGCGGCGCCCGGATCGTCGAGGGCAGCAACGACGACCTGCCGAGCTTCGGCACCTTCACCTACGCCGGGACGAAGGCGCCGAAGCCGACCGTGCCGACGGCCCCGTCGGGCGTCACCGCCATCGGCGACCCCGACCCCGACTCCGGCTCCCACTCCGCCTCCGCCTCCGTGACCGTGTCCTGGCTGCCGTCCGCGTGGGCGACGGCCTACACCGTCCGCCGGGCGAGCCGTCCCGAGGGCCCGTACGAGGAGCTGGCCGCCGGGCTCGACAAGCCGGAGTACCGGGACACCGGCGTCCGCGCGGGACGGACGTACTACTACACCGCCTGCGCCACCAACTCCCAGGGCGACAGCGGCGATTCGAGCCCGGTCGCCGCCACCGCCGGCCTCCCCGAACCCTGGTCCACCCAGGACATCGGCCAGGTGCGGACCCCCGGCTCCGCAGCCTTCGACGGCGAGCGCTTCGTCCTGGAGGCCTCCGGCACCGCCGACACCTACCGCGGCGTCCACCTCCGACTCCCCGGCGACGGCACCGTCACCGCCCGGATCGTGTTCCCGCTCAGCTCGCAGTACGCCAAGATCGGCGTCACCCTGCGCGACTCCCTCGCCCCGGACGCGGCACACGCCTCGATGCTGATCCAGGGGCTGCCGCTGCACACCTGGAGCGGCGTGTGGACCGTACGGCCACGGACCGGGGCCGCGGTCTCCGCCACGGGCAGCACACCCGTACCGCCCACCCAGCAGCAGGCCATCACCGCGTCCGCCGCCTTCCCGATCTCCGACCTGGGCGAGCTGCCCGAGTCGGCGACCCCGCTTGAGGCCCCCTGCGTCGAGGGCGCGGGCGACGGCTACCGGCTGCGGGCGCCCTACTGGGTTCGGGTGACCCGTAGGGGCCGCCGCTGCACCGGAGCGATCTCCCCGGACGGCATCCGCTGGACCCAAGTAGGTGTCAGCGAGGTCGAGTTGGGCCGCACCGTGTACGCGGGCCTGGTTCTCACTTCCTGCCTCGGTGCCGACGCGGAGTACGCCGAGACCGGCACCGGAGCCTTCGACAACGTCACCGTCACCTCCACCGCGCACGGCGAGGTCTGGTCGGTGCCGCGCCCCACCCGCGCCGCCACCGGCCTCAAGGCGGCCACCGGCGCCGACGCGGTGGAGCTGGCCTGGACCGACCCGGACCTCTCCGCCCGCTACAAGGTGCTGCGCGCCACGGCCGCCGACGGCCCCTTCGAGACCATCGCGACCGGCATCGGCCCCGTCGGCTTCGGCACCCGCCTGCGGTACACGGACGCGACCGGCGCGCCCGGGACGACGTACCACTACGTCGTGGCGAAGACGAACTCCGGCGGCCGTGGCCCGCACTGCGATCCGGTCCCGGCCCGGATGCCGACCCCGGACGTGCCCCAACTCACCTCCACAACAACGGCGTTCGCCAACCGCGGCGCCCCCTTCCGGCACCTCCTGCGCGGCTCGCACGAGCCCGTGCGGTTCACCGCGGACGGACTCCCCGACGGCCTCCGCCTCGACCGGCGCACCGGCCTGATCCACGGAACGCCCACGGAGACCGGCGAGTTCACCGTCACCACCACCGCGGGCAACGCGACGGGCGACGGCACCGGCACACTCACCCTCACCGTCGGCACACCCCCGCCGGCCCCCTGGACCTCCGGAGACCTCGGTGACCCGGTCCTCGACGAGCGCGCCTTCGGGACGCTCGGCGTGGTCGCGATCCGCACGCCGGGCAGCACGTCGTACGACGACGGGACCTTCACCGTGCGTGGCGCGGGCGTCGATCTGACCGTCAACAACCAGGCCATGACCGGTCAGTTCGTACGACGGCCGGTGACCGGCGACTGCGAGATCACCGCCCGGCTCGTCTCCCGCACGGGCGCGAGCGGCGACCGGGTGGGACTGCTGATGGCCAAGTCGCTGTCGCCGTTCGACCAGGCCGCCGGGGCGATCGTCAGCGGCGGAAGCAGCGCACAGCTCATGCTGCGCACGACCGTCGCCGGAAAGTCCGCCTTCACCGGGAACGGCACCGCCGCCCTCCCCGGCCTGCTGCGGCTGAAGCGCGCCGGGACCGCCTTCACCGCGGCCCTGTCCACCGATGACGGCGCCACCTGGACCACCCTCGCCACCGGCGAGATCCCCGGGTTCGGTGACGCCCCCTACCACGTGGGCCTCGTGGTCTGCTCCTGCGACCAACTGGCCCGCTGCACCACCGAGTTCGACGAGGTGAGTATCACCACCGACTGATCCCCCCACGGATTGGAGTCGCACCAATGAGCCGCACATCCCCCCACCAGCCATCCGAGCAGGGCGAGTTGAGCCGCCGCGGTCTGCTGAAGACCGCGGGCGGCCTCACGGCCGCACTCGTCCTCGGCGGCTCGGCGGCCGCGCTGGCAGGCAACACCGCCGGCGCGGCACCGTCGACCTTCACCCACCCCGGAATGCTGCACAACGCCGGCGACATCAACCGGGCCAAGGTCAGGGTCGCCGCGGGCACCGACCCATGGCGGTCCGGCTGGAACCGGCTGACCGCCAACTCCCGCTCCCAGTCCACCTGGACCAACCGGGCCACCGCCACGATCATCCGCGGCGGCACCGGACAGAACTACGGCCTGCTCTACAACGACATCGCCGCCGCCTACCAGAACGCCCTGCGCTGGCGGGTCGGCGGCACCGAGGCCAACGCCCAGTGCGCGGCCACCATCCTCAACGCCTGGTCGAGGACGCTGAAGACGGTCACCGGAAACGCCGACCGGTTCCTCGCCGCCGGCATCTACGGCTGGCAGTTCGCCAACGCCTGCGAACTCATGCGCGGCTACAGCGGGTTCGACCTCGCAGCTGCCCAGGAGATGATGGTCAGGGTCTTCTACCCGCTCAACAACCAGTTCCTCACCGGTCACAACGACGCCTGCATCACCAACTACTGGGCCAACTGGGACCTGTGCAACATGGCCTCGGTCATGGCCATCGGGATCCTCACCGACAACGCCGCCAAGTACGACCAGGCCCTGAACTACTTCAAGAACGGCGCCGGAAACGGCTCCATCCGGCACGCGGTGCCGTTCCTGTACCCGGGCGTCGAGGGCTATGACCTCGGCCAGTGGCAGGAGTCCGGCCGGGACCAGGGCCACACCATGATGGGCATGGGCCAGATGGGCGCGATCTGCGAAATGGCCTGGAACCAGGGCGACGACCTGTACTCGTACGACGGCCGCCGCTTCATGAAGGCCGCCCAGTACGTCGCCAAGTACAACCTGAACAACAACGTCCCCTACACCACCTACACATGGGGGACCGGCCAGAACTGCGCCCAGCAGTCACAGACCGTGATCTCCGCGGCCTCCCGCGGCCAGGTCCGCCCGGTCTGGGCCATGCTCCACTACCACTACGGCCGACGCCTGCTCCTCGACGACAAGTACATCTCCCAGATGTGCTTCTCGGTCGCCCCTGAGGGCGGCGGCGGTGACTACGGCTCCGATAGCGGAGGCTTCGACCAACTCGGCTTCGGCACGCTGATGTACGCGAAGTAGTAGCCAGGCACGCCAAGTAGTCGTGTACGCCGCGTAACCGGGTACGCCAAGTAGTCGTGTACGCCGAGTAGCCGGGTACGCCGAACAGCCGTCCCACCGCTCGTGCACCGGAATATCGGGCCACAATGAGTTGCTCTGATCTTCACGGTGCACGAGCGCGGTGAGGAGGCTGGTGGACGTATGACGGCAGTCCCGACAGACCCCGTGGTGAGCACGCCCTACGGTGCGGTACGGGGCCGGTACGAAAACGGCGTCGCGGTGTTCCGGGGCATCCCCTACGCGGCGCCCCCCTTCGGTCCGCTCCGGTTCCGGCCGCCCGTGCCACCGGCACCCTGGGACGGCGTGCGCGACGCCGGGTCCTTCGGGCCGACGCCGCCGAAACCCCCGTACTCCGAGGCCTTCGCGCAGTATCTGTCCGACCCCGTCGTGCCCGGCGACGACTGTCTCAACCTCAACGTCTGGACCCCCGAGCCGGGCCCCGGCGCCCGGCTCCCGGTCATGGTGTGGCTGCACGGCGGCGCCCTGACCAGGGGATCCTCCGGTGTGCCCGTCTACGACGGCCTGTCCTTCGCGCGCGACGGGGTCGTCCTCGTCTCGGTCAACTACCGGCTCGGCGTCGAGGGCTACGGCCTCTTCCCGGACGCCCCCGCCAACCCCGGCCTGCGCGACCAGCTCGCCGCCCTGCACTGGGTCCACACCGCCATCGAGGCCTTCGGCGGCGACCCCGGCCGCATCACCCTGTTCGGCCAGTCCGCCGGCGCCATCAGCATCGGCGCCCTGCTCGCCGCCCCGCAGGCCCAGGGCCTGGTGCGGCGGGCCGTCCTGCAGAGCGGGCCGCCCGAGGCCGCCGAGCGGGACAAGGTACGGCGGATGGTGCGCCGGATGGCGAACCGGCTGAGGATCCCCGCCACGGCCGCCGCCTTCGCCGACGTCGACCGCGAGCTGCTGCTGCGCACCCAGGCCGAGGTGGGCCGGCTCAGCAGCCCGGTGCTGGGCGGGCCCGCCTTCGGCATCGTCGTCGACGGCGACATCGTCCCCCGCGATCCCATGGAGGCGATCACGGAGGGTGACGCCGCGGTTGGCGTCGACCTGATGACGGGCTGGACCAGCGACGAGTACCGGCTGTGGCTGGTGCCCGGCGGCCTGTTCGAGCGTGTCGACCGGCTCGGCGCGGTCGCCCTCGCCGGGGCCATGGCCCGCTGCCGCGTCGGCGCCGAGGTGCCCCGCGGCTACCGCGCCCTGCGCCCCGCGGACGGCACCGCCGAGATCGTCGGCCAGATGGTCACCGACCACCTGCTGCGCCTGCCCCTGCACCGGCTGGCCGACGCCCGCCCCGGCTCGACGTACGTCTACGAGTTCGCCTGGCCCTCCGCCCTCCCCGGCCTCGGCGCCTGCCACGCCCTGGAGCTCGGGTTCGTCTTCGACACCGAGGAGACCCCCGAGTCCCGCAAGCTGGCCGGCGAGGGCGCCCCGCGGGAGCTGGCGGACGAGATGCACGGGGCGTGGGTGCGGTTCGCGGTGGACGGCGACCCGGGCTGGCAGCCGTGGGACGACTCGCACCCCGTGCGGATCTTCGGCGACGGCGCGGCGCACACGGCCTACGGCCCGCGCGACGCCGAGCTCGCCCTGTGGGCCGCCGCCGCCCCGCCCGAGGAAGCCACCCCCGCATCGGCCCTGGCCGACGGTGCGCCCGCGCGCAGTACGGAACTGCGCTCCGTGGTACGACGCCTTCGCCTCCCCGGCGCGGTCCGTCGGCACTGACGACAGGGCGGTTCGCCATGTGTCGAGCGGTGCGAGGGAGTTTTGCTACGTGTCGAGCGGTGCGAGGGAGTCCCGTACCACCACATGGGTGCCCAGCAGCAGATGCTCGTCCGGGGTCTCCGGGGTGCGGCCGAGTGCGGTGCGTACGGCGAGGCGGCCCAGCTCCTCGTAGGGGACGTGGACCGTCGTCAGGGCCGGGTGCAGGTCACGGGCGAAGGGGATGTCGTCGTACCCGGCCAGTGAGACGTCGCCGGGCACGTCCAGGCCGGCCTCGTGCAGGGCGGTGAGCGCACCGGCGGCGACCATGTCGGTGGCGGCGACCACCGCCGTGAACTCCAGCCCCCGCTTGAGTGCCTCCCGCATCAGCCGGTGCCCGGCGTCGCGGGTGAAGTCGCCGTGCAGGAGCAGCGCCGGGTCGGGGTCCAGGCCACGGGCACGATGGGCGGCGAGATAGCCGCGCTCACGGCCCTGGGCGGTGGTGTGGTCGGGCTTGCCGCCGAGGAACAGCACGCGCTGGTGCCCTTGGGCGAGGACATGGGCGACCAGCGCGTAGGCCCCGCCCTCGTTGTCGTACTCGATGACGGTCACCGGCGCCCCAGGGCCGAGCGGCGGCCGGCCGCACAGCACCAGCCGGGAGCCCGCCGACGCCAGCGAGTCGGCCATACGGCGGGTGCGCTCGCGGTACTCCGGGGTGTCGGCGGAGCCGCCGACCAGGATCACGGCGGCGGCACGCTGGGCGCGCATCATCTCGACGAACTCCACCTCGTGCTGGACGTCGCCCTCCGTCGTGCACACCAGGCACAGATGCCCGAGCCGTCTGGCCTCCCGCTCCACCCCGTGTGCCATGTGCGCGAACGACGGCCCGGTGATGTCCTCCAGGACGAACGCCAGCGTGGGCGTGCCGACCCCGGCGACCGCCTTGGCGCGTGCGTCGGCGACGTAGTCCAGGTCCCGCACCGCCCGCATCACCCGGGACCGAGTCGCCGAGCTCACCGGATACACCCCGCCCAGCACCCGCGAGACGGTCGACGCGGACACCCCCGCACGGGCCGCCACATCCCGGATGGTGCTGCGCCCCGCGTCGTCCTCGCTCTTCCTGGTCATCCCTGCCTCGCCCCTCTCCCGGGCACCCTCGCCTCCCCCTGGGGAACCTGCGGCAACACGATGGCAACCGGTTCCCGATGCGGAGGCTAGCAGCGGGTGAAGGGCGGGGACGAGCCCCGTGCGCTGGGTGTCGTGGGGGAGAGCGGGGAGGGCGGGGAGGTGGGATGGGGTGGTGGGCGCTGGGGAGCTTGAGAGGTGGGAGCTTGAGGGCTGGAGGCGCCGTGCGTCAGTTGCGCCGGCCCGTCCTTGTCGCGGGCAGCGCTCCGTCGGACGACCGCTGCTCCTTCGCCGGGTCCCCAGAGACCTTCGGCGAGGTGATGGTGCCGTCCGTGCGGACCTCCGGCAGGCTCGCCTGCGGCTTGGGCAGCAACGCCTTGCTCCTGTCGATCGAGCCGTCCTCCTGCACGCCGTAGAGCGCGTCGTAGATGTTGCGGACGGCCGGTCCTGAGGCGCCGGAGCCCGTACCACCCTGGGAGATGGTCATGACGACCGAGTAGTCCTTGGTGTAGGTGGCGAACCATGAGGTCGTCTGCTTGCCGTAGACCTCTGCCGTGCCGGTCTTGGCATGCATCGGGATCTTGTCCTGCGGCCACCCGACATCCGCGAACCGCCAGGCGGCCGAACCCCGGGTGACCACGCCCGCGAGGGCGTCGTCCATCTCGGCCAGGGCCTTCTTCGTGATCGGCAGTTTGCCGTGGGACTTGGGCTTGATCTCCTGGACGTTCTTGCCGTCGGCACTGATCACGGCCTTGCCGACGGTCGGGTCGTACAGCGTGCCGCCGTTGGAGATCGCCGCGTAGATGGTGGCCATCTGGATCGGCGTGACCAGGGTGTCACCCTGCCCGATGGAGTAGTTCACCGAGTCACCCGCACGCATCCGGTTGCCTTCGAGACAGTTCTCGTAGGCGATCTTCTCCGTATAACTGCCGTCCTTCTTGCCGTACTTGCACCAGGCGTCCTTGTTCGCCCGCCAGTACTGCTGCTTCCACTGCCGGTCCGGCACCCGCCCGGTCACCTCGTTCGGCAGATCGATCCCCGTCTCCGCCCCCAGCCCGAACTGATGCGCCGTCTTGTAGAACCAGTCATGCGCCTTCTTCTTCGGCGCCGTCCCCCCGTCACGCTTCCACTCCTCGTGCGACAGCCGGTAGAAGACGGTGTCGCAGGACACCTCCAGCGCCCGCCCCAGGCTGATCGGCCCGTACCCCTTGGACTCGAAGTTCTTGAACACCTGCCCGCCGATCGAGTACGAACTGGAGCACTCATACGGCCCGTCGAACCCATACCCCGCATTGAGTGCCGCCGCGGTCGGCACCACCTTGAAGATCGACCCGGGCGCCGACTGGCCCTGAATCGCCCGGTTCAACAGCGGATAGTTGGAAGCCTTCCCCGTCAACCGCCGATAGTCCTTGGCGGAGATGCCGCCCACCCAGGCGTTGGGGTCGTAGGCCGGGTTGGACGCCATCGCCACGACCCGTCCGGTCTTGGCCTCCATCACGACCACCGCACCCGAGTCCGCCTTGTAGCGCTCGTTGGTGTTGCGGTCCCACTCCTTGCGGGCCTGCTTCATCGCCTCGTTCAGCTCGAACTCCGCCACCCGCTGCACCCGCGCGTCGATGCTGGTCACCAGATTCGAACCGGCCTGCGCCGGATCGGCCTGCGCCTGCCCGATCACCCGCCCCAGGTTGTCCACCTCATAACGGGTCACCCCCGCCTTGCCCCGCAACTCCCTGTCGTACTCCCGCTCCAGACCCGAGCGCCCCACCTGGTCCGAACGCAGATACGGCGAGTCGGAATCCTTCGCCTGCGTGATCTCCTCGTCCGTCACCGGCGACAGATAGCCCAGCACCTGCGCGGTGTTCGCCTTGCCCGGACCCGCATACCGGCGCACCGCCTGCGGCTCCGCGGTGATCCCGGGAAAGTCCTCGGC
>NZ_JBHYJA010000021.1:0-6076 GCF_042740355.1 Streptomyces sp. NPDC059010
TCCCACGGCTTCCGCCGAGCCACCCCACACCTCCGGATCATCGGTCCGGAGTGATCCAACCACCTTGAAGATCATTTCGTTAGGAGTTCTAAGTCGGCGTGAACTCGACCCGAATCGTCCGTCCGCGCGCCTGTGGTGCGTACGCCGGTACGAATGACACGCTTGACGTATGAAGATCCCTTTTCTGGGTCACCGGCCCGAGAAGCGCGGGGCCCTCGACGCCGAGGGCATCGCCGAACTGCTCTCCGAGTGCGAACTCCTGCGCTCCCACGCGTCCCGGGCGGGGATCCGACTCGACGACAGCGCGGCGTCGTTGGAGGCGCTCGACCAGTTGCTGCCGCGCTGGCGGGACGACGAGGAGGTGCTCCCCTGGCTGGGCACCGATGCCGGTCTGTATCTCGGCACCGTCATCGTGCGGACCGTGCCCGGAGCCGTGTGGGGGCTCTGGCCGGACGGCCAGCCGGTGGTGCGGCTCGCCTCCGGGCGGGAGTTCGACGTCGTGACCTCGGGGCGGGAGTGGGCCGCGAACGGGGTGCCCGAGCTGTCGCAGCTGTACGCGGAGGTCGCGGAGGCGTGACCCCGCGGATTTGGTTTGACATAAAAACGGCGTAAATACGGCTTATGTCCGAAAAGTGCGTGTCGTGCGTTAAGTAAACTCTTGCCCGGATAGGTTGCGGCAACCGCTACACAGCTGAAGGCGACTGGGGCTGGGCATGGCTGGCGAACCACTGATCGAGCTGCGTGACGTCAACAAGTACTTCGGTGACCTGCATGTATTGCAGGAGATCAACCTCACCGTCGGCAAGGGGGAGGTGGTCGTCGTCATCGGCCCCTCGGGGTCCGGGAAGTCGACGTTGTGCCGGGCCATCAACCGGCTGGAGACCATCCAGTCCGGCACGATCCTGCTCGACGGGCAGCCGCTGCCCGAGGAGGGCAAGGCGCTCGCCCGGCTGCGCGCCGAAGTCGGCATGGTCTTCCAGTCGTTCAACCTCTTCGCCCACAGGACGGTCCTGCAGAACGTCTCGCTGGGTCAGGTCAAGGTCCGCGGCCGCAAGAAGGAGGACGCCGACAAACGCTCCCAGGAGCTCCTCCAGCGGGTCGGCGTGGCCGACCAGGCGGACAAGTACCCGGCACAGCTCTCCGGGGGCCAGCAGCAGCGTGTGGCGATCGCCCGGGCCCTCGCCATGGGCCCCAAGGTGATGCTGTTCGACGAGCCCACCTCCGCGCTCGACCCCGAGATGATCAACGAGGTTCTGGAGGTGATGCGTCAGCTCGCCGAGGACGGCATGACGATGATCGTCGTCACCCATGAGATGGGCTTCGCCCGCTCGGCCGCCAACCGCGTCGTGTTCATGGCCGACGGCCGCATCGTCGAGGACCGCAGCCCCGAAGAGTTCTTCACCAACCCCAGCAGCGATCGCGCCAAGGACTTCCTGTCGAAGATCCTCCACCACTGAGCGGAGAGCACGACCCATGCCGAGACCGACGGCGTTTTCCACGCCCGAATCCTCGCCGTGTCCGACCTCGACTACGATGGTCCGTCCGTCCCCAAGGCCGTGGCGGTGGCCCCGGCCACGACCAGGGACGCTGCTGCCGGGTGGGGATCCCCCCACCGCCCCTGGGACCAGGGGCAGCTGGGGGCAGCAGTCATAGAGCCATACCCGCCCGGCGCCGGCCGGAGATCACTGCTCGCGCAGTGGAATCGACACGTACGACGGGTCGTTCGCCGGTGAGGAGAAGGTCAGCCGTGCGCCGGACGGGTTGTGCTCGATGTAGAGCGGGTCGACCGTGTCGACGACCAGGGCGAGTCGGTGCCCTGCCGGGACGTCGTAGGCCGTGGAGTTCAGCTCCAGGTCGACGGTGAACGGCTTTCCGGGCGTACGTCCGTGGAAGGTGTACGGCGCGTTGCTGACCAGCTTGCCGAGGCCGAGCGGGCCCACGTCGTAGAGGTAGGCGACGAGGGTGCCGCTCTCCTTGGTCGGGGTCAGTGTGGTGTGCAACTTGGCCGTGCCGCGCACGCGTTGGGCTGTGGCGTACTTCTCCGACTGCCATACGCCCGCCCAGAACCGGGGGATCAGCGGGATCGAGGCCACCGGCGGCAGCTGGGCCACCTGGTCGAGGATGCTGGACAGGAAGACGATCCCGCCGTCCGCCCCCGAGTTGACGTTGGTGTGGATGGTGGTCGAGCCCGCGAGGTCGATCTTCCGGTTCGTCGCGCCGACCGACTTCCAGTCCGGGTAGCCCTCGTAGCCGCCGGAGGAGCGGGACTTGAGCCGGACCGGCAGTTCCTGGTCGATGCCGTTGGCCTCGCCCTTGAGGTAGTGGTCGAGCCAGCGCTCGGTGTCCGTCCAGACGTCGTTGGGCAGACCGAACAGGCCGGTCAGTTCGGCGGTGGCGTGGTCGCCGGGCCGGAACTCCAGTCGCTTGGGGACGGTCAGCTTCTCGTAGAAGTCCGCGTACTGGTTGGGCGGGAAGACCGTGTCGCCCCAGCCGTTGGCCATCATGACCGCGGCGCCGTTCTTGTTGAGCTGGTCCACATATGTTGCGACAGAACGTTTCTTCCCCCAGTTGATCATGTCCTGTTCCTTGGACAGGTTGGAGGCGTAGAAGTCGTCGAAGGTCTGCCGGAGTTCGGCGCTCTGCCGGCCGGTGACGAGGCCCGCCCCGTCGAGCACCGCGGCTGCCTGGACGTGCTGGGTGCGGCCGGAGTAGATCGAGTCGATCAGGTCGGCCCAGCCGCTGAGGGAGGCGACCGCCTTGACCCGTTTGTCATGTGCGGCGGTCAGCAGGCTGATGCCGGCGCCGTACGAGACGCCCGCCATGCCGACGTGCTGTGCGTCGGCGGGGGTGTTGGCGAGCGCCCAGTCGATGACCTTGGACGCGTCGGCTATGTCGGGCGGGCCGGCCACTTCTATCTCGCCGCCCGACTGCCAGAAGCCGCGCACGTTGTAACTGACCACGACATAGCCCGTGTCCGCGAGCTTCTGGGCCTGCGCGAAGTACTCGACCTGGGGCAGGCCCCAGCTCGTGGGCATGACGAGCAGCGGGTAGCGGTGCGTGCCGTCGGCGCCGGCCGGTGTGACGACGTTCGCCTTGAGGGTGGTGCCGCCGTCGCCGCTGATGTCGACGAAGCGGACGCTGTTCGGGGCCGCTTGGGCGGCGGGGGCGAGCCCGAGGGCGCTACCGGCGACCAGGGTCGCGGAGACGGCGCCCACGGCGGTCGTACGCAGGGCCTTGCGAGGATGTCCCACGGGTCACTCCCTACTCGTGTCAGTGCAAAGTGACCCGACGGTAACCGTGGCCCCTTACCGCAAGTAACCCGTCGGTAAGTTACGTGCCAGTAACGATTACCGGAATGTGATGGACCTCAGGAGGCTCGGTGGCTGTTGCGGGGAGCCGCGGGTGTCGGCGCCGGTGCCTGCGCCGCCCGTGTCACGTCCGCGACCAGCTCCACCACATCCGGCCCGTACGCCTGTGAGTTGACCACCTTCAGCAGCAGCGCGAACGTGTTGTTGCCGTGCTTGCGGGACAGCCGCTCATGGTGGCGCGCGAGGTAGCGGGTGGCGGCCTGGTTGGTTATGGCGGTCTGACCGCAGAACAGGAAGACGGGCCGGGTGCTCTGACTGTCGCCGACGGTGAGCCGGGCGAGCAGCGCGTACTCCTCCTTGCCGACCTCCACCCGGTAGCGCTCGGAGCCGATCTGGAAGGCGCCCCGGTCCGGGCCGGGTTCGGCGTCGACGTTCACCCGCACACCGGGCAGCAGAGAGGCGAGATGGGCCGTCATACGGCGGTTCGACGCCGGGCCGCCGACGCAGAACTCGGTGCGCTCGCCGAAGCCCTGGCGGGCCGCGTCGTGCGCGATGATCTGCGCGTGGGCGTTGCAGTCCTTGATCAGGGCGGCCAGTTCGAGCAGCGCGAACACGTCGTAACGCATCACCGTCAGTTCGGGTCCGCCGGCCCCGCGGTTCACCACCAGCAGGGACTCGGCGTTGTCGGGCAGTCCGAAGAACGCCTGCTTGCGGCGCAGCCGGCGCTTCCACAGGTAGGTGCGGGCCAGCCAGCCGAGCGCGGCACTGATACCGGCCGCGACCACGCCCAGGACGATGTTGCGTACGTCGTCATTCATGGGCGCGCATGGTAGCGGGCGAACGCAAACCGTTGTTCGAGACAGGTGACCGAGACCGGTGACCGAGACAGGTGCGGGCGCGCTCCTGACGAGGGCATGCCGATCGAATAGGCTGCGCGAACGGTCCCTGACTGGAGGTGCGGATGCGTCGCCCTGTCGCGCGGAAACTGTCGGTCCTGGCGGTAACGGCCGCCGTGGTGTCGGTGGGAGCGGCGGCGCCGCCCGCCGCATCGAGCAGCCCCGCCGAGAAGGTCCCCGTGGCCGTCGGCTACGGCGGAGCCGTCGCCAGCGTCGACCCCGACGCCACGGCCGCGGGCATCGAGGTGCTGCGCAAGGGCGGCAACGCCGTCGACGCCGCCGTCGCCACGGCCGCCGCGCTCGGCGTCGCCGAGCCCTACTCGGCCGGCATCGGAGGGGGCGGCTACTTCGTCTACTACGACGCGGCGTCCCGTACGGTGCGCACCATCGACGGACGTGAGACCGCGCCGCTGACCGCCGACTCCGACCTGTTCACGGAGAACGGCACGGCGATCCCGTTCGCCGAGGCCGTCAGCAGCGGTCTGAGCGTCGGCACCCCGGGCACGCCCGCCACCTGGCAGAAGGCGCTGGACAAGTGGGGGAGCCAGCGGCTCGGCACCCTGCTGAAGCCCGCCGAGCGGCTCGCCCGGGACGGCTTCACCGTGGACGACACCTTCCGCTCACAGACCGCCGCCAACGAGACCCGGTTCCGCTACTTCCCGGACACCGCGAAGCTGTTCCTGCCGGGCGGCGCGCTCCCCGCCGTCGGCTCCACCTTCAAGAACCCCGACCTCGCCCGCACCTACGCGGAGCTGGCGAGGAACGGCGTGGGCGCGCTGTACCGGGGCGACCTCGCCGAGGACATCGTCGACACGGTCAACCACCCGCCCGTGGACCCCGGTTCCGGCTGGAAGGCCCGCCCCGGCGACCTGTCCGCCAAGGACCTGGCGACCTACCGCACCAGGTCGCAGGCGCCCACGAAGACGTCGTACCGCGGACTCGACGTCTATGCCATGGCGCCCTCGTCCTCCGGCGGCACGACCGTCGGCGAGGCCCTCAACATCCTGGAGCACACGGACCTGTCGAAGGCGAGCGACGTCCAGTACCTGCACCGCTACATCGAGGCCAGCCGGATCGCGTTCGCCGACCGTGGGCGCTGGGTCGGCGACCCCGCCTTCGAGGACGTACCGACGAAGGAGCTGCTGTCGCAGCGGTACGCAGACTCGCGGGAGTGCCTCATCAAGGACGACGCGGCGCTGACCAGCCCGGTCGCGCCGGGCGATCCGCGTAACCCGGCGGCCTGCGACGCCAGTGGGGCGGCGGCCCCGACGACGTACGAGGGCGACAGCACCACCCATCTCACGGTGGCCGACAAGTGGGGCAACGTCGTCTCCTACACCCTCACCATCGAGCAGACCGGCGGCAGCGGTATCACCGTCCCGGGCCGTGGCTTCCTGCTCAACAACGAGCTGACGGACTTCTCGTTCACCCCGGCCAGCCCGGCCGTCCACGACCCGAACCTGCCCGGCCCGGGCAAGCGGCCGCGCTCGTCGATGTCCCCGACGATCGTGCTCGACCAGCACGGCAAGCCCGTCGTGGCGCTCGGTTCGCCGGGCGGTGCCACCATCATCACCACCGTGCTGCAGACGCTGACCGGGTTCCTCGACCGAGGTCTGCCGCTGGTCGACGCGATCGCCGCGCCGCGTGCCAGCCAGCGCAACCAGACCACCACCGAGCTCGAACCGGGCCTGTGGAACAGTCCGTTGAAGGCGCAGCTGGAGGCGATCGGGCACGGCTTCCGGCAGAACGCCGAGATCGGCGCGGCGACCGGTGTGCAGCGGCTGCCGAACGGCAAGTGGCTGGCCGCCGCCGAGAAGGTACGGCGAGGCGGCGGCTCGGCGATTGTGGTGGGGGCCCCGGGCGAGGGGCCCA
>NZ_JBHYJA010000021.1:6086-86003 GCF_042740355.1 Streptomyces sp. NPDC059010
GAGACAGGATCAGAGCTGGGGGGGGGGCGGCAGGTCCTCCGTACGGAAGACGAGCCGCCCGTCCTCCACGTCCACCGTCACCCGGCCGCCCGCGCCGATCCGGCCGTCCAGGAGGAGCCGGGAGAGCTGGTTGTCGACCTCCCTCTGGATGGTGCGGCGCAGCGGGCGGGCGCCGTACTCGGGCTGGTAGCCGCGCTCGGAGAGCCAGTCGACGGCCGCGGCGGTGAAGTCGACCGCGACGCCCTGCGCGTGCAGCAGCCGGCGGGTCTTGTCCAGCAGCAGATTGGTGATCCGCTCCAACTGGTCGTGGGTCAGCTGGCGGAAGACCACGATCTCGTCGATGCGGTTGAGGAACTCGGGCCGGAAGTGATCGCGCAGCGGCCGCAGGACCCGCTCGCGCCACGCCTCCTCGTCGGCCTCCCCGGCTCCCGCGCCGAACCCGATGCCGGAGCCGCCCCGGCTGATCGCGTCGGAGCCCAGGTTGCTGGTCATCACGATGACCGTGTTGGTGAAGTCGACGGTCCGGCCCTGGGAGTCGGTCAGCCGGCCGTCGTCCAGGACCTGGAGCAGGATGTTGAAGACGTCGGGGTGGGCCTTCTCCACCTCGTCGAGCAGCAGCAGCGAGTACGGGTGCCGGCGAACCACCTCGGTGAGCTGGCCGGCCTGCTCGTGCCCGACATAGCCGGGCGGGGCGCCGACCAGACGGCTGACGGTGTGCCGCTCCTGGTACTCGCTCATGTCCAGCCGGACCATCCGCTCCTCGCTGCCGAACAGCGCCTCGGCGAGCGCCCGGGCCAGCTCGGTCTTGCCGACGCCGGTCGGGCCGAGGAAGAGGAAGCTGCCGATCGGCCGGTCGGGGCTGGCGAGTCCGGCCCGGGAGCGCAGCACCGCGTCGGAGACGACGCGCACCGCCTCGTCCTGTCCGACGACCCGCTCGTGCAGATGCTCCTCCAGTCCGAGCAGCCGGTCCTTCTCCTCCTCGGTGAGGCTGCTGACCGGGATGCCGGTCTGCCGGGACACGACCTCGGCGATGGCCTCGGCGGTGACCTCCAGGTCGATGCCCTCGTCGACGTCCTCGTCACCGGACGAGTCCGCGATGCGCTGCTTCAACTCGGCGATACGGTCGCGCAGCTGGGTCGCCTGCTCGTACTGTTCGTCGGCGACCGCCTGGTCCTTGTCCCGGGTCAGCTGCTCGACGTCGCGCTCCATGGCCCGTACGTCCGTGCCCTTGGTCCGCGCGCGCAGCCGTACCCGGGCGCCCGCCTGGTCGATCAGGTCGATCGCCTTGTCCGGGAGGCGGCGGTCGGTGAGATAGCGGTCGGACAGCTCGACGGCGGCGACGAGCGCCTCGTCGCTGTAGCGGACCTGGTGGTGGGCCTCGTACCGGTCGCGCAGGCCGCGCAGGATCTCGATCGCGTCGCCGGTGGTCGGCTCGGGGACGAGGATCGGCTGGAAGCGGCGGGAGAGCGCCGCGTCCTTCTCGATCCTGCGGTACTCCTCCAGGGTCGTCGCGCCGACGATGTGCAGTTCGCCGCGCGCGAGGGCCGGTTTGAGGATGTTCCCGGCGTCCATGGACCCGCCCTCGCCGCCGCCCCCGGCGCCGACGACGGTGTGCAACTCGTCGATGAACACGATCAGTTGGTCGGAGTGCGAGCGGATCTCGCCCACGATGTTGGTGAGCCGCTCCTCGAAGTCGCCCCGGTAGCGGGTGCCCGCGACCACGGCCGTCAGGTCGAGGGCGACCACCCGGCGTCCGCTGAGCACGTCGGGCACGTCGCCGTCGGCGATCCGCTGGGCGAGGCCCTCCACGATCGCCGTCTTGCCGACGCCCGCGTCGCCGATCAGCACCGGGTTGTTCTTGCCGCGCCGGGAGAGCACCTCGATGGTCTGCTCGATCTCCTCGTCCCGGCCGATCACCGGGTCGATACCGCCCTGGCGGGCGAGGTCGGTGAGATCGCGGCCGTACTTGTCGAGGGTGGGCGTACCGGTGTCGACGCGCGGGCGCTGGTCGGCGCGGGGCCGGGGCCGCTCGGCGTCCGCCCCCTCGGGCGGCATGCCCGAGGGGGCGAAGCGGGCCGCGTTCAGGATGTGCCCGGCGGCCGAGTCGGGGTTCGCGGCGAGGGCGCTGAGCACATGCTCCGGGCCGATGTAACCGGCGCCCCGCGCGCGAGCCAGGTCGTGCGCGTCGAGCAGGGCACGCTTGGCGGCCGGCGTGAGGGAGAGCGAGGTCGGTGGCGGGGCCTCGCCCGGCGGGTGCTGGACCGGGCCCGAGCGCTCGTCGATCTCCGTCGCCAGTGAGTCCGGGTCCGCGCCCGCCCGGGTGAGCAGACTCCGGGTCGGTTCCGCCGACAGCGCGGCGCGCAGCAGATGCTGGGTGTCCAGATCGCGGCTGCCGTGCTCGGCGGCGTACTGGGCGGCGCCGCGCACCAGTTCCCGGGCCGGCTGGCTGAGCAGACGCCCGATGTCGATCTGGCGGGGGCCGGGGCGTGGTCCGCCGAAGAAGCGGGCGAGGAACTCCCCGAAGGGGTCGTAGTCTTCCGGACCACCATTGAAACCGCTGGTCATGGCGTTCCCATCCGGCGTCCCTGCGCGGGCAGGGTCGCCCTCGCTGATCGACGTGCCGGAGTCGGGTAACCCGGCCGGACGCCGGTTACACCTGGCCGCGCGTTCGTAGAACACCTTCGCACGAACGGTGGCCGGGGGCACCTCCAGGGAACGCGGGAGCCCGGGAGCACGCCGGCCCCCGGGCCCGCGGCGCGGCAGCGCCCGTGCGGCGCCCGTTCGACGACCGCTCAGCGCCCGCTCAGCGCGCCGTCAGGATCCGCGGCCCCGCCTCCGTGATCGCCACCGTGTGCTCCGCGTGGGCCGCGCGGGAGCCGTCGTTCGTGCACAGGGTCCAGCCGTCCGGCGCCGCGTGGTAATCGTCCCTGCCGCTCGCGATGACCATCGGCTCGATGGCGAGGACCATGCCGCGCCGCAGCGCCATGCCCCGGCCCGGACGTCCCTCGTTCGGCACCCCGGGGTCCTCGTGCATCTTGCGGCCGATGCCGTGCCCGCCGAAGCCGTCCGGGATGCCGTACCCGGCCGTCCGGCACACCGAACCGATCGCATGCGCGATGTCGCCGATACGGTTGCCGACCACGGCCGCCTCGATGCCCGCCGCCAGCGCCCGCTCCGCCGTCTCGATCAGCCGTACGTCCGCCGGGCGCGCCCTGCCGACGGTGAAGCTGATCGCCGAGTCACCCGCCCAGCCGCCCAGTTCGGCACCGCAGTCGATGGAGACCAGGTCGCCGTCGCGCAGGCGGTAGCCGGTCGGGATGCCGTGCACGATCGCGTCGTTCACCGAGGCGCAGATGACGGCGGGGAACGGGGTGGGGGCGAAGGAGGGGCGGTAGCCGAGGAAGGGCGAGGTCGCCCCCGCGCCGCGCAGCACCTCGCGTGCGACCTCGTCCAGCTCCAGCAGGGAGACCCCCACGTCGGCGGCCTTGTGCACGGCCGTGAGGGCCTGGCCGACGACCTGTCCGGTCTCGTACATCGCATCGATCGACGTGTCCGTCTTCAGTTCCACCATGCCAATTACTATACCGGTATTTGAATGGGGATCGCTCCATGGGAGGTGTTCGGGGGCGGTATTAGAATGGGCGCCATGGTGCGCACCCCTCTCACCCCCGAAGAGCGCGAACGCGGCGAACGGCTCGGCCGATTGCTCCGCGAGGCCCGCGCGGGCCGCAGCATGGCGGAGGTCGCGGCAAGCGCCGGCATCTCCGCCGAGACGCTGCGCAAGATCGAGACGGGGCGTGCTCCGACCCCGGCCTTCTTCACGGTCGCCGCGCTCGCACAGGCCCTCGGACTGTCCATGGACGAGATCGCCGGACGCTGCACACCGGTCGCCGAGGCCGCCGCCTGACCGCTTCGCACGTCACGTTCCGGCAGCTCCGGCGTACTCTGCGTTCAGTCCGAAAACTTCCCGTAGCGCGTTCGTAACATGGCTGGTGTTGCCTAACGGACCGGAGCACTCCGGTCTGGCGGGAGTCGAGATGTCAGTGGATCAACTCCCGGCTCGGATACGGGAGTTCGTGGACTACCTGGACGGCCTGCTGGCGCGCCTGGATCAGGGCGGCGGCTGGTGCGGGGTGTTCTGGCAGCGTGACCCCGAGGGCATGCAGGCCTGCCTCGACGGACGTGAGATGCCGCCCTGGGACGTGCTGGAGTCCCTCCTGCACGACCTCGCCGCCCAGTACGGCCCCGGTGGGGCCGGCCCCGAGACGGAACGCGCCCGCGCCCTGCACGCCGCCGCCCTCGCCGCGTACGACGCCCGGCCCGGTGGCCGCGACGCCCTCGGTGACCGGCTCGACGTCATGCTCCGCGAACAGCGCTACGCCGCCGAACGGCAGGCGGAACTGGGCCGTTCGCTCGCCGCCGCCACCAGCCGGGAGGAGGCCGACGCCGTCCGCCTCGACCTCGCCTGGGCCCGCGACGACCACGAACGCGCGACCGCCCGGTGCGCCGAACTCGGGGCCCGGGTGGCCGACCTGGACCGACGGGCGGCCGACGGCCGGGCCGGGGCGATACGGCGGGACCGGCTGGGCGAGGGGTCCGTGTTCCGCGGGGACGACCGGTTCGGAGGCGCGGAGCACCGGGACCACCTGGTCGGGCGGGACGGCGTCCGGGACGATTGGCCGGTCGGGGGCGAGGGGTTCCGGGCCGGGGGCTCCGAGCGAGACGGGTTCGGGGGCGGCCGTTCCGAGGGCGCCGGGTCCGCGGCGGACGGTTCGCAGCCGAGCCGGACCGGCCCCTACGGCGGTGGGGGCCACGGCATGTCGCAGCAGCGCGACCAGCGGTCGCCGAACGAGGCGGCGGACTGGTTCGAAGGACGAGAGGCGGCTCCTCGCCGGCATCCGCAGAGCCTGGACCGCCCCGCAGACCACCCCCTGAACCACACGGCCCGGACCGCCCCGGCACCGTCCGACCGGCCGGAGGCCCAACCCGCCCCCACCCCCGCCCCCACTCCCGCCCCGTCCGGCGACCACGCTCAGGCCCCCTCGGCCGACTCCGCCCCCGCCCCCACCGCCAAGCAGCGCAAACGCCGCCGCGGCGGTGCCCGCTTCGCCGGGATGGTGGAGGAGGAGGCCGCCCCCGTCGTCGTACCGCCGACCGCCGAACCCGTCCTCCCCACCCTCCCCGCTCAACCCGCCACCACGCGCCGCACTCCACGCGGGGCCAGGTTCGCCGGGGCCGCCGACGAGGTGCCCGCGAGTCCGCAGCAGTCGCGGGCCGAGCCGATGGGCGCGGAGGAGCGGCGTGAGGTGGCCCGGACCGTGGAGACGATCGTGCGGATGCGTGCCGAGGGGCGCGGCGGTGAGGCGCATGTGCTGCTGGTGGAGGCCGCGTACTGGCCCGCCGTCCGCTTTCCGGCGCTCGCGGCCGACATGGAGCGCGCCGGGCTCGGCGCCGACTGGGCCACCCTGCTGTGGGAGGCCGCCTCGCTGCCGGCCCAGCGGCTCGTCGCCGCCGCCGACGCACTGACCGCGGCCGGGCGGACCGGCGACGGGGAGCAGATCCTGCGGCAGGGCGTGGCGCGGCCCGCGGGCGAGATCGGACAGGCCGTGCTCGCGCTGGTCGGCGAGGGGCGCCGCCGCGAGGTGCGTGCGCTGCTCGACGCGTACGTCCGGGTCCGCACCCCGGAGGAGGCCGCCCGCAGTGTCGCGCCGGAGCCGCGGACCCTCGTACCGCTTCTGCTGGAGGCCGCCCAGGGCGTCTCGGACGAGCGGCACTGGGACCTCGTCCATGCGCTGCGGGTGGCGGGCTTCACGGCCTGAGCGGCCGGGCGCCGGGGGCCCCGCACCACGGTGGGACACCCGTCCCACCGGCCCCATCCCTCACCCACTGGAGGGTGAAACGTGATCGACTCAGCGGGTTAACGACGATGGTCTTGGCAAGGCTGTTCCGGGGGCTTACTTTCAAGCCTCTACGGCCCCCTCTACGGGCGTAGAGGCTCTGACGTCCCGTCGAAGGAGCAGCTCATGGCCAACGTCGTACGCGCCGCACTGGTCCAGGCCACCTGGACCGGCGACACCGAGTCCATGGTGGCGAAACACGAGGAGCACGCCCGGGAGGCGGCCCGGCAGGGCGCGAAGATCATCGGCTTCCAGGAGGTCTTCAACTCTCCCTACTTCTGTCAGGTCCAGGAGCCGGAGCACTACCGCTGGGCCGAGCCGGTCCCCGACGGGCCCACCGTGCGTCGTATGCAGGAGCTGGCCCGCGAGACCGGCATGGTCGTCGTGGTGCCGGTGTTCGAGGTCGAGCAGTCGGGCTTCTACTACAACACCGCCGCCGTGATCGACGCCGACGGCACCTACCTCGGCAAGTACCGCAAGCACCACATCCCCCAGGTCAAGGGCTTCTGGGAGAAGTACTACTTCAAGCCGGGCAACATCGGCTGGCCCGTCTTCGACACCGCCGTGGGCAAGGTGGGCGTCTACATCTGCTACGACCGCCACTTCCCGGAGGGCTGGCGGCAACTCGGGCTCAACGGCGCCCAGTTGGTGTACAACCCGTCGGCCACCTCACGCGGTCTGTCGTCCTACCTGTGGCAGCTGGAGCAGCCTGCCGCGGCCGTCGCCAACGAGTACTTCGTCGCCGCGATCAACCGCGTCGGACAGGAGCCGTACGGCGACAACGACTTTTACGGGACGAGCTATTTCGTCGACCCCCGTGGGCAAGTAGTCGGCGAGGCCGCCAGCGACAAGAGCGAGGAACTCGTCGTGCGCGACCTCGACTTCGACCTGATCGAGCAGGTGCGGCAGCAGTGGGCCTTCTACCGCGACCGCCGCCCCGACGCCTACGAAGGACTGGTGCAGCCGTGACCAAGGACCTGCTGGGACGCCACCGCGCCGTCATGCCGGACTGGCTCGCCCTCTACTACGAGGAACCGCTGGAGATCACCCACGGCGAGGGCCGCCATGTGTGGGACGCCGAGGGCAACCGGTACCTCGACTTCTTCGGCGGCATCCTCACCACGATGACCGCGCACGCGCTGCCCGAGGTGACCAAGGCGGTGAGCGAACAGGCCGGGCGGATCGTCCACTCCTCCACCCTGTACCTCAACCGGCCGATGGTCGAACTCGCCGAGCGCATCGCCCGGTTGAGCGGCATCCCGGACGCCCGCGTCTTCTTCACCACCTCCGGCACCGAGGCCAACGACACCGCCCTGCTGCTCGCGACGGCCTATCGGCAGAGCAACACGATCCTCGCGATGCGCAACAGCTACCACGGCCGCTCCTTCAGCGCGGTCGGCATCACCGGCAACCGCGGCTGGTCGCCGACCTCGCTGTCGCCGCTGCAGACGCTGTACGTCCACGGCGGTGTGCGCACCCGTGGTCCGTACGCGCACCTGAGCGACGAGGACTTCATCGCCGCCTGTGTCGAGGACCTGAAGGACCTTCTCGGCCACACCCGCCCGCCCGCGGCCCTCATCGCCGAACCCATCCAGGGCGTCGGCGGCTTCACCTCGGGTCCGGACGGGCTGTACGCCGCCTTCCGGGACGTACTCGCCGAGCGCGGCATCCTGTGGATCGCCGACGAGGTGCAGACCGGCTGGGGCCGCACCGGCGACCACTTCTGGGGCTGGCAGGCGCACGGACAGTCCGGCCCGCCGGACATGCTGACCTTCGCCAAGGGCATCGGCAACGGCAGCTCCATCGGCGGTGTCGTCGCCCGCGCCGAGATCATGAACTGCCTGGACTCCAACAGCATCTCCACCTTCGGCGGCACCCAGATCACCATGGCGGCCGGTCTCGCCAACCTCTCCTATCTGCTGGAACACGATCTCCAGGGCAACGCACGGCGGGTCGGCGGGCTGCTCGTGGAGCGGCTGCGGGCCGTCGCGGCGCAGGTGCCGCAGGTACGGGAGGTGCGCGGCCGGGGTCTGATGCTGGGCGTCGAGATCACCAGGCCCGGCACCGACGACGCCGACCCGGCCGCCGCGTCGGCCGTGCTGGAAGCGGCCCGCGAGGGCGGGCTCCTCATCGGCAAGGGCGGCGGCCACAACACCAGTTCCCTGCGGATCGCCCCGCCCCTGTCCCTCACCGTCGCGGAGGCCGAGGAGGGCGCCGCGATCCTGGAGAACGCTCTGAGGAGCATCTAGCAGCATTCACCTGAACAAGGCCTGAGCAAGGGAAACACCGCCATGACCACCACCTCGGAGCCCGCGGAAGCCCTGGAGCCCGCCCTGTCGGTCCGGCAGGTCCTCACCCTGGAGCGGGTGCTCGCCGGGGAGCCCGAGGTGGTGGCCGGCGCCGGTCAGCTCGACCGGCCGGTGCGCTGGGTCCATGTCGCCGAGGCGCCGGACGTCGGGGTGATGCTCACCGGCGGCGAGATGGTGCTCACCACCGGCGTGCTGCTCGCCGGGGACGAGGACAAACAGGCCGAGTACATCCGCTCCCTGCACCGGGCCGAGGCCGCGGCCGTCGTGCTGGGGCTCGGCCGGGCCTTCCCCGCCCCGCCGGACGTGATGCGCCGGGCGGCGGAACGGTGCGGGCTGCCCATGGTCGTCCTGCACCGCCCCTTCCCGTTCGCCGAACTGACCGAGGAGGTGCAGTCCCGGCTCGTGCGGCGGAAGTTCGCCGCCGTCAGCTTCTCGGAGTCCGTACGGACCGCGCTCACCGGACTCATCACCGCGGACGCCCCGCTGCAACGGCTGCTCGACGAGGTCGCCTCGCACAGCGCCTGCCCCGTCGTCGTCACCAACCTCGCCCACCGGGTCCTCGCCACGGCGGGGGAGCGGTCGGCGGTGGACGACGTGCTGCGCGACTGGGAGCGCATCTCCCGTCAGGCCGGCGGCAGCGAGGGCGACGGCTGGATCCGCGCCGAGCTGGGCGGGCGCGGGGAGCGGTGGGGCCGGATCGTGCTGTGCGGATACCGGGGCGACACGGCCACCGGGCGGCTGCTCGCCGACCGGGCCGCCGAGGCCCTCGTGCTGCACCGCATGCTCGGCGGGAACTCCGCGCACACCTGGGAGGAGCAGTCCGCGCAGAGCCTGCTGACCGACCTCGTCAGCGGCGTCGTACCGGCACGGCAGCTGCTGCCACGCGCGCGTGCGGCCGGGCTGCCGGTCAACCGGCGTGCCTTCGTGCCGCTCGTCGTGCGGGACGTCGACCCCGGCCAACTGGAGCGCGTGCTGCGGATGCTGGGGCTGCCCGGGATCGTCGCCGAGCTCGCCGAGGGGGCGACCGCGGTCCTGCTGAGCCTCGCCCGGGACCAGGACGCCGCCGTGCTCGCGGAGAACTTCGCGGCCCGGGTGCGCTCGGAGTCGGGCGCCGCCCTGACCGTCGTGGCCGCCGCCGACGCGCGTACCGCCTGGGACGACGTACCCGCCGGAGTGCGCGAGGCCCAGCATGTCGCCGACGCCGTCGCCGACTCCTCGGCGGTCCTCGATCTCCCGGCCGTCGTCCGCCTGAGGGACGTCCATCTGCGCGGCCTGGTCCGGCTGCTGCGGGACGACCCGCAGGTCCAGTCGTTCGCGGAGCGGGAACTGGACGGGCTGCTGTGCGGCCCGGACGACGAGACGGGCGCCCTGCTCGCCGTGCTGCGCACGTATCTCGCCACCGGGCGCAACAAGTCCCGCACCGCCCAGCTCCACCATGTCTCACGGCCGGCGCTCTACCGCCGACTGGAGGCGATACAGGCGCGCCTCGGCGTCGACCTCGATGACTTCGAGCAGGCTGCCTCCGTACACATCGCGCTCCTCGCGCATGACGCGCAACAGGGGTGAAACATGCGGCGACCTGGGAAAACGGCGGTGAAACATGGGTCCACGACAGGGTGACACCGTGGCACGCCGCGCGCCCGCAGACGTGACACCGTGCAACTCAAACCGGCTCCCCGGACTTCCTACTCTCGCTGCACACCGAGCGACCGGAGGTCCCGATGAGCAGAGTGATCCGTGCCGCGATCTTCCAGACCGCCTGGACCGGCGACAAGGAGTCGATGATCCAGGTGCACGAGCAGGCGGCGCGCGACGCGGCCGCACAGGGTGCGCAGGTGATGTGCTTCCAGGAGCTGTTCTACGGGCCGTACTTCTGCCAGGTGCAGGACAAGGCGTTCTACGAGTACGCCGAACAGATCCCCGAGGGCCCGATCGTCCGGCGCTTCCAGGCGCTGGCCAAGGAGCTCGGCCTGGTCCTGGTCCTGCCGATGTACGAGGAGGAGCAGCCCGGCGTCCTCTACAACACGGCCGCGGTGATCGACGCGGACGGCTCGTACCTGGGCAAGTACCGCAAGCACCACATCCCTCAAGTGCCGGGATTCTGGGAGAAGTTCTACTTCCGCCCGGGCAACGCCGGCTGGCCCGTCTTCGACACCGCCGTGGGCAAGGTCGGCGTCTACATCTGCTACGACCGCCACTTCCCGGAGGGCTGGCGGACGCTGGGCCTCGCGGGCGCCGAGATCGTGTTCAACCCGTCGGCCACCTCGCGCGGACTGTCCTCCTACCTGTGGCAGTTGGAGCAGCCGGCCGCCGCCGTGGCCAACGAGTACTTCGTCGGCGCGATCAACCGGGTCGGCGTCGAGGAGCTGGGCGACAACGACTTCTACGGCACCTCGTACTTCGTGGACCCGGAGGCCCAGTTCGTGGGCGAGGTGGCGAGCGACAAGGAGACCGAACTGGTCGTCCGCGACCTGGACATGGCCAAGCTGCGCGAGATCCGCGACCGCTGGCAGTTCTACCGCGACCGCCGTCCCGACGCGTACTCCCCGCTGACCGCACCCTGACCGAACCGTTCACTCTGGCAGGAGAGGGACCATGAGCAGCCGTACCGTCATCCGCGGTGGTCTCGTCATCACCGCGTCCGACGAGATCCACGCCGACGTGCTGATCGAGGACGGCCGCATCGCCGCCCTCGCCGCCTCCGGCACGTCCGCGGCCGAGGCCTTCAGTGCCGAACGGGTGATAGACGCCACCGGGAAGTACGTGATCCCCGGTGGCGTCGACGCCCACACCCACATGGAGCTGCCGTTCGGCGGCACCTTCGCCTCCGACACCTTCGAGACCGGCACCCGGGCCGCCGCCTGGGGCGGAACGACCACGATCGTCGACTTCGCCGTGCAGAGCGTGGGCCGTTCCCTGCGTGAGGGCCTGGACGCCTGGCACGCCAAGGCCGAGGGCAACTGCGCTATCGACTACGGCTTCCACATGATCGTCTCCGATGTGAACCAGGAGACGCTCAAGGAGATGGACCTGCTGGTCGAGGAGGGCGTGACCTCCTTCAAGCAGTTCATGGCCTATCCGGGAGTCTTCTACTCCGACGACGGCCAGATCCTGCGCGCCATGCAGCGCTCCGCCGAGAACGGCGGCCTGATCATGATGCACGCCGAGAACGGCATCGCGATCGACGTGCTGGTCGAGCAGGCACTGGCCCGCGGCGAGACCGACCCGCGCTATCACGGCGAGGTCCGCAAGGCGCTCCTCGAAGCCGAGGCCACCCACCGTGCCATCCGGCTGGCCCAGGTGGCGGGCGCCCCGCTGTACGTCGTGCACGTCTCGGCGATGGAGGCGGTCGCCGAGCTGACACGGGCGCGTGACGAGGGCCTGAACGTCTTCGGCGAGACCTGCCCGCAGTATCTGTTCCTGTCCACCGACAACCTCGCCGAGCCGGACTTCGAAGGCTCGAAGTACGTGTGCTCGACGCCCCTTCGGCCGCGCGAGCACCAGGCCCACCTGTGGAAGGGGCTGCGGACGAACGACCTCCAGGTCGTCTCCACCGACCACTGCCCCTTCTGCTTCGTCGGCCAGAAGGAGCTCGGCCGCGGCGACTTCTCCAAGATCCCCAACGGTCTGCCGGGCGTGGAGAACCGGATGGACCTGCTCCACCAGGCCGTCGTCGACGGCCACATCTCACGCCGCCGCTGGATCGAGATCGCCTGCGCGACCCCGGCCCGGATGTTCGGCATGTACCCGAAGAAGGGCACGATCGCGCCGGGCGCCGACGCCGACGTCGTGATCTACGACCCGGGGGCCGAGCAGATCATGTCCGCCCAGACGCACCACATGAACGTCGACTACTCGGCGTACGAGGGCAAGCGGACGACCGGCCGGGTCGAGACGGTCCTCTCGCGCGGCGAACTCGTCATCACCGAGCGGGAGTACACCGGCCACGCCGGACACGGTGTCTACACGCCCCGCTCCACCTGTCAGTACCTCAACTAGGAGCGGAGTACATGGACTTCGGACTCGTCCTGCAGACCGACCCGCCGGCCTCGCGGGTCGTGAGCCTCATGAAGCGTGCCGAGCGCAGCGGCTTCGCCTACGGCTGGACCTTCGACTCCGCCGTGCTGTGGCAGGAGCCGTTCGTGATCTACAGCCAGATCCTGGCCAACACGCAGAAGCTGAAGGTCGGCACGATGGTGACCAACCCGGGCACCCGCACCTGGGAGGTCACCGCCTCCACGTTCGCCACCCTCAACGACATGTTCGGCAACCGCACGGTGTGCGGCATCGGACGCGGCGACTCGGCCATGCGCGTCGCCGGCCGCAAGCCCAACACCCTGGCCCGGATCAGCGAGGCCATGAAGGTCATCCGGGCGCTCGGCAGCGGCCGGGAGGCCGACCTCGGCGGCGGCACGGTCGTCAGCTTCCCGTGGATCAAGGAGGGCGCCGAACTCCCCGTGTGGATGGCGGCGTACGGCCCGAAGGCCCTGAAGATGACCGGCGAGGAGGCCGACGGGTTCATCCTGCAGCTCGCCGACCTGTATCTGACCCAGTACATGGTGAAGGCCGTGAAGGA
This sequence comes from Streptomyces sp. NPDC059010, assembly GCF_042740355.1. Lineage (NCBI taxonomy): Bacteria > Bacillati > Actinomycetota > Actinomycetes > Kitasatosporales > Streptomycetaceae > Streptomyces > Streptomyces sp. NPDC059010. Next base: position 18,869 of record NZ_JBHYJA010000021.1, read on the forward strand.
CGCCGCGGTCGCCGCCGGCCGTGACCCGTCCGAGGTGAAGATCTGCGTGGCCGCGCCCGCGTACGTCACCGAGGACGACTCGCCCGAGCAGCTCGCCCACGCGCGCGAGCAGTGCCGCTGGTTCGGCGGGATGGTCGGCAACCATGTCGCCGACCTGGTGTCCAAGTACGGCGAGCACTCCGCCTCCGTACCCGACGAACTCACCGACTACATCAAGGCCCGGGAAGGGTACGACTACTCCCACCACGGACGCGCCGACAACCCCGACACCGCGTTCGTGCCCGACGAGATCGTCGACCGGTTCTGCCTCATCGGCCCGGTCGAGAAGCACATCGAGAAGCTGCACGCGCTGCGTGAGCTGGGCGTCGACCAGTTCGCCGTCTACGACATGCACGACGCGCAGGAGACCGTCATCGACGCCTACGGCACGACGGTCATCCCCGCGCTCAACTCCTGACCCCAGCCCCCGAGTTCACCCGCCCACGGCTTCCCCACCCCACCCCCCACCTTGTCTCCCTCCCCGTGATCCCGGCCTCCCCGCCGTAACCGTCCCGGGGAGGGGCCCAAGGCCCCCGCACGGCCTTTCCCGTTCCCGTCCCTGATCGATTGGCCTGCCCATGACCGAAACAGTCCCCACGGGGTCGCCGATATCGCAGTACGCCGGTGCCGACGGCCGGATCGAACTCGCCCCCGAGGCGTTCCCCGCCCACAGTGCTTTCGCCAACGAGGACCTGCGTCCCGTCCCGGTCGCCGAGCGCAAGTGGACGACGTACAACTTCGCGGCCCTGTGGATCTCCATGGCCCACTGCATCCCCAGCTGGACCCTGGCCTCCGGTCTGGTCGCGCTCGGCATGGACTGGAAGCAGGCCGTCTTCACCATCGCGCTGGCCAACGTCATCGTGCTGCTGCCGATGCTGGCCACCGGGCACGCCGGACCCAAGTACGGCATACCCTTCCCGGTGCTGGCGCGGGCCTCCTTCGGGCTGCGCGGCGCCAACATCCCGGCGATGATCCGGGCGGCCGTGGCCTGCGGCTGGTTCGGCATCCAGACCTGGATCGGCGGCAGCGGCATCTTCGCCCTCGGCTCCAAGCTCACCGGCGGCCACTGGGAGAACGCGAGCAAGATCGCGGGCAATCCCTGGCCTCTGTGGCTCTGTTTCCTCCTCTTCTGGGCGCTGCAGATCGCCATCATCTACCGCGGCATGGACTTCCTGCGGCACTTCGAGAACTGGGCCGCGCCCTTCGTGATCGTCGGTGCGCTGGTCCTGCTGATCTGGATCGCCGTCAAGGCGGACGGGTTCGGCGCGCTGCTCGACCAGCCGTCGAAGCTGGGCTGGGGCGCGGACTTCTGGCCGGTCTTCTTCCCGTCCCTGATGGGAATGATTGGGTTCTGGGCCACTTTGTCCCTGAATATCCCCGACTTCACGCGCTTCGGCGCCAGCCAGAAGGCCCAGACCTGGGGGCAATCCCTGGGGTTGCCTACGACAATGACGCTCTTCGCGGTCCTCGCCGTGCTGGTCACCTCCGGTTCCGAGGCCGTCTACGGCGAGGCGATCTGGGACCCGGTGGCGCTGGCCGCCAAGACGGACAACGCCTTCGGCCTGCTCTTCGCGCTCGTCATCGTGCTCGTCGCCACGGTCTCCGTGAACATCGCGGCGAACGTCGTCTCCCCGGCGTACGACCTGGCGAACCTGGCCCCGAAGCTCATCAACTTCCGTACGGGCGCGCTGATCGCCGGTGTCGTCGGCATCCTGATCTTCCCGTGGAAGCTGATCTCCACCCCCGAGTTCTACATCTTCACCTGGCTCGGCGTCGTAGGCGGCCTGCTCGGCACGGTCGCGGGCATCCTGATCGCCGACTACTGGATCGTGCGGCGTACGGTCCTGCACCTCGCGGACCTGTACGCGCCCGGCGGCCGGTACTGGTACTCGGCCGGCTGGAACTGGCGCGCCATCGTCGCCTTCGTCGTCGGTGGCGTCCTCGCGGTCGGCGGCTCGTACTCGGGCGTCGGCGCCGACGGCACCAAGACCGGGCCCTTCCCGGCCGACGGACTGATCCCGTTCCTCAAGCCGCTCGCCGACTACGGCTGGGCCGTGGGCGTGGGCACCTCACTGCTGCTGTACGTGGTGCTGATGTCCGGACACAGGGATCGTGCCGAGGTCTGAACCGGCTCCGTGACTCGGTTGTGTGACCCGGCTCCGTGACCCGGTTCCGGAGGACGGTCGGAGGGCGGTCAGCCCTTCTGGCCGTCCTCCAGGGCGGCAACCGCCTCCTTGGCCGCCTTGATAGCGCCCTTGTTGATGTCGTCCGAGGCGGGCGCCTTCTTCGACTCGAAGTCGCTTCCGCTGTACGTGATGGAGACCAGCGCGTTGGACGAGCGGACCAGCACCACGCCCTCACGCGTCTGCTGCTTGTCCTCGGTGGAGAGGTTCACGACGGAGTAGCCCGCGTCGCCGATGCCCGGGACGTCACCGCCGCCGCTCTTGTCGGCGACGCGCTCCTTGAAGGACTCCTTCGCCGCGTCGTCCGACTGCGTGATCTCGAAGGAGACGTCCAGCCACCGGTACTCATAGCCCTTGAGCGCGTTCCACGAGCAGGTGCGGCGCAGCTTCGAGTCCGTCGAGGGGATCTCCTTGCCGGCCGTCTTGGCGCCCGGCACCAGCGACTTTATGGACTTCGAGCCCAGGCTGTCGCAGGGTGCGGGAGCGGCGGAGTACGTCTTCGACACGGCCTGAGTGGCGGGCGCCGAGGGCTCCTGCTCGCCGTCGGTCTTCTGTGTCGCCGCCCGGTCCTCGGCGGCCGGCGTCGCGGCCAGCGGTCCGGACGACAGCGCCCATCCCGCCGCGGCGAGCACGACGACGGGCGACAGTCGCGCGGTGAGGGCGATCGGCAAAGGAAGAGAACGCACGGCGCACTTTTCGTGGGGGACGGTGCGGAGGAAGTCCGCACTGCGGACGGGACGCCAGTGTCACATGACTCCCTGTGGGGCGGAAGTGCCAACTCGCTCCGTGCTGACGCCGTTACGGGACGGCCGCAATTACGTGGTGGCCTGGGCGAGTTACAGGGCCTCCTGGATGATTTGGGAGGAGATAGCGCTTTCAATTCGGTCCACGGCGAGCAAGGCGCCGTAGGCGACCAGGCGCACCAGACAGCGGTCGGTGTCCCCCGGTCGACGCCAGGCCGCCACGTCCTCGCGCGTGATCCGGTACGGCGCGAGGGCGGCCAGCAGTGCGAGGCGCGCACCGGGACGCTCCCGCCGGCCCGGGAAGCCGGGCAGGGCGAGCGGCGGATGCGCCCCGTCCCAGTCGTGGATGACCTCCTCGACGAGGTCCTGGTCGTCGGTGTCGAGCAGGTCGGCGCCCGCCAGGGCCGCCCTGAGCAGCGCCGCGTACGCGAGGCCGACGGCCGTACCGCCCGCCCAGGCGGGGGCCTCACCGGGGTCGGCGTGGTCCAGCAGCGCGAGGGCGGCACCCGGGCGGGCGGGGCGGCGGACGGTCCGGGCGAGCGAGCGGCCCGCGAGACTGCGCACCGCCCGGAACCGCTGGGCGCCGGCCGGCAGCAGGTTCTCGGTCAGCAGGGCCGAGGCGATCCGGTTGATGAAGTGGAAGGTGAGCGCGGTGCCGAGGTAGGCCGGGGCGTGCGCCCGCGGGAAGGGGTACGGCGTCAGGGCGGCGCCGGGCACACGCGTGTGCTTTCCCCAGGCCAGCAGGCGTGCGTGCGCCTCGTCGCGCGGGGCCTCTCCCCGTGCCAGCCGCTCCGCCAGCGCGTGGTCGCCGGTGGCGTGCAGCAGCACGGTGTGCGCGTCCACGCAGAACGGGCACTTGTTGGCCAGCGACACCCCGAGCGCCACCAGCTCCTTGCCGGTGCGGCTGCCGGCGCCCGCGATGAGCGACTCGCGCATCAACGCCCAGGTGGGGGCGAGGAGTTCGGGCGCCGAGGACAGGACCACGAAGGTGGAGGGTGCGGGGATCCCGAAGTCGACGGCGATCTGCGCGTACACCTCGGCGACGGTGCCTGCGGCGGACCTGGGCGGGACGGGTTCGGTGTAACGGAAGGGTGTGGACATGGCAGCAGCCTGCGCCCGCCGGGCGGCCCGGGGCGTCGTACCGGCGAAGGGAGTCGGCGCTGCGACGGCCGGGCGGGTCGGTGCCGGGTGCTACTGCGCCGGGAGTAGTCCAGGAGCCGTCCACAGGGCTGACGTCGCTGTCGGTGGCGCGGTCTAGTGTGCGGGCATGGGCGGGCAACGCATCACACGCGAGCGGTTCGCCGACGCGGCCCTCGCGGTCGTGGTCGGCGCCATCACCCTGCTTGTCGCCGTGGCGGACGGCCGTGCCGGACTCCTCGACCTGGCGCTGATCGCGGTCGGTTCACTGGCCCTCGCCGCACACCGCAGCGCCCCGCGCGTGGTGCTCGCGATCACCACCGGCTGTCTGCTCGCCGAGGTCGTCCACGCCGGACCCGCGGCCATCATGGTCCTGCCCGTCGTGGGTGCGGTGCACACGGCGGGACGGACCGGGCACCGGGGCACGGCCGCCGCTGCCGCCGCCGTCTTCCTCGGCGGATACGTGGCGGCGGGCTCGGCGAGCGCGGAGGTGGCGCGCGAGGCACTACTCCTGGCGGGCTGGTTCCTGTGTGCGGTGGTGACGGGGCTGGCCGACAGCAACTGGCAGGCCTATCTGCGCCAGACCGAGCAGCGCGCGCTGGAGGCCGAACGCACCCGGGAGGAGGCGGCGTTGCGCAGAGCGGGTGAGGAACGCCTGCGCATAGCCCGTGAGTTGCACGACTCGCTCACCCACAGCATCTCGATCGTCAAGCTCCAGGCGGGCGTCGCCGTACACCTGGCCCGCAAACGCGGCGAGGAGATACCGCCCGCGCTGCTCGCCATCCAGGAGGCGAGCGGTGAGGCGATGCGCGAGCTGCGCGCCACCCTGGAGGTCCTGCGCACGGACGAGCCGACCGGTACCCCCGCCCTGCTCGTGGAGCGGGCCCGGGCGGCCGGGCTCGCGGTCGAGCTGACGGTGACGGGGGAGGAGCGGCCGCTCGCGGCGACGGTCGACCGGGCGATGTACCGCATCGTCCAGGAGGCCCTGACCAACGCGGCACGGCACGCGGGCCCGGCGAAGGTGGGAGTCCAACTGGCTTATGGTGAGGGCGACTTGACGATCCAGGTCGAGGACGACGGCAGCGCCGACCCGTCCAGTCCGCCCACCCCCGGCATCGGTCTGACCGGCATGCGCGAACGCGTCACGGCCCTCGGCGGCACCCTGGACGCCGCCCCGCGCGCGGAGGGCGGGTTCGCGGTGCGGGCGCGGCTGCCACTGGGGGAGACGGGATGACGGGCGACGTGATCAGGGTGGCGCTCGTCGACGACCAGGCGCTGATGCGGGCGGGCTTCCGGGCCCTGCTGGACGCCGAGGACGGCATCGAGGTGGTCGGCGAGGCGGCGGACGGTGAGCGGGGCCTGGAGCTGATCCGCGCCCACATCCCCGACATCGCGCTGGTCGACGTGCAGATGCCGGTGATGACGGGCATCGAGGCGACGCGCAGAATCGCCGCGGACCCGGCGCTGGCGGCGGTCCGTGTGGTGATCCTGACGAACTACGGCCACGACGAGTACGTCTTCGAGGCCCTGCGCGCGGGCGCGAGCGGCTTCCTTCTCAAGGACACCGAACCGGCCGACCTGCTCCAGGCGATCGAGGTGGTGGCACGCGGGGAGGCGCTGCTCTCCCCGTCGGTGACCCGCACCCTGATCGGCGAGTTCGTGTCGAGGCCGCCCGACCGGGCCACCGCGCCCGGCCTGGAGTGCCTGACCCGCCGCGAACGGGAGGTGACGGCCCTGGCGGCACGGGGGCTGACGAACGAGGAGATCGCCGAGCACATGGTGATCAGCCCCTTCACGGCGAAGACGCACATCAGCAGGGCGATGACGAAGCTGGGGGCCCGGGACCGGGCCCAGCTCGTCGTGTTCGCCTATGAGTCGGGTCTGGTGGCTCCGCGCAGCCCGGACGCGTCCCCACCTGGGTTTTCGGCGCACTGAAACCGAGTTGAGGCCGATCTGAACCGCCGCGGCCACAAGCTCTGCGGCATGACGACGAACCACGAACTCGCGATCGCGGCCACCGGGTTGCGCAAGGCCTACGGGGACAAGACCGTCCTCGACGGCATCGACATCCGCGTGCCGACCGGCACGGTCTTCTCCCTGCTCGGTCCGAACGGCGCGGGCAAGACCACGGCCGTCAACATCCTGTCCACCCTGATCTCCGCGGACGGCGGACAGGCCCGGATCGCCGGGCACGACCTCACCGCCGAGGCCCAGGCGGTACGGGCCGCCATCGGTGTCACGGGTCAGTTCTCCGCCGTCGACGGTCTGATCACCGGCGAGGAGAACATGTGGCTGATGGCCGACCTGCACCACCTCTCCAAGCGGGAGGGACGGCAGGTCACCGCCGAACTGCTGGAGCGTTTCGACCTGGTGGAGGCCGCGAAGAAGCCAGCCTCCACCTACTCGGGCGGTATGAAGCGCCGCCTGGACATCGCCATGACGCTGGTCGGCAGTCCGCGGATCATCTTCCTCGACGAACCGACCACCGGTCTGGACCCGCGCTCCCGGCACAACATGTGGCAGATCATCCGCGAGCTGGTCACGGGCGGCGTCACCGTCTTCCTCACCACCCAGTACCTGGAGGAGGCCGACGAACTGGCCGACCGCATCGCGGTGCTCAACGACGGCAAGCTCGTCGCCCAGGGCAGTGCCGAGGAGCTCAAGCGGCTCGTCCCCGGCGGCCATGTGCGGCTGCGGTTCTCCGACCCGGTGGCGTACGAACGGGCGGCGACCGCACTGCGCGAGACGACGCGGGACGACGAGTCGCTGTCGCTGCAGATCCCGAGCGGCGGAAGCCAGCGCGAGCTGCGCGCCATCCTCGACTGGCTCGACGCCGCGGGAATCGAGGCCGACGAGCTGTCCGTGCACACCCCCGACCTCGACGACGTCTTCTTCGCCCTGACCGGCAGCCCCGTACCCGCCCCGTCCCCGCAGACCACCCCCAAGGAGACCGTCCGATGAGCGCCGTCACCCATGCCTTCCGCGACAACCTCACCATGCTGCGGCGCAACCTCCTGCACGCCCGCCGCTACCCCTCCCTCACCCTCAACCTCCTCCTCAGCCCGGTCATCCTGCTGCTGCTCTTCGTGTACGTCTTCGGCGACGTGATGAGTGCCGGCATGAACGGCGGCACCGCGGACCGCGCCGACTACATCGCCTACGTGGTGCCCGGCATCCTCTTCATGACCATCGGCGGCATCGCGATCGGCACCGCGGTCTCCGTGGCCATGGACATGACCGAGGGCATCATGGCCCGGTTCCGCACCCTGGCGATCTCCCGCGCCTCCGTGCTGATCGGCCACGTGGCCGGCAGCGTGATCCAGTCGCTGATGGCCCTGGCCGTGGTGCTGGGCGTCGGCCTGGCCATCGGCTTCCGGCCCGACGCGTCGCCGCTGGAGTGGCTCGCGGCGGCGGGCCTGCTGACGCTGTTCAGCACGGCGCTGATCTGGCTCGCGGCCGGCATGGGCCTGGCGTCCCCCAACGCCGAGGGGGCCAGCAACGCCGCTCAGCCCCTGATGATCCTGCCGCTCCTGGGCAGCGCGTTCGTGCCGGTGGACGCCATGCCGGGCTGGTTCCGCTGGTTCGCCGAGTACCAGCCCTTCTCGCCCGCCATCGAGACTCTGCGGGGGCTGTTGATGGGCAGCGAGATCGGCACGAAGAACGCCCTCCTCACCCTCACCTGGTGCCTGGGCCTGACCCTGCTGGGCTACTGGTGGTCCAAGGCCCAGTTCAACCGTGAGCCCCGGAGTTGAGCTCCCGCAGGGCCGCTGCCCGCAGCTCGTCCCGCCCCAGGGCGGCGTACCTCGACCCCGCGTCGGCGTACGCCGCCCTGTCGGCCTGCTCGGCCGCCTGCCGGGACCGGACCGAGGAGAAGGTGGGGAACTCCCGCACCACCGGCATCCGTTCCGCCAGCGCCACCAGCCGCACGGCCGACGTATCGCCCCGGGCGAGCCCGGCGAAGCCGAGGGCGAGCAGGACCGTTCCGTACACCGGCAGCTCCACCGGAGCCCCGTCACCGGGGGAGCCGGGGGAGCCGGAAGAGCCGGACGACAGCATCTCCCGCAGCCGCTCCCGCAGTCGCTCGGACAGCTCGGCCACCGGCTCCAGTCGGCCGTGCTGGGCGTGCGCGGCGACCGCCGCCGACTCCATCCGGAGCAGCCACGTGTTCACGAACGGATCGCCTGCATGGCGCAGGCTGCCCTCCCGCATCCGCTCCACGGCCTGGCGCCACAACCCGAGCCCGACCTCCGTCAGTCCCCGGGCCAGCGCTATCTCCGCCCGGGCCGGCAGATCGGAAGTGAAGGCCTCGGCGTCCTCGGGCCGCCGGTCCAGCGCGGCGAGCCCCAGCCAGTACTCCGCCTCCTCGATCTCCCCGCGCTGCAGGCAGGCAAGGAGCAGCCCCCAGCGGACGCCGCCGGAGTCCAGCCAGTCACCGAACCCGCCGAGTGCGTCCAGCGCGGCCCGCAGGTGGTCGTACGCCTCCGCGCCCCGCTCGGACTGCAGGCACAGCTCGCTGATCCGTCCGTGGGTGAGCAGTTGGACGGCCGGATTGGCGAGCGGCGCCAGCGCGTCGAGCATCTGCCGGGCACACTGCAGGGCGCGCTCCGTCTGGTGCTCGGATTCCCATACGTAGCTGGCGACCCCGGCCGCCATGCCCGCCAGCATGGGCTCGTCGGCGGCGCAGAGCTCCTGCAGTCGCGCGTACTCCGGCGGCCGGATGTCCGGGACGGCACACAGCACGACGGCCATCGCCCGCATCAGGGTGTCCGGCGGGGCGGGCGGCAGCCGGCGCAGCGTGACCAGCTGGCGTACGGCGTGCGGGCCGAGGCCCATGAAGAGGCTGGCGGCGCACACGGTCGCCGCGCTGCGGGCCGGCTCCACGTCCTCGGGGTTCTCGGGGCCGGGGAGGAAATGAGACAGCGGCCCGCCGGTCTCGGTGGCGAGGGCGGCGAGGCGGGCGTAGTCGCTGCCGGTGGCCCACAACGACGACAGCACGGCGGTGACGGCGGCGGTGGTGGGTCCGTCGGCACGGGTCAGCGCGTGGCGCAGTGCCAGGACGAGGTTGTCCTGCTCGGCCCGGATGCGGTTCCAGGAGGGCATCGCGTCGCCGCGGAACAGCACATCATGGTGGGCTCGGCCGAAATCCCGGGCCCAGGACAGGAAACGGTCGGTCACCACCTCCTCCTCGCCCGCTTCCGACCGCCGGTCGGCGCTGAACTCCCGCAGCGTCTCCAGCATGCGGAAGCGCACCCCGGAAGGGCTGTCGTCCACCTTGATCAGGGACTGGCCGGCCAACTGCTCCAGCAGGCCCAGCGCATCCCCTGCCTCGCCGAGCACATACTGCGCCGCGTCTTCGGTGAAGCCGCCCGGGAACACCGACAGGGCCCGCATGGCCGTCCTGCCGTCGGGCTCCAGCAGATTCCAGCTCCACTCGACCACGGCCCGCAGTGTGCGATGCCGTTCGGGAGCATCGCGGGCACCGCCGCGCAGCAGGGTGAAGCGGTTCTGGAGCCGGCGGGAGATGTCGGCCACGGACAGCACCCGCACCCGGGCCGCGGCGAGTTCCACGGCCAGTGGCAGCCCGTCCAGGTGGCGGCAGATCTCGGCCACCTGGTCTGCGGGCAGTTCCACGCCGGGCCGGGCGGCCCGCGCGCGCTGCCCGAAGAGTTCGGCCGACGTCGCCGGGGACAGCTCCGGCAGCGCGTACACGGACTCCGAGGTCAGCCCCAATGGCGCCCGGCTGGTGGCCAGGACCCGCAGTCCCTTCGACCGCGACACCAGTGCCTGTACGAGATCGGCCGCGCCGCGGATCACGTGCTCGCAGTTGTCCAGCACCAGCAGGACGGGCCCCGAACCCAGCGCGGTGACGACGCGGGACGCCGCGTCCGCGGCGCCGGCGAACTGCCGCCCTTCCCCGGCGCCGACGGCCGAGGCCACCTCGTCGGCCACGTCGTCGTCGGCGATGACGCCGGCCAGGGTGACGAAGTGGACCACCGGCTGCTCGGCCGCGCGGCTCACCGCATGAGCGAGGCGGGTCTTTCCCAGCCCGCCAGGACCGATGACGCTGACCACCCGGACCTCGCGCAGCAGCCCCGCGACGGCGGCGATGTCGGCGTCCCGGCCCAGCAGCTGGTTCGGCTCGTGCGGCACGCCGTGACGGACCGGCGCGACATCCACGCTCAGCAACTCCTGGTACGCGGCCCTGAGTTCGGCGCCCGGATCGGTGCCCAGCTCATCGCGGAGCCGACGGCGGTAGGCGTCATAGCGGGTCAGCGCGGCAGCCCGGCCCGCGGCCACGGCCTCGCAACGCAGCAGCTGCGCCAGTACCTCCTCGTCGTGCGGCAGTTCGCGGGCCAGCTCGGCCAGCGGCGCCACGGCCTCCTCGCGCCGCCCCAGCCGGGCGAGCGCGAGCGCCCGCGACCGGACCAGCGAACGGAACGCCCGGACCCGGCCGACGCGCAGCGCGACCACCGGATCATGCAGGTCCTCGCCCGTGCCGGCGCCCGCGCTCCCGTCCCACAGCACCAGGCCCGCCTCGGCCTGTGCCAAGGCGCCTTCGTGATCGCCCGCCCTCGCGCGGTCGGCGCTCGCCGCCTGGTACAGCAGCAGCGCGGAGCTGTCGACCTGTGCCTCGTCGAGCGCGATGCGGTAGCCCGTCGGCGTGCTCACGATCAGATCGGCACCCAGTTGCGTCCTGAGCCGCGACACCAGGATCTGCACCGCCTTGGCCGGCCGCTCCGGCAGCTCCTCCCGCCACAGCCCCTCCACCAGCCGGCCCGTGCTGCAGCCGGTGCGCAGTTCCTCGGCGAGCAACGCCAACAGCCCGCGCAGCCGGGGCGCGGTGATCTCCCGCCCACGGCAGGCGACTCTGGACAGCAAGGCCAACTCGGTGGTCACACCCGAAGACTAGCCAGCGGGGCGTCGACGCGATGGACAACATGTTGACCGGTGTCTACCCGGGTGAGGTCTTCCCGACCGAGACTGGTCCAGGCACCCCGGAACCGTAGACAGCGAGGTCGAAGGCCCCATGTTCACCACCCGACCCACCCTCCAGGGCACCTTCGGCATGGTGTCCTCCACCCACTGGCTGGCCTCGCAGTCGGCGATGGCGGTGCTGGAGGGTGGTGGCAATGCCTACGACGCGGCCGTGGCGGGCGCCTTCGTGCTGCATGTCGTCGAGCCGCACCTCAACGGGCCCGCAGGCGAGGTGCCGATTCTGCTCGCGCCCGCCGGCGGTGAGGTGCGGGTGCTGTGCGGACAGGGCGTCGCACCGGCCGGGGCGACGGTCGCGCACTACAGGGCACTCGGCCTGGACCTCGTCCCCGGCACCGGCCCGCTCGCCGCCGCCGTGCCCGGTGCCTTCGACGCCTGGATGGTGCTGCTGCGGGACCACGGCACCCGTACGCCCGCCGAGGTGCTGCGGTACGCCATCGAGTACGCCGAACACGGGCACGCGCCCGTGGAGCGCGTCGGCGAGACCGTGGAGACCGTGCGGGAGCTGTTCGAGACGGAGTGGCCCTCGTCGGCGGAGGTGTATCTGCCGGGAGGCAAGGCACCCCGGCCAGGCGAGCTGCTGCGCAATCCCGCCCTCGCCGCCACCTGGAAGCGACTGCTCGACGAGGTCGCCGGGGCCGGGGACCGGATCGCGCAGATCGAGGCGGCGCGGGAGGTGTGGCGTACGGGATTCATCGCCGAGGCGCTCGTGCGGCAGGCTCAGCGGCGCACCATGGACACCAGCGGCGAGCGGCACTCCGGCACGCTCACGGCCGCCGACCTCGCCGGCTGGTCCGCGACCTACGAGGCGCCGGCGACGTACGACTGGAACGGCTGGACCCTGTGCAAGGCCGGCCCCTGGAGTCAGGGCCCCGTCCTCCTCCAGCAGCTGGCGCTGCTCCCGCCCGAGCTGCCCCGGTACGGGTCCGCCGAGTACGTCCATCTGCTGATCGAGGGCTGCAAGCTGGCCATGGCCGACCGGGAGGCCTGGTACGGCGACGCGGCCGAGGTGCCGCTCGCCGAGCTGCTGTCCGACGAGTACAACGCGGCCCGTCGGGAGCTGGTCGGCGAGAAGGCCTCCCACGAGCTGCGGCCGGGCAACCCGGGCGGCCGTGCCCCGCGAATGTGCGCCCACGCGCGCGTGGCCGCCGTCGGCGAGCCCGGCTTCGACGCGCTGGGCGCCGGGGAGCCGACGGTCGCCAAGCGCCCGTCCTCGCCGGTGCCGGGCGAGCCCGACGTCTGCGCCGACGGCGGCACCCGCGGCGACACCTGCCACCTCGACGTCGTCGACCGCTGGGGCAACATGGTCGCGGCCACCCCCAGCGGCGGCTGGCTCCAGTCCAACCCCGTCGTGCCCGAACTGGGCTTCCCGCTCGGCACGCGGCTGCAGATGACCTGGCTGGAGGAGGGCCTGCCGAACTCCCTGGCCCCCGGCCGCCGCCCCCGCACCACGCTCACGCCCTCCATCGCCCTGCGCGACGGCGTGCCCGTGCTGGCCTTCGGCACGCCCGGCGGTGACCAGCAGGACCAGTGGCAGCTGCACTTCTTCCTGGCCGTGGCGCTGCGCGACCGGGTCCGCGGCGGCCTCGACCTCCAGGGCGCGATCGACGCCCCGAACTGGCACAACGACAGCTTCCCGGGCTCCTTCTACCCGCGCGGGATGCGGCCGGGCAGTGTCACCGTCGAGGCCCGGACGGACGCGGAGGTGGTGGAGGAGCTGCGGCGGCGTGGTCATGAGGTGACCGTCGGTGACGACTGGTCGGAGGGACGGCTGTGCGCGGTCGCGCGGGACCCGGAGACCGGTGTCCTGTCGGCGGCGGCGAACCCGCGGGGGATGCAGGGATACGCGGTCGGGCGCTGAGGACCGAGGGGGCCGGGCTCGGGGCTGAGCGCTTGCAGACTGCGGTCGAGTATCGGCTGCAACGCCCTGACCTGCTGGTTCGCGCCCCTCATGTTCACGCCGATGCCATCCGGCGGCCACCCGGCGGGCAGGGATTGTCAGTGGGGCGTGTTCTCATTGACACGTGATCGAATACAACGAAACCAACGACGAGTTTCTCGCACTGCACTCGTTTCTCGCACAGCACTCGGCCGACGTGGAGGAAGCCGTCCGCAAGGCGGCCGCGGCCGAGATCATGCCGCGCTTCCGGCAGCTCGACCTGCACGAGGTCGACCAGAAGAGCGGACCGCACGACCTGGTGACCGACGCCGACCGGCTCGCCGAGCTGTACCTCACCGAGACGCTCGGCGCCCTCCTGCCCGGCTCGGTCGTGGTCGGTGAGGAGGCGGTCCACGCCAGCCCGGCGACCTACGACGCGATACGGGGCGACGCCCCGGTCTGGATCGTCGACCCCGTCGACGGCACCCGCCAGTTCGTGCACGGCGACGACGGCTTCTGCACCCTGGTCGCCCTCGCACAGCGCGGCGTGGTGCTCGCCTCCTGGACCTACGCCGCCGCCCGCGATCAACTGGCCACGGCGATCCGGGGCCAGGGCGCCTTCCTCGACGGCGAACGCCTGCACGCGGGCGCGCCGGAGGCCGGCCGGGACCTCGAAGTCGCCACGTCCCACCCGGACTACACGACCGACGACCAGAAGCTCGCCCTGCGCGGACTGTGGACCGACGGCGTCGCACCGCGCGCGTGCGGCTCGGCGGGCCTGGAGTATCTCGCCGTCGCCCGGGGCGAGTTGGACGCGACAGCGTTCTCCTGGGAGGCCGCCTGGGATCACGCGGCGGGCATCCTCCTGGTCGAGGAGGCGGGCGGCGCACACCTGACCCACACGGGGGAGCCGTTCCGTATCACCGGGGGCAACGCACTTCCGTTCACGGCGGCGCGGGACGCCGCCACGGCCCGACGGGTGGCGGGACTGCTGCGGCACTAGGCGACGCAGGCCGCACCTCTCCTGTGTCAGTGCCCGGGCATATCCTGATCCTTCAAGGCCATCGGCTGACGAAGGAGTCCGAAGGTGCCGTCGATGCTCGATGCGGTCGTGGTGGGTGCGGGGCCGAACGGACTGACCGCTGCCGTGGAGCTGGCCCGCCGCGGCTTCTCCGTGGCCGTGTTCGAGGCGCGTGACACCGTCGGTGGCGGAGCCCGCACCGAGGAACTCACCCTCCCCGGCTTCCGGCACGACCCGTGCTCCGCCGCACACCCCCTCGGCATCAACTCTCCCGCGTTCCGCGCCATGCCGCTCGACCGCTACGGCCTGGAGTGGCTGCACGCCGAGCTGCCCATGGCACACCCCTTCACCGACGGCAGCGCCGCCGTGCTGTCCCGGTCCGTCGCCGAGACCGCCGCCTCCTTCGGCCCGCGCGACGCCGGGACGTACCGCAGGCTGGTCGAGCCGTTCCTGCCGAAGTGGGACACGCTGGCCCGTGACTTCATGTCCCTGCCCCTGACCGCGCTCCCGCGCGACCCGGTCACCCTCGCCCGCTTCGGCCTCGCCGGTCTGCCCCCGTCGACCTGGCTGACACGCCGCTTCCACGACGAGCCGGCCAAGACCCTGTTCTCCGGCCTCGTCGGCCACGTCATGGCCCCGCTGGGCGGCTTCGCCACCGGCGCCATCGGCCTGGTCTTCGCCCTCGCCGCGCACGCCCGCGGCTGGCCCCTGGCCCGCGGCGGCTCCCAGTCCATCTCCGACGCCCTCACCGCGTATCTGAAGGACCTCGGCGGCGCCGTCCACACCGACTACGAGGTCAAGCGGCTCGACGACCTGCCGCCCGCGCGCGCGTACATCTTCGACACCTCGCCCACCGCCCTGGCCCGCATCGCCGGATTCGGCCGGTACTACGAGGGCTATCGCTACGGCGCCGCCGCGTTCAAGGTCGACTACGCACTGGACGGCCCGGTGCCCTGGACCGCCCCGGAGGCCCGGCGGGCCGGCACCGTGCAGATCGCCGGGAACAGCGCGGAGATCGGCGCCGCGCTGCATGCCGCGTCCCGGGAGGGCCGGGCGCCCGACAGGCCGTTCATGATCACGGTGCAGCCCAGCGTCGTCGACCCCGGCCGGGCGCCCGAGGGCAAGCACGTCTTCTGGGCGTACGGCCATGTGCCCAACGGCTGGACCGGAGACCTCACGGACGTCCTCGAACGCCAACTGGAGCGCTTCGCCCCGGGGTTCCGCGACCGCGTCCTCGCCCGCGCCACGGCCGGACCGGCCGAACTCGCGGCCCGCAACGCGAACTACGTCGGCGGCGACATCGCCTCCGGCGCGGCCTCCGGGCTCCAACTCCTGCTGCGCCCCAAGCTGTCGCTCTTCCCGTACTCCACCCCGCACCCGGCGGTCTTCATCTGCTCGTCGGCGACCCCGCCCGGCCCGGGCGTGCACGGCATGTCGGGGCACAACGCGGCTAAGGCGGTGTGGCGGCGGCTGCGGCAGCAGCAGCCGTGAAACAGCTCATGTGAGGCTGCTCAAACGACCCATGTTTACCGTCAGTCCGGGCCTCGCGGTAAGAAAAAACCGTGTCTACTTTGTCACTTGTTTTGTCAGGTGCTAGGTACCTGAATGCTTAACTGCCGCGAAGTATGGTGCGGGCATGAAAGATCGGAAAGCGGTTGCTCGCCTCGGATCCCGGTCTGCCGTGCGCCTCGCCGACCTCGCCCAGCTCGTCAGGGCGCCGGCCGCGCTGAGTGTCCCCGGTGACGTGATCGCGGGAGCGGCCGCAGCCGGACGCCCGCTGGGCGCCCGTACCTTCGGAGTGATCGGTTCCTCCGTCTGCCTCTACTGGGCCGGCATGGCCCTCAACGACTACGCCGACGCGGCGGTCGACGCCGTCGAGCGGCCCGAACGGCCGGTGCCTTCCGGGCGCGTCCCGCGCCGCGCCGCTCTTGCTGTGGCCGGGGGGCTGACCGTGGCGGGGCTGGGTCTCGCGGCTGCCGCAGGCGGTCGGCGCAGTGTGTTCGCCGCGGTGCCGCTGGCCGGAGCGGTCTGGGCGTACGACCTGAAACTCAAGTCCACCCCGGCGGGTGGAGTCGCCATGGCGGGGGCGCGGGTTCTGGACGTGCTGGCCGGAGCGGTGGTTCCCGGCCCGGGGGCCGCATCGTCCGGGGAGGCGCTGCGTCGCGCCGCCGCACCTGCCGCGCTCACCGGGATCCACACCTACACCTTGATGGCGCTCAGCCGGCACGAGATCGCGGGCGCGCCAGCCCGGGTTCCGGCCACGACCCTTGCCGTGTCGGCGGCGACGGCGATTGCAACGGCTGTTCCCCTCGTCCGAGCCGACGCAGGAAGTGCCGCGCAGGGCCGTGGGCCGTCAGCTGCGCCGTCGTGGCTGGTCGCGCAGTTCCCCGCGCCCCTGAAGGGCGCTGTCGGAACCGTCGCCGAAAAGTTCCGGCCCGCTGTCACCGCCGCCGCGGCCGTCGCCTACCTCGGTACCTACGGCACCGCCCAGGTCCGCGCCGTTCAGGAGCCCTCGGGGGAGAATCTGCGGCGGGCCGTCGGGGCCGGGATTCTGGGGCTGTTGCCGCTTCAGGCGGCGCTGACCGCGCGGGGCGGGGCGCCTGCCGTCGCCGCCGCGCTCGGTGTTGTCCATCCCCTCGCGCGACGGCTGGCCCGGCGCATATCGCCCACCTGAGACCCACCCACCTCCGTGTGAGGAACCGGCACCATGAGACCTCCCCCCACCCCCCTCAAGTTCGGCTACGGCACCAATGGCTTCACCCACCATCGGCTGTCCGACGTCCTGAGCGTCCTCGCCGACCTCGGCTACGACGGCGTCGCGCTCACCCTCGACCACAACCACCTCGACCCGTACGCCGACGACCTGCCCCGGCGCGTCACCGCGCTCGCCCGGCAGCTCGGGCGGCATGGTCTGGACGTCACGGTGGAGACCGGCGCGCCCTACTTCCTCGACCCCTGGGGCAAGCATCTGCCCACGCTGATGTCGGACGGCTCCGAGCTCAGGATCGACCTGCTGCGCCGCGCCCTGCGCATCGCGGCCGACCTCGGCTCGCCCACCGTCCATCTGTGCAGTGGTCCGGCGCCGGGCGCACTGCCGGAGGCGGAGGCGTGGAAGCGGCTCGCGGCCGGTGTCCGGACCGTGCTGGAGACGGCCGAGAAGTACGGGGTGGCGCTCGCCTTCGAGCCGGAGCCGTACATGTTTGTCGACACCGTCGAGCGCTGTCTGGAGCTGGCCCGACTGGTCGGCGGGCATGAGCTGTTCGGGATCACCCTGGACATCGGTCACGCGCACTGCGTGGAGGAGCGTCCCGTACTCGACTGCGTGCGTCTCGCGGCGCCGATGCTGCGCAACGTGCAGATCGAGGACATGCGGCGCGGCGTCCACCAGCATCTCGAATTCGGCGCCGGTGAGATCGACTTCCCGCCCGTGCTGGCCGCCCTGCGCCAGCTCGGGCACCGCGGTCTGGTCTCCGTCGAGATCCAGGGCGGCTCCCTCGACGCGCCCGACATCGCCCGCCGCTCGATCGAGTTCCTGCGGACGGCGGCCGCACAGACCGCTGTGCCCGTCCAGACCGCTGTGCCTGGCCAGACCACTACTGCCGTAGAGACTCCCGAGGCCGTGGGGAACCCCGCGGCCGCCGTGTAAAACCTGCCGCAGCCCTTCGCATCCGCGCGGCTGTTCTGGCACCCCCACCTTCCCCACCTGCCCCACCTTCCTCCCCCCCTCGCCCAACCCCTCCCACCTCCCCGGAAGTTGCTCCCCCATGGCTGTGATGACCGCGTCTCAACCGGCTCCGGCAGATCCCCGCCCTGGCCTGGCCGCCGTACTGGACACAACGGCCCGCACCTGGCTGGACGAGAGTGCCGCCCAGGTCGCCGCCGAACCCGCCGCCGTACGGCGTCTCTTTCCCGCCGCCCGAAGGCGCTGCGGACACGGCCCGCTCACCGATTACTGGACGGTCGACGAGGCCGCCCGGGCCGTTCTGCTCACCGCGCTGCCCCTGAGCGGTGAGGCCCTCGCCGACGAGGTCGGCCGCCTGCACCGGCATGGCGACCCGGCCGAACAGCGTGCGGTGCTCCGTACCCTGCCGCTGCTCGACCTCGGCGACCTCGCCCTGCCGCTCGTCAGGGAGACCCTGCGCGGCAACGACACCACCCTGATCGAGGCCGCCCTCGGTCCCTACGCCGCCGCCCACCTACCGGACGCCGAGTACCGCCAGGCCGTACTGAAGTGCGTCTTCTGCGAGATCCCGCTCGACCGCGTCGCCGGCCTCGGCACCCGGGCCGACCGCGAACTGGCCCGTATGCTCGCCGACTTCGCCCATGAGCGGATCGTCGCGGGACGGGCCGTACCCCAGGACATCCGGCCCGTCGTCCGTGCCTTTCCGGACGTCATCGGCGCCGAACTCAAGCCCGCACTCATGGACGTAGTCGCGGACGTACTCAAGGAAGAGGACTGACCGTGCGCATCTTCGACCCCCATATCCACATGACCTCCCGAACGACCGACGACTACGAGGCGATGTACGCGGCCGGGGTGCGTGCCGTCGTGGAGCCCGCCTTCTGGCTGGGGCAGCCCCGGACTTCGCCCGAGAGCTTCTACGACTACTTCGACGGGCTGCTGGGCTGGGAGCCGCACCGGGCCGCCCAGTTCGGCATCCAGCACTTCTGCACGATCGCGCTCAACCCGAAGGAGGCGAACGACCCGCGCTGCCTCCCGGTCCTGGACGAACTGGATCGCTATCTCGCCAAGGACCGCGTCGTCGCCGTCGGGGAGATCGGCTACGACTCGATGACCCCGGAGGAGGACGAGGCGCTCGCCCGTCAGCTCCAGCTCGCGATCGAGCACGAGCTGCCCGCCCTGGTGCACACCCCGCACCGCGACAAGGCGACCGGCACCCGGCGCACCCTCGATGTCGTACGGGAGTCGGGCATCGCCCCCGAGCTCGTCGTCCTCGACCACCTCAACGAGCTCACCGTCGGCATGGTCCTCGACAGCGGCTGCTGGGCCGGGTTCTCGATCTACCCGAAGACCAAGATGAGCGAGGACCGGATGGTCGAGATCCTCCGCGAGCACGGGACCGAGCGGGTCCTCGTCAACTCCGCCGCTGACTGGGGGCGTTCCGATCCGTTGAAGACACGGAAGACCGCCGACGCCATGCTCGCCGCCGGGTTCGACGACGATGACGTCGACCGGGTGCTGTGGCGCAATCCCGTCGCCTTCTACGGGCAGAGCGGACGCCTTGAGCTGGAAGAGCCCAAGCCGGACGAGGCGGCCACCTTCCAGGGGAACTCCATACGGCGCGGGGGAGCGTGAGCATGCCATGCGGTTTCAGCACCCCGACGGCACCACCGTCCACCTCGGCTACTGCAGCAACGTCCATCAGGCGGAGGACCTCCAGGGCGTGATCGCCCAGCTCGCCGACCACGCCGAGCCCGTGCGTGAGCGCCTCGGCGTAGACCGGCTCGGCATCGGGCTGTGGCTGGCGCAGCCCGTGGTCAGCGAACTCGCCGACGACGAGGGCGCGTTGGAGCGCCTCAAGGCCGAGCTGCGGGCGCGCGGGCTGGAGACCGTCACCCTCAACGCCTTTCCGTACGCCGGCTTCCACCGCGAGGTCGTCAAGAAGGACGTGTACCTGCCCGACTGGGCCGACGAGGCCCGGCTGAAGTACACCCTGGACTGCGCCCGGGTCCTCGCCGCCCTCCTCCCGGACGACGTCGGCCACGGCAGTGTCTCCACCCTGCCGCTCGCCTGGCGTACCCCGTGGCACCGCGCCTGCGCCGAGGAGGCCCGCCGTGCCCTGGACCGGCTGACCGCCGGGCTCGCCGCCCTCGAAGCGTGGACGGGCCGCCGTATCCGCGTCGGTTTCGAGCCGGAACCCGGGTGCGTCGTGGAGACCACCACCCAGGCGGTACGTGAACTGGGCGGACTGGATCCCGACCGGCTCGGGATCTGTCTCGACGCCTGCCATCTCGCCGTGCAGTTCGAGGAACCGGCCGAGGCGCTGCGGCGGCTCGCGGAGGCCGGGCTGCCCGTGGTCAAGCTCCAGGCGTCCTGTGCCGTGGAGGCCGAGCGGCCCGGTGATCCCGCCGCGCGTGCGGCCCTGCACCGGCTTGCCGAACCCCGGTTCCTGCACCAGACCCGTACGGTGACCGACGGTGGTGTCCTCGGGGTCGACGACCTCCCCGACGCCCTCGACGGTGGGCTGCCCGCCGACGGCGGCCCCTGGCGCGTCCACTTCCACGCCCCGCTGCACACACAGCCCGAGCCCCCGCTGCGTACCACCGCCGGTCAGCTGGACCAGGTCCTCGCCGGGCTGCTCGGCGGGGCCTCGGCCCACTGCGCACACATCGAGGTCGAGACCTACACCTGGTCCGTCCTGCCCGAACCGCCCGCCGACCTGCCCGGCGGTATCGCCGCCGAACTCGCCTGGGCCCGTGACCGGCTGACCGGTCTCGGCCTCAAGGAGGACCCCTCATGAACCGCGTGGTCGTACTCGACATCGTCGGCCTGACCCCGAAGCTCCTCAAGCACATGCCCGCCGTGGCCGCCCTCGGCGAGCGCGGCTTCCAGGCCCGGCTCGACACCGTGCTGCCCGCCGTGACCTGCACCGTCCAGTCCACCCTGCTCACCGGTGAGCCGCCGTCCACGCACGGCGCCGTCGCCAACGGCTGGTACTTCCGCGACCTCGGTGAGGTCATGCTGTGGCGCCAGCACAACGCGCTCGTCGGCGGCGAGAAGATCTGGGAGACGGCCCGCAAGACCGACCCCGACTACAAGGTCGCCAACGTCTGCTGGTGGTACGCGATGGGCGCCGACGTCGACTGGACGGTCACCCCGCGCCCCATCTACTACTCCGACGGCGCCAAGGAACCCGACTGCTACACCTGGCCGCCCGCCCTGCACGACGAACTCGTGGACCGGCTCGGCCCGTTCCCCCTCTTCACCTACTGGGGCCCCAACGCGGGCATGCCCTCCACCCAGTGGATCCTGGGCGCCGCCCGCCAGATCTTCGACGAGAAGCGCCCCGACCTCACCCTCGTCTACATCCCGCAGATGGACTACGAGCCCCAGCGCTCCGGCCCCGACTCGGCCGCGACCATCCGGGCGGCCCGCCAACTGGACGACGCCCTGCGCCCGTTGCTCGACCACTTCCGGCGCGAGGGCGCGACCGTCGTGGCGCTCAGCGAGTACGGCATCACCCCGGTCTCCCGCCCCGTCGACATCAACCGCGCCCTGCGCCGGGCCGGGCTGCTGGAGGTGTACACCCAGGACGGCATGGAGTACCTCGACCCGTGGACATCGCGCGCCTTCGCGGTCGCCGACCACCAGGTCGCCCATGTGTACGTCCGCGACCCGGCCGACACCGAGGCCGTCGCGAAGCTCGTCGGTGAACTCGACGGCGTGGAGCGGGTGTTGGACGCGGACGGCAAGGCGGCGCACGGCCTGGACCACGAACGCTCCGGCGAACTCGTCGCACTCGCCGACCCGGACGCCTGGTTCACGTACTACTACTGGCTGGACGACGCACGCGCCCCCGACTTCGCCCGCCAGGTCGAGATCCACCGCAAGCCCGGCTACGACCCCGCCGAATTGCTCTACGACGAGACGGTCCCGGCCGTGAAGCTGCGCGCCGTCGGCCAGGTCGCCCGCAAGAAGCTCGGCTTCCGTTACCGCCTCAAGACGGTCCCGCTGGACCCGTCCGGCGTCCGCGGCAGCCACGGCCGGCTGCCCGCCGACCCCGACCACGGCCCCGTACTGCTGTGCTCGGAGCCGGACGGGGCGAGGGACGCGTACGCCGCCACGGAGGTCAAGTCGCTGCTGCTGGACCTCGCGGGCCTGACCGACGAAGGACCGGAAGGAACCGAAGGAACCGAAGGAACCGAAGGAACAGAAGGTACGGCGATATGACGACCCACCCGGCCCTCCCCACCATCCGCCCCCTGCTGGACCCGGCACCCGAGTACGCCAAGTGGCAGGCCGAGGAGCCGATCCGCCGGGTGACGATCTGGGGCGACAACAGCCCCTGGCTGGTCACCGGTCACGAGGACGCCCGCACGGTCCTCGCGGACCCCCGCTTCAGCGCGGACGCCAACCACCCGAACTTCCCTCACACCCGCCCCGGCGCGCCGCCGCAGGCGCCCGGCCTCTTCCACCAGATGGACCCGCCGGACCACACCCGGCTGCGCCGCATGCTGATCCCCGACTTCACCTTCCGGCGCATCGAGCGGATGGAGGGCGCCGTCCAGCGGATCTGCGACGACCTGCTGGACGCGATGACGGACGGCGGCGCGACGGAGGCGGACCTGGTCGCGGCGTACGCGCTGCCGCTGCCCACCCTGGCCGTCTGCGAGTTGCTCGGCGTCCCCTACGAGGACCACGGCTTCTTCCGGGAGAAGTCCAACGCCCTCACCAGCGTCGCCGGCGACCCGGCCGAGGCCATGTCCGCCCGTGTGGCGCTCTACGGCTATCTGCGCGCCCTCATCGAGCGGCGCGCGCAGGAGCCCGCCGACGATCTGATCTCCCGGCTGGCCACCGAGCGCGTGGCGACCGGCGAGGCCACCCTCGACGAGGCCACGGGCATGGTCTCGCTGCTTCTGCTGGCGGGCCACGAGACGACGGCGAACATGTTCCCGCTCGCCGTGATCGCCCTGCTCCACAACCCGGCCCAGCTCGACGCACTGCGCGCCGACGACTCCCTGTGGCCCGGGGCGGTGGAGGAACTCCTGCGCCATCTGACCGTCATCCACTCCGGGATACGGCGGGTCGCCACGGAGGACGTCGAGCTGTCCGGGGTGCGGATCCGCGCCGGGGAGGGCGTGGTGGTGGCGTTGCAGTCCGCCAACCGCGACCCGTCGACGTATGCCGACCCGGACACCCTGGACGTGCGCCGTGACGCGGCCGGTCACCTCGCCTTCGGCCACGGCCTGCACCAGTGCCTCGGCCAGTCGCTGGCCCGCACCGAGCTCCGCCTCGGCCTGTCCGCCCTGTTCCGCAGGCTCCCGACGCTGCGGATGACGGCCCCGCCGGAGTCGCTGGCCCTGTCCACGAGCACGGTGCACGGGGTGCGCTCACTGCCCGTCGCCTGGTGATCAACCTTCCGTGACGCACGATGGCCCGCCCCCGTGGGCCGAACTGAAATTCCCGGAAGGAGAGGGATAATTGGCCCAGGGGGCGTGCAAAGGGTGGAGCGACATTGATACGCGTTCTTCTCGTCGAGAAAGCCCGCCTGGTGCGGGGAGCGTTCGCCGCTCTGCTGTCTCGCGAAGAGGACATCGAGGTCGTTGCCGAAGCCGAGGGCAATGGTGAGGTGCTCGCGCGGGCACAGTTGTGCCGCCCGGACGTGGCCGTCATCGACGTCGACTCCAAGGAAGGGGAGGAGTTCGCCGCGCGGGGCGAGCTGGGGGCGCGGCTGCCGGACTGCCGGATGCTGCTGCTGATGGCCTCGACGACACCCGACCGGCTGCGCCGCATCCTCGACCTGCACGCGCCCGGTGTCATCAGCACGAACGCCCCGGCGGACCGCCTGGTCCACGGCGTCCGCAAGCTGGTCAGGGGGCAGCGGTTCATCGACCCCGAGTTCGCGCTGGTCGCGCTGGACGCGGGGGAGAACCCGCTGACCCCTCGGGACGTGGAGATCCTGCGGCTGACCGCCGACGGCACACCCACCCGCGAGATCGCCGAGCGGTTGTCGCTGTCCGTGGCCACGGTCCGCAATCACCTGTCGGCGATCACCAGGAAGACCGGCGGCCGCAATCGGATCGACGCCATCCGGATCGCCCGGGAGTCGGGCTGGGTGTGACCGCGGGGAGGTGAACGGCGAGCCGCAGGAGGACCCGGACCGCCTCCCGTACCCGCCTCGTACGGCTCCTCGGCCCGACGGGCGCCAAGGGCGGGTCCGCCGTGCCCCAGTGGCCGACCAGGTCGCGGTAGAGCGCGCAGCCGGCGATCAGCTCCTCGTGGGTGCCGAGGACGATCCGCGTGCCGTCCATGACCAGGATCCGGTCGGCCCGCAGCGCCGAGCTGATGCGATGGGCCACCACGATCAGGGTGCCCGGGCGACGGGCGAAGGCCCGCTCGGCGACCGCCTCGGCGACCGGGTCGAGATGGCAGGTGGCCTCGTCCAGCAACGTCAGTCGGGGTGCCGGTAGCAGGGCGCGGGCCAGGGCCACGAGCTGGCGCTCCCCGGCCGAGAGGTCACGCGGGTCCAGCGGTGCGTCGTAGCCCCCCAGCCGCTCCACCAGCTCGGCCGCGCCCACGGCACGGACCGCGGCCTCCACGTCCGCCCGGCCGGCGCCGGGTACCAGGTAGGCGAGGTTCTCCTCCAGCGTCCCGGAGAACACGTACGCCTCCTGCGGGATGAGCACCCGGCGCCGGGCCAGGTCGTCGCCCCCGGCCAGGGCGAGAACCGGTACCCCGTCGAGGCGCACCTGCCCCGCCCGCGGTTCCAGTACCCCCGCGATCAGCGCGGCGAGGGTGGACTTCCCGGCACCGCTCGGCCCCACCACGGAGAGGTGCTCACCCGGCCGCACGACAAGGTCCAGATCTTGAATCACCGGCTCCGCGGACTCGGCGTAACCGAAGGTGAGCCCACGCGCCTCCACACGGGCGGCACCGGGCCGGACGGGGGCATGCGCCGACGTGGCGTCGCTACCGGCCCCCACGGCCCCGGGTTCGGCGGCTCCGGCCCCGGAGCGCTCCGGCTCCGCCGCGATCTCGGCCATCCGGCCCACGGTGACGAGCAGCCACAGTCCGCTGCTGCCGAGTCCCTGGACGAACCCCTGCAGGGCCGGTTGCAGTGCCTGCGACACGTAGGTGACCGCCCCGAGGATCGCGCCCGCCGTCACACCGTTGCGGACCAGCCAGGGTGCGCCGAGCAGGATGAGCAGCAGAGGTACCCAGCCGCTGATGCCCAGGGCGGCGGTCCGGACGGCGGTGAGCCGGGCCAGCGACACGGCGGCCCGCGCCGCGGCGTCCACCCGGGCACCCGTCTGCGCCCGTACGCGTTCCTCGGCACCGCACGCGACCACGTCCCGCAGCCCGCCCGTGAGGGCGCCGGCCGCCTCGGCGATGCGCTCGTCCGCCAGGATGACCTCCCGCTGCTGTGCGGCCATCGCCCGCAGCGCCGCGGCGAACAGGGCGAGGCCGATCAGCAGCGGGGGCAGCACGAGCACGAGCAGTACGGGATCGAGGCCGGCCAGCCCCACGCACACACCCACCGTGGTGACCAGGAACCCCTGCACGAACAGCACGATCGCGCCGTAGGCGTCCCGGGCCCGTTCGACATGCTCGGTGAGCCGGGCCACCCCGGCGGTGTCGGCTGGCTCGCCCAGCCGGGCGGACCGGTGCAGCGTGCCCGTGGTCACGAGGGTGACCAGCTCGTCCCGGAAGGGTTCGATGAGCGCGGCGAGCCCCAGGGTGGCGTGCCGGGTGGCCCAGGCTCCGACGAGACAGGCGAGCGCCAGGACGCCCAGCCAGAGGAAACCGGTGGCGGGCCGGTCGGCGAGGAAACCGTCGTCCACGGCGCGGGCCACGATCCACCCGGACAGAAACGCCGGTACGGCCTGGACCAGCGACCAGGCCACGAGCCGCCCGTACTCCCGGCGCCGACTGCTCAGCGAGGAGCGAAGGATCCGGACCGATCGCCGTCGCACCGCACACTCCCTCCATCCGCCTGGAACGCGGCCCGGTAGGCGGGATCCGCCCACAGCGCGCGATGCGTCCCCCGCCCGCGCACCGTGCCGTCGGCGAGCCAGACCACGAGGTCCGCGCGGGCCGCCGTGGAGGCCCGGTGCGTCACGACGATCCGCGTACGGTCGGCGAGCGCGCCGGTGAGCACCTGGCTGATGTGATGCTCGGTCACCGTGTCCAGGCTGGCGGCGACGTCATCGAGGATCAGCACCCGGCCGGCCTGCACGAACGCCCGTGCCAGCCCGACCCGTTGGGCTTCCCCGCCGGAGATCGGCGTGTCGGCGACGCGGCTGCCGTAGCCGGCCGGCATGTGCCGGATGAACGCGTCGGCCCGGGCCGCCCTGGCCCCGGCCGTCAGCTCCTGATCGGACACGGGCCGGGGGCCGAATCCGATCGCGTCGGCGAAGGTCTCCCCGAGCAGCACCGGGCGTTCGAAGCCGTAGCCGACCGCCCGCCTGAGCTCCTCCCGGCCCAGGCGGCGCAGCGGCACACCGTCCAGCCGTACCTCGCCCTCGTCCGGGTCGACCAGCCGCCCGGCGAGCGCGGCCAGCAGCGACTTCCCGGAGCCCGACCTCCCCACCACGGCGACCAGGGCGCCTCCGGGGACGACCAGGTCGAGACCCGAGAGCACGGCGCCGCCGGTACCACCCGTGCCGCCGGTACCCCCCGCGCTGCTGGCGCCGCCTGCACCGCCCGCACCGCCCGTGCCGCGCATCGTCACGTTCCGGAACTCCAGCTGCCCGGAGCCCTCGGGAAGGCGCGCGTCGCCGTACGCCACCGGCGGTTCGGCGACCACCTCGGCGATGCGGCCGGCCGTCGCACGGGCCTGGGCCAGCTGGTTCAGCGAGGACATCACGTCGCCGATGCCGGCCGCCATGACGACGTACTCGCTCGCCGCGAGCACGTCGCCCGCCGTGATGCGCCCCTGCGAGAGGGCCAGACCGGCCACGGCCAGCACGGCGACCTCCAGCAGGGGGACGACGAGGGCTCCGCTCGCCGAGATCCGGGCGACCGTGTCCCACATGCTCAGCCCGTGCCGGCGCAGTTCGGGAAGCGGCGCGAGGACACGTCGTGCCTCGCGGTCGACGGTGCCGGCCGCGGTGATCGTCCGGATGCCGCCCAGGGCGTCGGTGAGCCGTGCGGCGATGCTTCCCTGGACGCGGAAGTAGCCCTCGTTGGCGTCGGAGATGTCACGGAGGAAGGCCCGCACCAGGAGCACCACGAGCGGCATCCCGGCGAGGAAGGTCAGGCACAGCCAGTAGTCGATGAGCGCCAGGGCGACGATCGCGCCGAGCGGCGGTACGAGGCCCATGACGACCCACACCAGGCCAGAGGCGACGTTCCCGGTCCGTGCCGCGTTGCCGACGAGGCGGCTGACCAGGTCACCCGGCGTGAATCTGCGGGTGGCCCGGGTGCCCAGCGCCAGTACCTGCCCGATCAGCGTGTGCCGCAGCCAGGCGGTCGACCGGGCCTCGGCCACCTGCCCCACCAGGTCGTCCAGGGCTTCGCAGGTCACCAGGACGAAGATCAGCAGGCCGCTCAGGGTCAGCCAGTGCGCGATGTCGCCGTCGCTCAGGACGGCGTCCACGGTGCGGCCCATGACGGCCGGCAGCGCCAGGGAGGCGCCGGTGAGCAGCGACGCCATGAGCATCGTGACGCCCACCCAGACACCACCGTGCCGGGCCGTCGACAGCAGGAGGCGATCGGGTGCGCGCAGGCCCATGGCTCCTCCCGGGCAGCCCCGGTCGTGCGCGATGGGGAGGGGTCGGGCGCGACCGGGGCAGGGTGGCGGGGGCGCGGGAAGCGCCCCCGCATCGGACGGCTACTTGCTGCTGCACAGCAGCAGGCTGATGTTGCTGGCCTTGCCCGCGCAGAGCGTGACACTGAGGTTGCTGTGCTTCTTGCCGCCTCCGCCTCCGCCGCCGGTGGCGACGGTGGGGTCGAGCGTCTGCAGCTCAAGAACGATCATCAGGGCTCACCTCCTTCCTGGCCTCGCGGGAACGAGGGTCCGGGGCCGTGGGGCGCGCGTTCCGGCGCTCGCTCGGAGCGAGGAACGGCAGCCGCACGGGGCGGTCGTGCAGGGCCGAGCCCACGGCGAGCAGGACGCCCGCGCCGCCGGTGGCCAGGTCCGTGGACAGGCGCAGCAGTTGATCGCCCGGGAAGGCCAGCTGCCCCTGGTGGTCGAGTGCGTGCCGGGACAGCCGGCGCACCTGCTCGGCGACCACCGGGTCCCGCAGGCAGGCCGTGCCGGGCGGATGCGGCCGGCTGAGGGCGAGGATCATCCCGGCCATGCCCGAGAAGAGCCCGGACTGGATGAAGAAGCGCTCCCTGGCGGCGGTGCGGATCGCGGCGGACGCCGCACGGAACCCGTCGTCGGCACGGTGGGTGAGGTAGTCGTCCAGCACGAGGCCGATCCCCGCGCTGCCGCCGCCCAGGTACGGCAGGGTCCGCCAGCCCTCGTCGACCTCCAACGCCCCGCTGTCCCGGACGACGCAGCGGCGCAGGTCGCGCCGCAGCGCGGTGCCGGCCAGCTCAAGGAACTCCGGGTCGCCGGTGGACTCGTACAGCCGCAGGAACATCAGGGCGGGCCCCGTCCAGCCGCGCAGCAGTCCCGCGGCCGTGCTCGCGTCGTCGCCGCCGTCGGCCGACGTCAGCCGGTCGGCGACGAGGCCCGCCACCGACAGGGCCGTGTCACGCAGCGCGGGGTCGCCGGTGGCGGCGGCGAAGTGCTGGAGGTTCAGGCCGATGCCGGCCAGCCCGCCGTGCAGGCCGGTCCCCAGCCGCTGCCACCGCTCGCCCAGGCACAGGTCGAGGATCTTCATCGCGACGTCGCGATGGCCGAGGCGGTCGAGCGTGTACGCGACGCCGTGCAGGCCGTCGTAGAGGCCGAGGTGCGTGCCGGGCTCCGGGTGCAGGGCGTGCCGTACGAGCCAGTCCTCGTGGTCCGGGTGCCGGCCGGCACCCACCTCGTCGAGCGCGTACAGCACCCCCGCCGCACCGTGCGCGAGCCCCAGCCCGCCGCCCGGCGCGGTGAACTGCTCGACGTCGCCCGGGAACAGCCGGTCGTCCCGCTCGGGTGTGGCGGCCGCGAGGATGCCGGCGGCCAGGGACGCGCGGGCGCGCACCCAGCCCCGCCGGTCCGGCTCCAGCCGCCGCGGCGCCCCGGAGCCGGCCGTCGTAGGGGCGTCCTCTCCGGTGATCACCCGTACGGCCTGGTCGAAGAACCCGGCGGGCAGGGGGAACTCCCGGGCGGCCTCCTCGGCGAGCTGCGCCGCCTTTCCCGGCTCCAGCTCCAGCAGCCCGGTGAGCGGCATGAACAGGGAGAGCCGCAGACAGGCCAGTGCGTAGTGGTCGATGTCGATGCCGGTACGGCCGGCCGGGGCCGCGAACCCCGGCGCGGCGAGCCGCTGCCGTCCCCGCTCGGCCGAGTCGGCGGCGCCCTCGAAGTCGATCAGCACCACATGGCCGTCGGGGCGGACCAGCATGTTGTCGGAGTGCAGGTCGCCGATGATCATGCCCCGGCCGTGCACCGCGGCGACTGCCTGCTCGACCTCGTCGAGCATGTCGAGGGCCCAGGAGGTGTAGCCGCCGGTGTGCGTGACGTCGGCCTGCGGCAGGACCAGCGGGTACTGGTCCACGAAGAGGCTGTTGAGCGTCTGTCCCTCGATGAACTCCTCGACCAGGAAGTGGTGTTCACCCAGCACGAAGTGGTCGAGCAGCTCCGGCACACAGTCGAGCCCGCGCAACTGTTCGAGGGCTTCCCTCTCGCGCCGTTGCCTGGTGACCGCGTCGGCGCCGTCCAGGGTGAGCCCCGCGTACGGCCGGGCCTCCTTGAGGACGACCCGCCGGCAGGTCCGCAGGTCATGGCCGGTGTACAGGCCGCCGCCGTTGGAGAAGTGCACGGCGCTCTCGATGCGGTACGGCAGCTCGGCGACGGTCGAGCTGTTGCGCGCCGCCACCTGGGGTTCGAGGAACCCGGGCAGCGTCACCCACTCCGGCACCCGGAACGCCGGTCCGCGCACATCGGGCACCAGCTGCCCCGACCCGTCCTCGATCGCCGGGACGGTCTCCCCGTCCGGCGCCACGCAGGTCCGGGAACTGAAGCCGCCGTACCTGACGTACAGCGGGCCGTCCCCCCAGCGCAGGTCACTGAGGATGTACGGGCCGGACCGGCCTTGCAGGACGGCGCCCAGCTCGGTGAGGACCGTCTCCAGCTGGGCCTCGTCGGCCGGGTAGAGGGTGACGAACTTGCCGCTCGATCCGCGGTGGGCGTACTTGGCGTTGGCCAGCAGCAGGTTGTCCGCGCCGCGCAGGAACTTGAAGGCGATGCGGCGGGGCACGCAGTAGTCCCACACCGCGGTGAGCACGTCCTGGGCGTTGTCGAGGGTGGCCGACACATGGATCTTCCAGCCCTGCGGGGGCAGTTCGACACCGTCGGGACCGAGCACCACCCAGTCGTCCAGTCCGGAGCGCTGCCATGCGTCCGGGACCGGGCACCGGGCCTGGTGGAAGTCGTTGTCCTGTTCCTGGACACGGGTGGGCGTGTCATAGAAGCAGGGGTTCATGAGGCAATAGGCCTCGTATCGCATGTCCACGGGTGTCTCCGCAGTTCCGCTCATCGGCGTCTGTGGACTTCTTGGGGGAACGTTCACCCGGGATCAGTAATGAGGATCCCAGAGTCGCCCGCCGCGGAACACCACCGTTCCTCACGGATACGGCGGGAAACCGTCCTCCCGGGGCCGGGAGCAAAGACGGTCTGTCCCGGCCCGTTCGTACGGGGGGCTGCTATAGAGGCAGTCATGACCACCATCAGGCTCGTCCAGGGCGACATCACACGAGAGAGCGTCGACGCGATCGTCAACGCCGCGAACTCCTCCCTCCTGGGAGGGGGCGGGGTCGACGGCGCGATCCACCGCCGCGGCGGCCCGGCGATCCTCGACGAGTGCCGCAAGCTGCGCGCCTCCCACTACGGCAAGGGCCTGCCCACGGGGCAGGCGGTCGCCACCACCGCCGGAGAGCTGGACGCCCGGTGGGTGATCCACACGGTGGGGCCCCGGTACTCCCACGAGGAGGACCGGTCGGAGCTGCTGGCCTCCTGCTACCGGGAGTCGCTACGGGTGGCGGACGAACTGGGCGCCCGCACCGTCGCCTTTCCGGCCGTGTCGGCGGGCATCTACGGATGGCCGATGGACGACGCCGCCCGGATCGCGGTGGAGACCGTACGGGCGACGCGGACGTCCGTCGAGGAGGTCAGGTTCGTCCTCTTCGACGAGGACGCGTACAACGCGTTCGCACGGCAGGTCCGATGACCGCGAGCCGGAGAGCTGCACGGCGCGGTGAAAGGTAACGACGACGGGGTCGGCGGCTTCGGAGTGCGGTTCGCTCTTCTGGGGCCCTTGCGCGCCCGGCGCGCCCGCGAGCAGCTCTTGCTCGGCATGCGGGACGCCGAACTGGACGCGCTGGTCGCCGATTCGGAGCGGTGACCGCGAAATCGCCATCCTTGGCGGCGAGTACACGGTGTGGCTTTGAATCCTCTGTTTTCCGTACGAGGCGTAGGAGCATGTTCCAGACGCCGCGTTCCCGGGATTCTGAGCCCAAGTCGCACAGGGTTGGAAAATTGCTGAGTAAAGAACTGATACGGCCCGTATCCGGGCTGCTTGAATCACATGCCGACCGCACGCCGGACCGCCTGGCGTTCTCCGACTCCGCGCGCAGCGTCTCCTACGCCGAACTGGAGCTGCGCACCGCCAGACTCGCGGCGCATCTCGCCCGCGTGGGCGTCGGTCGCGGCGACCGGGTCGCGTTCTGCCTCGGTACCTCCGTGGAGACGGTGGAGAGCTGTCTGGCCGTGCTCCGGGCGAGCGCCGTCGGAGTCCCCCTGAATCCGCGCACCTCCGACGCGGAACTCGCCCAACTCCTCGCCGACAGCGGGGCGTCGGTCGTCATCGTCGACCCCGCACGCCTGGCCCGCGTGAAGCGGCTGCCACCCGAGTGCCGGCCCGCCCATGTGCTGCTGACCGGCGCGGACCCGGTCCCCGCGGACGCGCCCGCCTCGACCGTGCTGTTCAGCGACGTCGCCGGCACGGACACCGCCGAACGGCCACGGGACGATCTCGGGCTCGACGAGACGGCGTGGCTGCTCTACACCTCCGGCACCACGGGCCGCCCGAAGGGCGTGATGTCCACTCAGCGCGGCGCGCTGTGGTCGGTCGCCGCGTGCTACGCCCCGATCCTCGGGTTCTCCGCCGCCGACCGGCTGCTGTGGCCGCTCCCCTTGTTCCACAGCTTCGGGCACTCGCTCGCGCTCCTGGGAACCGTCGCGGTCGGTGCGAGCACCCACCTCACGGGCGATCTGCTCGCGCCCGGCGAACTGCTCCACCAGGTGCGCGCCTCGGCGGACCACCCCGACGGCCCGTTCACCATGCTGGCGGGAGTACCCACGACCTACCGCCAACTGGCGCCCACCACCGCCGACTTCGAGGAGAACGGGCCGACGCGCACGGGCCTGCGGCTGGCCGTCGTGGCCGGGGCACCGAGCTCCGTACGACTGCGGCAGTCCGTCGAGAGCCTGCTGGGAGCGCCCCTCCTCGACTTCTACGGCAGCACCGAGACCTGTGGCGCGATAGCCATCTCCCGGCCGGACGAGCCGAGTGCCGAAGGCTCCTGCGGGCAGCCGGTGCCGGGCGTCCGGGTGCGGCTGGTCGACCCGCGGTCCGGCGAGCCCGCCCCGGCGGACGGGGAGGGGGAGGTGTGGGTACGGAGTCCGGGGATCATGACGGGCTACCGCGACCAGCCCGAGGCGACGGCGGCGGCCCTCGTCGACGGCTGGTACCGCACCGGCGACATGGGCCGCTGGGCGGAACACGGAAGCCTCACACTCACCGGCCGGGTCAGCGAGATGATCATCCGGGGCGGCGAGAACATCCACCCGGCGGAGATCGAGGACGCGCTGCTGAGCTGCCCCGGTGTGGCCGACGCCGTCGTGACGGGGGCCGCGCACCCGGTCCTGGGCGAGGTGCCCGTCGCCGGTGTGGTGCCGGGCACGGACAGCCTCGACCTGGCTCAAGTGCAGGCCCACTGCCGGGCGTTGCTCGCCGAGCACAAGGTCCCGGTGACGATCCGGCGGATCGCGTCCGTTCCCCGCACGGCATCCGGCAAGATCACGCGTACGGCCGTCGTACTGGACCCGCCCCGACCGGACGCACCGTCCGGCGCGCGGCCCGGCGACCCGAGCCCGGCCGAGCCGCCCGCCTCGCCGGACGTCCTCCTCGCGACGGTGCTGGACGAGACGGCCGCACTGTGCGGGGCGGAGCCGGGCAGGCGACCGGCCGCCGACCGAGCGTTCACCGACCTCGGACTCACCTCCGTGGGCGCCGTCACGCTGGTCGAGCGGCTGAGCACACTGACCGGACTGCGCCTGCCGGCCACCCTGGTCTTCGACCGGCCCACGCCCGCCGAAGTCGCCCGGCACATATGGACCGAACTCACCACCACGCAGACCCCTCGTGCCGGTACGGCCGTCCCGCGTGCCGCGCGCGACCTGGCCGACGATCCGGTGGTGATCGTCGCCATGAGCTGCCGCTACCCCGGTGACGTCGGCTCGCCCGAGGACCTCTGGCAGCTGGTGGCCGAGGAGGGCGACGCGATCTCCGGCTTCCCGGCCGACCGGGGCTGGGACCTGGAAGCCCTCTACGACCCCGACCCGGACGGGTTCGGCACGACCTACACCCGGCACGGCGGCTTCCTGCACCGCGCCGCGGAGTTCGACACGAGCCTGTTCGGGATCTCGCCGCGCGAGGCCCTGGCCACCGACCCCCAGCACCGGCTGCTCCTGGAGACCTCCTGGGAGGTACTGGAACGGGCCGGCATCGACCCGCTGTCGCTGCGCGGAAGCGACACGGGCGTGTTCGTCGGGGTGATGTTCGACGACTACGCCACCCGCTTCAACGGCCCCCACGAGCTGGAAGCCCATCTGGGCATCGGCTCGGCGGGCAGTGTGGCCTCCGGCCGGATCTCCTACACGTTCGGCTTTCACGGGCCCGCCGTCACGGTCGACACCGCCTGCTCGTCCTCGCTCGTCTCGATGCACTCGGCGCTGGAGGCGCTGCGCTCGGGCCGGTGCTCACTCGCCCTGGCCGGGGGCGTCACCGTCATGGCGACGCCCAAGTCGTTCGTCATGTTCAGCCGGCAGCGCGGGCTCGCCCCCGACGGCCGCTGCAAGTCGTTCTCCTCGTCGGCGGACGGCACCGGCTGGAGCGAGGGAGCCGGCATGGTGCTCCTGGAACGGCTGTCCGACGCGCGGCGGAACGGCCACCCGGTCCTGGCCGTGCTGCGGGGTACCGCCGTCAACTCCGACGGCGCCTCCAACGGCCTCACCGCACCCAGCGGACAGGCCCAGCAGCGGCTGATCGAGCAGGCACTGGACAGCGGGGGACTACGGCCCGGCGACGTGGACGCGGTGGAGGCCCACGGCACCGGCACCACACTCGGCGACCCGATCGAGGCGCACGCGCTGCTGGCGACCTACGGGCAGGGACGTACCCCGGAGCAACCGCCGTTGTGGCTGGGCTCGGTCAAGTCCAACCTCGGGCACACCCAGGCGGCGGCGGGCGTCGCCGGGGTCATCAAGATGGTGATGGCGATGCGGCACGGCGTACTGCCGCGCACCCTGCACGTCGACGCGCCGTCGCCCCATGTGGACTGGTCCTCGGGCCGAGTGGAACTCCTGACCGCCTCCCGCCCGTGGCCGACGACCGGCCGCCCGCGCCGAGCCGGTGTCTCGGCGTTCGGGATCGGCGGCACCAACGCCCACGTCATCCTCGAACACGTCCCGGAGCCCGCCGAGCACGCGGGGCCCGACGCCGGGCAGACTCGCGCGGCCGCGGTGCCCGCCGTCGGGCCGACTTCCGCGGCCGCGGTGCCCGCCGTCGGGCCGACTTCCGCAGCCGCGGTGCCCGGCGCCGAGCCGGCTCCCGTACCCGCGGTGCCCTGGCTGATCTCCGCGGCCGACGAGACCGCACTGCGCGCCCAGGCGCGGCGGCTGGCGGCCTGGGTGGCGGCCCGGCCGGACGTGCCGATGACGGACACCGGCTTCTCCCTCGCCGTGTCGAGGTCCACGCTGCCCCACCGGGCGGCGGTGTCGGCCGGTGACATCGACGGCATGGTGGCGGCCCTGCGCATCCTCGCCCGAGGTGAGCACGGCGTCACGACCTTCCGGGACGTAGCGGACGGCCCCGGTCTGCGCACGGCGTTCCTCTTCACCGGGCAGGGCGCCCAACGCTTGGGCATGGGACGGGAGTTGAGCGAGGCGTTCCCGGTCTTCGCCGCCGCGCTCGACGAGGTGTGCGGAGAGCTGGACCGTCATCTGGAGCACCCGCTGCGCACGGTGATGTTCGCGGACCCCGCATCGGCCGAGGCCGCGCTGCTCGACCGTACGGACTTCACCCAGACCTCGTTGTTCGCCTTCGAGGTGGCGCTGTTCCGCCTGCTGGAATCCTGGGGCGTGCGGCCGGACTTCCTCGCGGGACACTCGGTCGGCGAGCTGGCGGCGGCCCATGTCGCCGGTGTGCTGGACCTCGCCGACGCCGCGGAACTCGTCGCCGCCCGAGGCCGTCTGATGCAGGCGCTCCCGGCGGGCGGACGGATGGCGGCTCTGCACGCGGCGGAGGACGAGGTGGCCGCGCTCCTCGTGGAGTCCGGGCTCGCGGGACGGGTCGCGATCGCCGCGGTGAACGGGCCCCGCTCCGTCGTCGTCTCCGGGCCGGGCGAGGACGTGCGCTCCCTCGCCGACCGGTTCGCCGCACAGGGGCGGCGTGTCGTACGACTGCGGGTGAGCCACGCCTTCCACTCGCCGCTCATGGAGCCGATGCTCGACGAGTTCCGCCGGGTCGCCGAACGACTGACCTTCCGGCCACCGCGGATCCCGGTCGTCAGCGCCGCATCGGCGGGCGTGGGCGAGGACCTGTGTTCCGCGGACTACTGGGTGCGGCATGTGCGTCTGCCGGTCCGGTTCGCGGACGCGGTGCGGTGGTTGCACGACGCGGGCGTCGCGGCGTTCCTGGAACTGGGGCCGCGACCCGTCCTGACCGCGGCCGCCGAGGACTGCGTCGCGGCGGCCCCGGGCGGTCAGGAGCCGGAGCCGGTGCTCGCCGCCACCGTCCGGCCGGGCGAGCCGGAGCCGGAGACCCTGCTGTCCGCCCTGGCCCGCCTCCATGTACGCGGCGCGGGCGTCGACTGGCCCGCCGTGTTCGCCGGCAGCGGGGCACGCCGCGTGGACCTGCCGACGTACGCCTTCCAGCGCCGCAGGTACTGGCTGGACCCTCCGAGCACGACGGACCATGCCTCCACGGTGACGCGCGCACAGGGCCATCCGCTGCTGGGCCCGGCCTTCACGCTGCCGGACACGGGCGGCGCGGTGCTGTCCGGGCTGCTCTCCGCCGAGGCCCAGCCATGGCTGGACGACCATGTCGTCGCCGGTGTGCGTCTGGTGCCCGCGACGGCCTTCGTGGAGATGGCGGTCCGCGCCGGGGACCAGGTGGGGTGCGGGGGAGTGGAGGACCTCGTCGTCCTGGCACCGCTCACGCTGCCCACCGGCGCCGCGGTGTGCGTCCAGGTCCTGGTCGGCCCCGCCGACGCCGAAGGCCGGCGCTCGGTCGACATCCATGCCCGCCCCGGGAATCCGGAACCTGCCGCGGACGACTCCGACGTGCCGTGGACCCGGCATGTCACCGGAGTACTGGCGAGCGTGCCGGAGACGGCGGAACACGACTTCCCCGAGGGCGACTTCACGGTGTGGCCGCCCGAGGACGCCGTCGAGCTGGACCTCACGGACGCCTACGACACGGTGGCGCAGGACGGCATCGTCTACGGCCCCGCGTTCCAGGGCGTCCAGGCGATCTGGCGTCGGGGCGGGGACCTGTTCGCCGAGGTACGGCTGCCCGAGCCGGGGGCCGGACAGGCGGCCCGGTTCGCGCTGCATCCGGCGTTGTTCGACGCCGCCCTGCATGTCGCCCTGCTGGCCGCGTCCGGTCCCGGTCCGGAGTCGGCGCCGGTCCGGGTGCCGTTCGGCTGGAGCGGGGTGCGCCTGTACGCCGGTGGAGCCACGGCGCTGCGGGTGCGGCTGACCGAACAGGGCGCGGACTCCGTCTCGGTGAGCATGGCCGACCCGACGGGCAGGCCGGTCGCCATCGTCGGCTCCCTGACCACCCGGGAACTCCCCGGCATACGGCGCGATCCCGCCGAGGACCTGGTCCGGCGCGCCCTGCTGTGCCCCGACTGGGTGCCCGTCGAGGCACCCGACGGCGCGGAGGGCGGCCTCTGGACCACCGTCGGCCCCGACGACCTGGGCCTCGCCGCGCTCCTCCCCGGCCTCACCCACCCGGCCGATGCCGTCGGAACCAGGCCCGACCTGGTGGTGGCCACGGCAGTGGGGCTCGTGGACGACCCCGATCCCGTGTCCGCGACACACGACCTCACCGCCAGAATGCTCAGGACGTTGCAGAACTGGCAGGACGACCCCGCCTCGGCGGGCGCACGGCTGCTGGTCCTGACGCGGAACGCCACCGCCGCCGTACCCGATCTGGCCGGGGCCGCCGTCTGGGGGCTGGTGCGCACGGCGCAGTCGGAGATGCCCGGACAGGTCGTGCTGGTCGACGTGGACGGCCACCCGGAGTCCCTACGACGGCTTCCCGCGGCCGTGGCCACGGGCGAGCCCCAGATATCCATCCGGGCCGGCCGGACGACGGTGCCCAGGCTGACGAGGACCGCCCCCGGTACCGGCGCCACCGGATTCGGCGAGCAGGGCACGGTCCTGATCACCGGCGGCACCGGCGCCCTCGGCGCGGAACTCGCCCGCCACCTGGTCACCGCCCATGGCGTACGGCATCTGCTGCTCACCGGGCGACGCGGTCCGGCGGCGCCCGGCGCGGCGGAACTGCGCGCCGCCCTGGGGGACTTGGGGGCCCGGGTCCGCATCGTCGCCTGCGACGCGGCCGACCGTGCCGCGCTCGCGGACGTGATCAACGGCAGCGAGCCGCCGCTGTCCGCCGTGGTCCACGCGGCCGGCGAGCTCGACGACGGTGTCCTGGCGAGGCTGACCCCCGAACGGCTGGCGACCGTGCTGCGGCCGAAGGCCGACGCGGCCTGGAACCTGCACGAACTGACCCGGGAACTCGACCTCACGGCATTCGTCGTCTTCTCCTCGGCCTCGGGCCTGCTGGGCCGTCCCGGGCAGGGAAACTACGCGGCCGCGAACTCCTTCCTGGACGCCCTGGCCCGCCACCGCACCGCCCAGGGACTGCCCGCGCAGTCACTGGCCTGGGGACTGTGGGAACACTCCGGCGGCATGGCCGCCCAACTCCGGCAAGCCGTACGGCCCCAGGCCGCCGACGACGGCTTCCCCGCACTGTCCCCCGAGGCGGGCCTGGCCCTCTTCGACGCGGCCCTGCGACAGGGAGAACCCGTCCTGGCACCCTTCCTCCTGGACCGGGCCGCACTGCGGTCCGCCGGTACGCCCGTGCCGCCACCGCTGCGCGAGCTGATCCCCACCGGCCGGCCCACCATCACGTCCGGGCCGCACGACCGGGCCGGAGGGCGGGCCATGGAGCAACCCGGCTCGTGGCGCAGCCGGTTGGCCGACCTGCCCGCCGGGGAACGCGAGGGAACCCTCTCCGCGCTGGTCCGCCAGGCCGTGGCCGAAGTCCTCGGCTACCCCGACGCCGACGCGCTGCCCTCCGGAAAGGCCCTCACCGACCTCGGGTTCGACTCCCTGATGGCGGTCCAGGTACGCGACCGGCTGAGCCACGCCTGCCAGATCCGGCTCCCCGCCGCCGTCGTCTTCGAGCACCCCACGACCCAGGCGCTCACCCGGCACATCCTGGACCAGCTCGGCGAACTGCCGGAAAGGGAAGGGGAAGTGGAGACGGTGACGGCAGCCCCGGGCGACCGGCCGACGCACAGCCTCGCCGCCGTCTACCAGAAGCTCTGCGCGGCCGGCCGATTCGTCCCGGCGATGCACCTGCTGCTCAGCGCCTCCTGGGCGCTGCCCACCTTCGACGCCTCCGAGAGCGGCACCCGAGCCCTGCCGCCCCTGCGCCGGACCAGCGGCGGCCGGGGACCGGTGCTGGTCTTCTTCCCAGGCCTGCAGCCCCGGCTCGACTTCCCCGGCGGCGAGTACGCGCAGTTCCAGCGCTGCTTCGACGGCGAGTCGGAGATCATCGAGTTCCGGCATCCGGGACTGGACGAAGGCGACGCCGTGCCCGCCGACCTGGAGGCGCTGGCCCGCACCCAGGCCGAGGCCGTACTGCGGCACGTGGGCGACCGGCCGTTCGTCGTCATCGGCGTGTCCAGCGGCGGCGCCGTCGCCCACGCCGTGACCCGCCGCCTCGAAGCACAGGGCGTGCCGCCGCTCGCCCAGGTCCTGCTGGACACCTACCTCGTCAACGACCAGAACCACGGCAAGGACTGGCTGCTGGCACTGCCGGCCGGCATCGCGCCGCTGCTCGGGACGAGCCGGTACTCGGCGGACGAGAACACCGGGCTGGCCGCGATGGGCGCGTACACCCGGCTGTTCCTCGACTGGGCTCCGGAACCGGTGGCCACCAGGACCCTGCTGGTGCGCGCCACCGAGCCGACCCCGCAGATGGCGGCCGGACCCGACGCCGACCACTGGCAGACCTCCTGGCCACTGCTGCACGAGTGCGTGGACGTCGCCGGCGACCACCTCGGCTTCCTCCAGGAGCACGCCCGGACCACGTCCGAGGCCGTACGCGCCTGGATCGGCTCCCTGGGGGCCGACCAGTGACACCCCTCCTGAAACCACTCGCCGCTCATGAGCCACTCCCCGTGAGTCCGGAGGACTCCCCGGCACTCGCCGTGATCAACTACACGACCCGACCGCTCGGCCCCGTGATCCGCGACGGAATTCCGCAGATGGACCTTCACATGTCCCATACGACCCGTGACGGCTTCGCGGAGGTCTGGCCGGCCCAAGGCGCCGTGCTGTCCGGTGAGGACCAGGGAATCGTCCATGCCCGCGACGGCGTCCACATGTTCTGCGCCGGCCGGATCGCCCCCGCCCCCGCCTACGTCAAAACCGCCCGCGACGCGTATATGACGGCCTTGAACCTCCTCGCCTCGGCCGGTTACACCGAGATATTCCGGGTCTGGAACGTCATCGGACGCATCAACGACGACAACGCCGAAGGGCTGGAGATCTACCAGGACTTCTGCCGGGGTCGCGCCGAGTCATTCGAGGTGTGCGCTCCGGAAACCTGGCAGATACCGGCGGCCAGCGGAGTGGGCGCACTGGGCGAGGGCATCTCCTTCTATCTGCTGGCCGCACGTCCCGGACGTACGACCAGTATCGAGAACCCCCTCCAAGTCCCCGCGTACCGCTATCCCGAACGGTACGGGCCGAAATCACCCACCTTCGCCCGGGCCACCCACGTGCGGCCCCCGCACGAGGCGAACGGCGCCGACACGATCTATGTCTCCGGTACGGCCGCCATTCGCGGACACGAAAGCCTGCACATCGGCGATGTCGAGGCCCAGTGCCGGATGTCGCTGGACAACATCGCCCAACTGCTCGCCCCGGGGAACATCACCCGGCACGGCCTGAGCGGCCCCACCGGACTGACGTCGATGCGCCAAGTCCGGGTCTATGTCAGGGAACAGGCCGACATTCCGCTGGTGCGGCGCCTGTGCCAGGAGGCATTCCCCGCCGCGACCGACATCTCATTCCTCAATGTTGACCTGTGCCGCCGGGAACTCCTGGTGGAGATCGAGGGGATCGCGCATGACCAGTAACGTCAAGGACGTCGACGTCGTAGTGATCGGCGGCGGCCCCGGCGGTTCCGTCGCCGCCGCGACGCTCGCCAAGGCCGGACGCCGCGTGCTCCTGGTCGAACAGCGGAGATTCCCCCGCTTCCACATCGGGGAGTCGATGCTGCCGTACAGCATGGGACTCTTCGAGCGCATGGGCATATCCGACCATGTCGCCTCCCAGGGATATGTGATCAAGCCGGGAGCGGAATTCATCGTGCGGGACGCGGTTTTCCGAATCCCCTTCGCCGACCAGGGGCCGGACCGGCATCCGGTGACCTATCAGGTGGAACGCTCCCGCTTCGACGCGATGCTGCTGCAGAACGCCCGCGACCAGGGGGCGATGGTGGTGGAGAACGCATCGGTCACCGAAGTCCTCTTCGGCGACGCCGAACGAGCCGAGGGAGTGCGTTTCCAGTTCGGCGGACTGACGCACACGGTGACCGCACGCCATGTGATCGACGCCGGTGGACGGTCCAGCCGGATCGCCAGACAGCTGGGTCTGCGGCGCATCAACACCAAACTCCGCAATGTGGCGGTGTTCCGGCACTACAAGGGATTCGACGACGCCAACACGCCCGGCCATCGCGGAGACATCCAGATCGGCGCGCACCAGGACGGCTGGGTGTGGGCCATTCCCATCGCGCAGGACCGGATCAGCATCGGCGCGGTCACCGCACGCTCCACGGTTCGTGAATCGAGCCCGGAGGCCGTTTTCGAGGAGCACCTCTCCCGTGTCGCGCGCATCGGGCAACGGCTCACCGGGGCGGTCTCCGATTCCGACATCAAGGTCGAGACCGACTACACCTACTACGCGGACGACGTCTGCGGGCCGGGCTGGTCGCTGGTCGGAGACGCGGGCTGCTTCGTCGACCCCATGTTCTCCGGCGGGGTGTTCCTCGCGATGGCGACGGGCATGCGGGCCGCCGAGACGGCCGCGGTCATTCTCAAGGATCCGGACTCGGCGGAGATCTGGCAGGC
The DNA here is from genome assembly GCF_042740355.1 of Streptomyces sp. NPDC059010. Classification (NCBI taxonomy): domain Bacteria; kingdom Bacillati; phylum Actinomycetota; class Actinomycetes; order Kitasatosporales; family Streptomycetaceae; genus Streptomyces; species Streptomyces sp. NPDC059010. The sequence goes on from NZ_JBHYJA010000021.1 coordinate 60,357, forward strand.
CGGATACGCCAACTTCTTCAAGACCGGCTACGACACCTACATGCGGCTCGTCTACATGTACTACGAGTCCCATTTCAATATGCCGAGCGTCCTCACACCCGCCGGACTCGGCATTCTGGGCGACCCCTGGTTCGCCCGGCTCGTCAGCGGTGACTTCTGGAGCAAGGAGAACCCGGTCGCCGAGTTCCTGCGTGCTCAGCCGCAGTGGAACACCTTCTCCCCGTTCTCGGTGGCCTACGGCTGCCCGATCTACTCCACCGACACCGAGCCGATGTGACGAGAACGGCTCTCATGGCGGGCCCCGTGGATGCCGCAGAAGTACAGCCGCCGGTCGAGATCCTCGACCCTTTCGGCCAGTTGCCCGAGCCGTCGCACCCGCAGTGAACGGCGCCCCAGGTTGATCCGTACCACTCGTCGTACGGCTCGCGGACCCGCGGATCACGGAGAGGCACGTGCCACAGCAGTCACACCGAGGAAGCACCGGGCGCCCCGCGCCTGCCGCCCGTCCGGTACGAGGCGCCGCGACGGCCGGCTGTCTGGTCCTGCTTCTCCTGGCCACCGCGTGCGGCGCAGGCGGCGGGGACGAGGAGAAGGCCGCCGCGAAGACCAACCGCACGCAGGTCTCCGCCTCGGCGGCCGGCGTCGTCGCTCCGGCGAAGGTCGAGGTCATCGCCGACCTGACGGGCTGCAAGGTCAAGATCCGGACCGACGCCGACGAACTGCGTGAGGGGGTCTGCCACACAGCCAAGGGCGACTACCTCATCACGACGTTCCCCGCGGAGAAGTACAAGCTGACCTGGCTCGACTCTGCCTCCATATACGGCGGCAAGTATCTCGTCGGCACCCGCTGGGTGGTCAGCGCAACCCCCAAGCTCCTGGAACAGCTCCGCCCCCGGCTGGGCGGCACCATCCAGAATCTGCGCGGAACGTCCTGACGGCGTCGGCGGTCATCGACGCCTGGGGTCACGGACGTCGGCGGTCATCGACGTCTGCGGTCATTCCGCCGCGTCGCTGAGTCCCAGCCGCAGATGCTCGACGTGGTACACGGCCTGGTCGAGCAGCTCGGCGACATGGTGGTCGTGCAGCGCGTACACGACCGACCGGCCCCGCCGCTCGCCTACCACCAGGCCGAGATTGCGCAGCAGCCGTAGCTGGTGCGAGCAGGCGGACTGCTCCATGCCCACCTCCGCCGCCAACTCCGTGGCCGGCAGCGGACCTTCGCGCAGACGCGCCAGGATCAGCAGACGGGACGGGGTGGAGAGAGCCTGGAGAGTGGTGGCCACCTTGGCGGCATTGGCCGCGTCCAGGCGTACGCGCTCGGTGGACTCCTGCGCGGTGGTGACGGCTCCATGACCCATGAGCGGTATCTTACGCGTCGCACCTGAACGCATGAATGGTCCTTCATGCGTAGGTCGCTTCCGTGATCCGCGGGACCCCAGGACAGCCGAGGTTGATGTCGGATTCTCGCCAGCCGCCTCCCTCCCGAGGGCCGATGCTGGACGTATGCAGAAGGGGATGCACACCGACACGGAGCGCTGCGTGCGCGCCGTACAGTCCAAGGACGCCCGCTTCGACGGCTGGTTCTTCACGGCGGTCGTGACGACCGGGATCTACTGCCGGCCCAGCTGCCCGGTGGTCCCGCCCAAGCCGCAGAACATGCGGTTCTTCCCGAGCGCGGCCGCCTGCCAGCAGGCCGGATTCCGGGCCTGCAAGCGCTGCCGCCCGGACACCAGCCCCGGTTCCCCTGAGTGGAACCAGCGCGCCGACCTCGTGGCCCGCGCGATGCGGCTGATCGCCGACGGCGTCGTGGACCGCGAGGGCGTGCCCGGCCTCGCCGCCCGGCTCGGCTACAGCACCCGGCAGATCGAACGCCAACTCCTCGCCGAACTCGGCGCCGGCCCGCTCGCCCTGGCCCGCGCCCAGCGCGCCCAGGCGGCCCGGCTCCTCATCGAGACGACGCCCCTGCCCATGGCGGACATCGCCTTCGCGGCCGGGTTCGCCTCCATCCGCACCTTCAACGACACCGTCCGCGAGGTCTTCGCCCTCTCGCCGACGGACCTGCGCACCCGCGCACCTCGCAGCGCACCGGGCACCCCGGGCGGCGCCACCGGCGCCCTGACCCTGCGCCTGCCGTTCCGCGCCCCCCTCAACCCCGACAACCTCTTCGGGCACCTCGCGGCGACCGCCGTACCCGGCGTCGAGGAGTGGCGGGACGGTGCCTACCGGCGCACGCTCAGGATGCCGTACGGCCATGGCATCGTGTCCCTGACGCCGCAGCCCGACCACATCGCCTGCCGTCTCACCCTCAGTGACCTGCGCGATCTGACCGTGGCGATCAGCCGGTGCCGCCGGATGCTCGACCTGGACGCCGACCCGGTCGCGATCGACGACCAGTTGCGTACGGACCCGATGCTGGCGCCCCTGGTCGACAAGGCGCCCGGCCGCAGGGTGCCGCGCACGGTCGACGAGGCCGAGTTCGCCGTACGGGCCGTGCTGGGCCAGCAGGTCTCCACGGCGGCGGCCCGCACCCACGCGGCCCGTCTGGTCACCGCGCACGGTGAGCGGGTCGACGACCCCGAGGGCGGCCTCACCCACCTCTTCCCGGCCCCCGCGGCACTGGCATCGGTGGACCCGGAGTCACTGGCGATGCCCCGCACCCGCCGCACGACGTTCACCACGCTGGTCCGTCAACTCGCCGACGACGAGGTGTGGTTGGGCCCCGACAGCGACTGGCCCGAGACCCGGGCCCGCCTTCTGTCCCTCCCTGGCTTCGGCCCCTGGACGGTCGACGTCATCGCCATGCGCGCCCTCGGCGACCCCGACGCCTTCCTCCCCACCGACCTCGGAATCCGCCGCGCCGCCCAGGAACTGGGCCTCCCGTCGACACCGGCGGCGCTCACGGCACGCGCGGCGGCCTGGCGCCCCTGGCGGGCGTACGCCGTCCAGTACCTGTGGGCGACGGACAGCCACCCGATCAACTTCCTCCCGGTGTAAGCACGTCAAGCACGTGAAGCGTAAGGAACCGAAGATGAAGCAGCACACCGTCATCGACAGCCCGTACGGCCCGCTCACCCTCGTCGCCGAGGACGGCGCCCTGTGCGGCCTCTACATGACCGGCCAACGCCACCGCCCACCCGAGGAGACCTTCGGGGAGCGCGACGAGACGCCCTTCGGGGCGGCCATCGACGAACTAGCGGCGTATTTCGCGGGCGACTTGAAGGAGTTCACCCTCGAACTGAGCCTGAACGGCACCGAGTTCCAACAGCGCGTCTGGGACCAGCTGCGCCGCATTCCCTACGGCGAGACCCGCTCGTACGGCCAACTCGCCGACGCCCTGGGCAACTCCGGCGCCTCCCGCGCGGTCGGCCTCGCCAACGGCAAGAACCCGATCGGCATCATCGTCCCCTGCCACCGCGTCGTCGGCGCGAACGGCGGCCTCACCGGATACGGCGGCGGCCTGGACCGCAAGCAGCGGTTGCTGGACTTCGAGAACGGGACGGCGCTTTTCTAGCGGGCCCGCATCAGCCGGTCCGCTCCGCCGCACCGCGCTCCACGCAGAACTCGTTGCCCTCCGGATCGGCGAGGACCGCCCAGCCCGTCCCGTCCGGCCTGCGACGGTCGTCGACCAGGGTGGCGCCGAGGGCGAGGAGCCGCTCGACCTCCTCGTCCCGGGTGCGATCCTGCGGCTGAAGATCCAGATGAACCCGGTTCTTCACGCTCTTGGGCTCCGGGACGGTGACGAACAGCAGCCCCGCCCCCTCGATCAACACGTCCTCGTCCCCCGGCTCGTCGTCCTCGTGCACGGGCAGGCCCAGCACCTGGGACCAGAAGCCGGCGAGACGGTAGGCGTCGGCGGAGTCGATCGTCGTATGGCGGATGGCAGAAGTCATGGCCTGGATTCTGATCCACTCGCCGAGCCCCCGCAGCCGCTTTTCGGGCCGTCCGCGTTCTGTGCGGTCACGCACCTGTATGGCGCACCGCGGTCTTCCGCCCGAGTGACCCCGGTGGCGTGAGTCCCGTAATCGCTGGTCTCTGTACGAAGGAGAGCAGGCAGAAAGCGAGAGACCATGGCACGCGGCGACGAGCGACTCGCGACACCCTGGGCCGCCGGGGTGGCCGGAGTGGTGTTCGCGATCCTGATGGCCACGGCGATCGTCCTGGTGCGCGTCGCTCTGCCCGACGGCGGGGGCGACGGGGCCGTCGACGCCGGACAGCGCAGCGCCCTGCGGACGGCACTGGAGCTGCTCCCGTTCGCCGGGATCGCGTTCCTGTGGTTCATGGGCGCCCTGCGTGAACAGGCCGGCGAGGGCGAGGACCGGTTCGTGGCCACCGTGTTCCTGGGCAGTGGCCTGGTCTTCGTCGCCACCCTGTTCGGCGCCGCCGCGGCGGCCGGCACCGCAATCGACGAGAGCCGGCAGAGCTCCGGCTCCGGCTTCGGCCGCGACTTCGCCTACGCCCTGCTGACCACGTACGCCATGCGGATGGCGGCGGTCTTCATCATCACGACCTCGACCATCGGCCGCCGACTCGGCGTCCTCCCGCGCCCGCTCGTCGTCCTCGGCTATCTGGCGGGCCTGACGCTGCTGGTGGTGGGCTCGGACGTGCCTTGGTCCGAACTGGTCTTCCCGGCCTGGGCGCTGATCCTCAGCCTGAACATCCTGTGGGGCCCGCGCCCCGCCGGGGCACGGCCCGCCGCCCCGCCCTGATCAGGCCGCACCCGTCACGCCTCACCCTCACCCTTCACGCCTCGCGCCTCACCCGAACGGCCTCCTCCTCGTCGTCGCATCCCGTCCGGCCACCGAGAGTGGTCGAAGGAGGGCTGACCGGGCCCTTGGAGAGGACCGATCACGTGGTCAGGATTGCCGTCGATCTGAACCGCTGCCAGGGGTATGCGCAGTGCGCGTTCCTCGCCCCGGAGGTCTTCGCCATGCACGGCGAGGAAGGGCTGCTGTACGACCCGGACGTCGACGAGGCACAGCGCGAGAAGCTCGCCCGGGCCGCCGCGGCCTGCCCCGTCCAGGCGATCCTCGTGGATGCGGTGGACACGGTGGACGCGGTGGATGCCGGGGACGTACCGGCCGAGGCGGTGTCCGGTGCCCGGTGACGGATCCCTGGAACGGCTCAGGCACGAAGGCCACATCGTGGTCGTCGGCGCCTCACTGGCCGGCCTGCGGGCCGCGGAGGCCCTGCGGGAGAAGGGCTTCGCGGGGTCACTGACCATGATCGGCGACGAGCCCCACGAGCCGTACGACCGACCCCCGCTGTCCAAACAGGTGCTGCTGGGCAGGGCCAGGGCCGAGCGCACCGCGCTGCCCCGGCTCCGGGCCGTCGACGCCACCTGGCGGCTCGGCGTCGCGGCCACCGGCCTGGACATGGCCGGCAGGCGGGTGCGGCTGGCCGACGGCGACGAGGTGCCCTACGACCGGCTGCTGATCGCCACCGGGGTGCGGGCGCGGCCGTGGCCGCACGAGGCCGAGGCGGAGCTCGACGGCGTCTTCGTGCTGCGGGGCCGCGACGACAGTGCCGCGTTCGCCCGCCGGCTGGACGCGGGACCCAAGCGGGTCCTGGTCGTCGGGGCCGGGTTCACCGGCTCGGAGATCGCCTCCGCCTGCCGTGAGCGCGGCCTCGCCGTCACCGTCGTGGAGCGCGGCGCGGCCCCCCTGGTCGGCGCACTCGGCGGGGTGGTCGGCGCGGTCGCCGCCGAGATGCAGCGTGAGCACGGGGTGGACCTGCGGTGCGGGGTCATGGTGACCGCGCTGGAGGGCGACACCGCGGGACGGGTGCGTGCCGCACGGCTGTCCGACGGGTCGGTCGTGGAGACCGACGTGGTGGTCGTCTCGCTCGGCGCCACCCGCAACACCGAATGGCTCGCCGGTTCCGGGCTCGGCGCCGGGCCCCGCGGCATCGCCTGCGACGCGGGCTGCCGTGCCTTCGACATCCGCGGCATCGTGACCGACGACATCTACGCCGCCGGTGATGTCGCCCGCTGCCCGCACCCCCTGTTCGGCTACCAGTTCCTGGCCCTGGAGCACTGGGGCAACGCCGTCACCCAGGCCGGTGTCGCCGCGCACAACATGCTCAGCGAGAGCGCCGACCGGCTCCCTCACCTGGAGGTGCCGGCCTTCTGGTCCGCGCAGTTCGGAGTCAACATCAAGTCGGTCGGGGTGCCCTCGCTGGGGACGGAGATCCTCATCACGCAGGGCTCGCTCAAGGAACACCGGTTCGTCGGCGTCTACGGCTACCAGGGGCGCGTCATCGGCGCCGTGGCCTTCGACCAGGCCCGGTGGCTGCCGTTCTACCAGGAGCTGATCGAGTCCACCGCGCCGTTCCCGCCGCCGTTCACCACGGTCGACCGGCGTCCGGACGGACAGCGGCCGCTCGACGCGGACTTCCCCGACCCGTCGGTCCCCACCCACGGCCCCACCGTGACCGTCAGCGGCTACTCACCGGCCGACCGCCGGATGACGTTCACCCCGGCGCACTGATCCGCACGGCCATGAGGACCTGCGGCCATGAGGACCTGCGGCCATGAGGGCCTACGGCTACGAGGAGCAATGGCTACGAGGACTTGAGGATTCGCCATGACCCAATCCCTGGTGCACCAGATCCTGGACCCTGCCAACCGCGCCGACCCCTACCCGGTCTACGAGGAGCTGCGGAAGACGCCGGTCCACCACGAGGACGACGGGCCCTATGTCGTCAGCACCTACTACGAGATCCGCAGCCTCCTGCACGACCCCCGGATCAGCTCCGACGCCCGCAACCTCGCCTCGCACGCCGCCGACCCGCTGGCCGAGGCGTCCCAGGAGGAGGGCGCCCTGCCGCCGGGCTTCCTGAAGCTCGACCCGCCGGAACACGACCGGATGCGTCGGATGACCAACCGTCACTTCGGCCCGCCGCACTCTCCCCACCGGGTCGACGGGATGCGCCCGGAGCTCCACGACATCGTCTCCGGCCTCATCGACGGCATCGGCGACCCGGGCCGTATCGACCTGGTGGAGCAGTTCTCGTATCCCTTCCCGGTGACGGTGATCTGCCGGCTGCTCGGCGTGCCGCGCGAGGACGAGGCACGCTTCCACACCTGGGCGGACACCCTCGCCGCGAGCCTGGACCCCGACCCGGACGCGGACCCCGCAGAGCGGGGCAAGGGCGCGCACGACGCCCGTATGCAACTGGGCATGTACCTGGCCGGCCTGATCGAGGAACGCCGCAAGAACCCCGGCGACGACATGCTCTCCCAGCTGGCGACAGCCAAGGGCGGGGACGGCCCGATGAGCACGATGGAGCTGCTCAGCACCGCCGCGCTGCTGCTGATCGCGGGGCACGAGACCACCGTCAACCTCATCACCAACGGCATGCTCACCCTGCTGCGCCACCCCGACATCCTGGAACGCCTGCGCCGCGATCCCCGGCTGGCCGTGCCCCTCGTCGAGGAACTGCTGCGCTACGAGCCCCCGGTGCAGCTGCTGCCCCAGCGCACCACCCTCGTCGACATCGAGGTCCGCGGCGTCACCATCCCCAAGGGCGCCTCCCTCTGGCTGGTCCTGGCATCGGGAAACCGCGACCCTCAGCGCTTCTCGGACCCGGACCGCTTCGACCCGGACCGCCCGGACATCCAGCACCTCGGCCTGGGCAGCGGCATCCACAGCTGCTTCGGCGCACCACTGGCCCGGCTGGAGGCCCAGCACGCCCTGTCCGAGCTGGCCCGAAGGCTGGAAAACCCCCGCCTGCTTCAGGACCCGCCCCCGTACCGCCAGAACGCCGTACTGCGCGGCCCACGACATCTGCCCATCGCCTGCGACGGGATCCGCCCCTAGCCGATCGGCCGGCCGATCACGGCACACGTGGCCGTGCGCCTTACGGCATGCGGCGTCTTCGGCCCGGTGGTGGAATGGTGAGGGAGACGGTGCGTGCGCGTCTGCGCCCCACGACGGCGCGGGCTGCCGCATCTGTTCTTCAAACCCTCCGCAGCTCAGGAGTGGCCATGAGCGACGATGTGGCAGAGATGGGGCCCGTCGACTATCTGATCGTCGAGTTCCCCGGCAACCGTATGACGGGTGAGGGATTCCCGTTGCTCCTCGACCTGGTCGACCGCGGCATCATCCGAATCCTCGATCTTCTCTTCATCCGCAAGGACGAGGACGGCTCGGTCTCGGCTGTGGAGCTGACGGACATGGGGGGCGAGGTGGACCTGTCCGTCTTCGAGGGAGCCTCCTCGGGCCTCATGGGCGAGGATGACGTCCAGGAAGCGGGAACCGTGCTGGAGCCGGGCAACTCCGCGGCACTCCTGGTCTACGAGAACGTATGGGCCGCGCCTCTGGCGCGGGAGCTGAGGCGCGGCGGGGCCCAGCTGGTGGCGGGCGGGCGCATTCCGGTCCAGGCCCTGTTGGCCTCCTTGGAGGTCGCCGAGGCTTCACCGTCCGGCGCCTGATCTGCGATCGCCGGAGCTGATCGCGCACCCCTGGGAGATGAGAAGACATGCCCGGACTGCTTCGCGGTGCCGCGCGCACCGCCGTCGTCGCCGGTACTGCCACGGCTGTGTCGAACCGTGTCTCGCGGCGCCAGGCCGGCCGGTGGGCGCAGCAGGACTACGAACAGCAGCAGGCGGCCCAGCCGGCACCGCCGACCGGTTCCTCGGACGACATGGGGGACAAGATCGCGCAGCTCAAACAGCTGGGTGAGCTGAAGGCGCAGGGAGTGCTGACCGACGAGGAGTTCGAGGAACAGAAGCGCCGCCTCCTCGGCTGAGGACACAAGGGGCCTGAGGGGCCCGTCGGTGGTGCAGCCCGTCCGCGTTCTGCCACGACCGCCGCCGGATCTCCGGGTTGCCCATGTAGTACTCGTACGTCACGAGCTTCTCGGCCTCGGGATCCCGACTCGTCCGGACCAGCGTGAAGAAACTCGTCAATAACGACTCGAAATAACACAATCAGGGTCACGAGACCCTGGGCCAGGCTGAAAAAAATATGGCGGCCTTCAGTATCGCTGGAGGGCGCCATATGCTGAGCATTGAAATGTGAACATGGCGCATCGTGAATGGAAAAGTATATGCGGGTACCGCGCAGGGCCTGGATGGGGGCAGCGTCCGTGTTGGCATGTATTTCAATGCTGGCTGGGTGCGGTAGTAGTGCGCTGAAGGATCTGGCCAAGTCCGGACAGGCCGAGGATGCGCGTAAGAGCGTCAAGCAGCGGATGCGGGACTATGCCCATCGGATCGAGGAAGGGCACCCGGATCTTCACGTGACGGTAGCGGAAACAACGGACGTGTGCTCAGGCAAAGGAACGCCTCCCGTGTTCGATCCAGACCCTCCCAAGAACCCTGACATGTCGTGCTACATGAGGATGTACTCGTACTTCACGTCCGGGGAGAACACCGGCGCCGTGCTGTGCCGGATGGCGAAAGACATGAAACCCATTTACCCGTCCGACAGTGCTGTGACCGAAGCATGTGAAGGGAAGAGCACCGGCCTCCACGGTGTTCTTGACGGCAAGAGCATTGCATTCGAATGGATCCCTGCGAACAAGGTGGCCGAGGGCTCTGGCCGCCTGACGGGGGAATACTACGAGGCTTCGGCAAGCGATCCATCGGATGTCGATCTGGAAGCTGCGGCCAAAAAGCATGGAGGTATTTTCCTCCTCAGCGACACGAGGAGCTACCTCAGTTGCACCAAGGTCGGTGATGGCGACGGCAGTGAGGACTACTCCTGCACGCCGAGCGGTGCATGACCAGACGACAAAGGGCCCTGGCGGGGAATCCCGCCAGGGCCCTTTGCCAGCAGGTCATCGGGTCATCAGGTCAGGGTGCCCAGCCGTTCAGACTCGCTTCGAGCACATCAGCGTAAAGGCGCGCTCCGGCGATCTTCGGGTGGAATGACTGAGCGGACAGCCCGTAGTCCTTGAGGATCGGCCAATCGACGGCCGGCTTGTCGCTGTCGACGAGCTTGGTGACGATGCCGTGGATGCTCTCCGGGTCCCCGCAGATGCCCTTGCCGCTGAACTTGGAGATGGGGTTGGCGAACTTGGCGTCAATGCCCTTGTTCTTGGCGTCGGTCACCGCGTTGCCCATCTCCTTGGCCAGGTGTGTGGCCACGGTCCCCAGCCACTGGGTTGTGGCGGGAGAGAGCCCGTACGGCAGGCCGGTGTTCAGCTTCAGGCAGCTCCCGTCGCCGGAGACCAGGACGGGATAGCCCATGAGGAGGATCCTCGCGTTGGGCGCCTTTTCATGGATCTTCTCGATGGTCGCCAGGATGTCCCGGCGCACGACGGAAGTGATCAGTCCCGGTACGGCTTCCTTGAACGCCTTCCCGAAGAATTGCTCATCTCCCGCGACCTTCGTGTCATCGAAGTTCGCCTGGTCGAAGATCGAGTCGGCACAGTTGTTGTCGCCTGCCAGGATGCACTTCTGGATGATCGGGGTGAAGCGTGCGTCGTTGCCGCCGATCGACATGGTGACCAGGGTGGTGTTCTGGTCCAGGTATCCGGCCTTGATCTGCGAGAGTTCACTGTTCTGGCCGTATTTGTCGATGTTGTAGCTGCGGGCACCGGAACAGGCGACCATCTTGTAGTCGAGGCCGGCGTTGTTGGTGTCGGCGAGTTCTCCGATCGACTTGGTCATGCCCGGCAGTGTGGCCTGGCGTGACCACGCCTTGTTGGAGCGGTGGCAGGCATCCCGCGTGGAATCACCGGTGGCCGAGCGGTAGTTGCTCTCCGGGTAGTAGTTGGTGTTTCCCTCGGATGCCCCTTCGCCGGACGAGAACGAGTCACCCAGGGCGACGATCTGGTCCGCGGGCTTCCGGGGAAGTTTCTGGAAGGCGACCGCGTCCCAGGCGACGTCTTCAGAGCCGTCGCCGTCCTCGGTGAAGTTGCTCAGGGACACGCTCGGGGTGCCGGTGAACTGGAAGACGCCGAGATTGACCCATGAGTTCTTCTGGACTCTCTGCTGGATCGCACGATTCGGTGACTTCGAGTTCGACCCGCCCACCGTGTACACCGCTTGCCGGGTGTGCGCCCCGTGGTCAGGCATGTGGACCAGAACGCGAGCCCAGCCGATATTGGACTGGCCCAGGGTCCACTTTCCGGTCACCTTCATACGGCCGCTCAGGCTGGGGTGGGTCTCCGGCTGCCGGGTGTGCGCGAACCAGAAGTGATCCCCGTATCCCGCCCCGATCTGATGCGTGTCGATCTTGCTCGGGTACGTCGTCATGGTCAGCGTCGAGTCGTCGGGGCGTTCCATTGTGGTACTCGTTGACCCGAAGCTGAAGGAGAACGTTCCGTCGGACTCGACAGGGCCGCAGCCTCTTGCCGTGGATCCTGTGGGCGTGGTGCCCTTCGGGAGGTTGTCGACGACCAGGGTGCCGTCCGGGAGGCCGCTGGAGCAGCGGGGCGGGTAGGCTTTTCCGTCCGGTTGTTCGGGGTAGCTGGTGTCGAAGCGGTGCACGGCGTTACCGCACTGGGCCAGGGTCTGGCAGTCCTTCCAGTTGGGTGCGGCGTGGTCCCACCAGCAGTGCAGCCAGTGCGGGTTGGTCTCTTCGGTCCCGCTGTCCAGGGTGCATGCTCCCTGGCCCTGGTCGTTGGAGTCGTTGTCGCCGATCTTCGACGGGTTGCAGTGGTTCGTCGAGTCGCAGAACAGGTCAACGGGGGGCTGGGCGTTGCTGCGGGCACCGATGTCTTTCCACCAGGCGGCCAGATAGCCGGGTGCGAAGTCGCCCGGCGCGGACATGGCTGAGATCGGGCGTGCGGCCCAGCCGATCACCTTCTCCTCGTAGGGCCAGTCCTGCGGGTGTGCCGCGTGGCTGTAGTCGTCGCCTCCTCCCGCGCGTTCGAGGAACATGGGGCGGTTGGCCTTCCACAGCGGGTTGGCCGGGTTGTTGGTCCACCCGACACCCTTGTGACCGGCGGAGTCGGCCGTCGGGTGGAAGCCCGAGTTGTAGGCCCACAGGGCGAAGAACCAGTTTTCGATGTACTGCGGGTGGCCGTTGTTCAGCCTCAGGCCCGCCTTGTAGGTGTCGTTCCACTTGTGGGACAGGATCTGCGCGCCGGCTGCGATGTTGACGGTGTAGTCGACCGCCACGGCCTGCTGCTTCAGGGTCGAGAGGGTGTCCTGGCCCTTGTTGGGAAGCCGCATACCGTCGGTGGCCTGGGTGATGCCGTAGCCGCAGTCGGCGTCGAACCAGTTGATCGACCACGGGTCGTTCTGCTGACCGGAGGCGGCGAAGTCGACACCGTAGTAGTTGCCGACCAGGGAGTTCGCGGTGACACCGGGGACGGCGAAGCGGGTGGCCTGCCACATGTTGGTTTCCTGCGCGGTAATGCCGAGCATCACCTGCGAAGGGATGTGGTACTTGTCGGTGACGTCGGGATCCTCGTTGTCGAGGGTTCCGTTGGGGTCACCGGCCAGCACGATGGGCTGGAACATGGATTGCGGCGTGTAGGCGCCGATGCCCGTGTCTTTCCAGTTCGCGGGGCGTGTCAGTTTGAGTTCACCGACGACCGCCTGATCCACGGCCCATTCCACCTGGCGCGGGGTCGGCTGGAACGCCTGGAGCTTGACGTCGTTGCGCGGTACGGCGCACGTGCGTTCGTCGGCGTTCTCCTTCGGGTCACTGGCGCTGCCGGGCTTGGGGTCCGTGAAGGCGGCGATGGCCTGGGTACGGGTCATCTGGGTCGACATGCCGTCGCTCTCCGGCTCGCTGTCGATCTCGCGGCCGCCGTCGCCCTGCGGCTCGGCTCCGGGCAGCGACGGAGAGACGCCGCCGTTGTGGCCGGCGCTGGGAGTGACGTCGAGGGTGGCCGTCTCTTCCGTCGCCAGGGACTTCAGGCTCACCCGGGTGGGGCGTGCCTGGTCGGCGTCCTCGGGGTTGATCAGTGTGGTCTTTCCGTCCGACCACTGGGTGGTGGCGGCGGTCAGTCCATGGCTGGAGACGAGCGCTCCCTTGGTGAGGCCACCAGGGTTGGCGACGGCCGTGGGCAGCGTGCTCTTCGTCTTCGCCTTACCGGTGATGAAGACATTCCCCTCGGCCGAGGAGGTCAGATCCCATGCGTCGAGGTTGCCTTCGGCCAGGGTGACCGGCTTCGCCGTTCCCTTGATCCTCTTGGCCCAGGACTTCGGCGTGATGTCCGCCTTCTTGTCCAGCTCGCGGTCGATGAACGTGACACCGCCGGCGGCGTCCGCGGTGATCTGGAACGGCACCGTGCGCGTGCGGGCCAGCTCGATCTCTTTGCTGCCCTTGATGCGGACGAGCTTGTTGCCGTGTGCGGCGGCGATCCCGTCCTTTGTGGGTACGGCGGAAGTGACCTGTCCCGGGAACACGGCCGGCTTGGCGGTCTTGCCGGTGGCGGCGTCGACCGTGATGAGACGGGTCTTCTGCTCTGTGTCCTCGTCGTGGGTGAGCTGTGTGAAGACAGCATCGTCGCCGTTGCCGCAGCCGGGGCTGAAGTAGGCCAGTGAGGCGCTGTTGGGGAGCTTGGTCACCTTCCCCGAGTCGAGGTCGACGATGGCGGTGAACGCGCCGCGCACCATCAGCTCGGGCTTGTTGGTGAACATGCGCGGGGCGTAGGCGACGGCGGCGTACTTCCCGGATTCGGTGACGCAGTGGTTACCGATCCAGGTGTCGGAGGCGAAGCCTTCCTCGTACAGGGTGGCCGCTGTCTTCAGGGCATAGCCGTCCTTGGCCTTTCCGGTGAGGACATGCAGCCCGGTGCCGTCGCCGGAGATGGTGACGATACGGTCGTCGCTCTTCTGGTAGTCCGCGCCGAGGATTTGCTTACGGTCTTTGGCGGGGATGGCCGATGGCTTGAGCTTGACCGTCTTGCCGTCAGTGGTGTCGGTGGCCCAGCCATCTGCCGCATTTGGGGGTGGAGTTGGTTCCGCTGCTTGTGCGGTAGTGATGAACGAGGTTGTCATCGCTAAGGCTGCCGTGAGGGCAGCCATCATCACGGTTTGTTTGTGTCTCATTCCCGTCTTTCGCTAGTAAGTGATGACGGAGTCGATGTACACCTTGAGATCTTCCTTGCGCACTTCAGTGGCATTGGATCCCACGGCCTTGGACTGCTGGCCGACGGCTCCGGACTCGATGGAACCGAAGTCGAATTCCGCGCTGTATGAGACGCCTTCGGAGCTGACAGTGATCTGCGTCTTGTACCGGAGAGCTCTCCCCGCGTCATTGCTGACGTTGCAGGCCACATTGATGCCGAACTCGCCGGGCGTGACCCGTGCTTCGACATTGCCCAAGGTGACGATCTTCGTCTTACCGAGGTAACTGATCACCGGCGTCGGGTCAGGCGTGGGTGCATCGGTCTGTTCGGCCACCGGCGACGGCGGGGCGGTCACAGATTCCGTGGCCCTGTCCGGAACGGTCGGACTGGCGGTGCATCCGGCTGCGCCGAAGACGGTGGCGGCGACGGCTGCGCCGTATGCGATACGACGCAACCCGCCACGAGTGGAGGTCAGTTGCATCCGGACATCGTGAAGTAGTTGTCGACGACGACGCCGGAGCCGTCCAGCATGTAGGAGTACGCCTTGCCGCAGCCGCCGCGCTTCTGGTACACGGGTCCCGCGTAGGTCTTGTAGTACCCGAAGTCTTCCTTGACGGGGTCAGCCGTGTAGTTGGACCAGAGCTTGATGCCCATGTTGCGGGTGTAGCCGGTGTCGTTGAACAGGACACCGCAGATGTACTTGTCGTACAGCTTGTTGGAGCCGCTGTACTTGCCGTTCCACCACAGGTAGAGGCTGGCGTTGTTGCCGTAGCGCGCAGCGCCGGCGGAGATGGTGTAGCCGGAGCCGCAAACGTTGGCGGCAGCCGCAGTCACAGTGGTGTTGGTTTCCAGAAGTGCCTTGCCGTCGGCGCCTTCGATCATCTTGAGGCCCTTGTTGCCCCTGAGTTCGATGATCTTCGGTTCCTTGGTGCCGGTGTCAGCGGCGGCGTTGGCGCTCGTAGCGGTGGCGGCGGTCAGGGCCAAGGCTGCGGCGGCGATAGTGGAACGTATGACGGAACGCGTGAACATTGACTCCCCTTGTCATGTTCCCGATTCGGATATGTGTGCGACCGTATCCTCTTCCGGTGTTCTGCAACAGCCAATTGAGCTGGTCTTGAGCTTCGTGAATGCGGAGCGCCTCCCTCCCTTTCCTCGCGTCGTAGGCCATCGGTTTCCGAGGGGATCACCGACAAGCCCTGGCGCTCGGCGAGGGCCGGAAGAAGGGCACCATGAGTGGCGTGTATCGCCAGGACGGCACCCGCATTACGAAGGCACCTTTATTAATTACGGCGGCTGACACAATGACCCGAGTCGGCGGTAGTTGATGAGGCAACAGGCGAGTTTGAGGAATGCCTCATGGACATCGGCCCTTCGCTGCCAGCGGATCCGCGTCGAGCAAGGGAACGAGCTGCGTGACCTGCCCGTCGGTGATCAGGTGGTGTTCCACGGCGATCAGGACCAATCCACCTCACCGTGTCAGCCGTTGCAAGGCATGGTCACGTATCACTCGCGGTGGTCAATGTGCTGAGCAGTCTGGGCAGGGCGGTGCCGATGGGCTCCCGTACGACCTCGTCGGCGCGTTCGTCGTACGGCGTCGGCTCGGCGTTGACGATGACCAGCCGCGCCCCGTGATCGGCGGCGACACCGGCCAGCCCGGCGGCGGGCTGCACCTGCAGGCTGGTGCCGACGGCGATGAACACCTGGCACGCCTTGGTGATCGCGAGCGCCTCACCGAGGACCACCGGATCGAGCCGCTCGCCGAACATCACCGTCGCCGACTTCAGGATCCCGCCACACTCCAGGCACGGCGGATCCTCCTCACCGGCCTCGACCCGGGCGAGGGCGTCCTCCATCGGCCCGCGCGCATGACACTTCGTGCAGACCACACTCCGTGCGCTGCCGTGCAGTTCGAGCACCTTGCGGGCGGGCATCCCGGCGAGCTGGTGCAACCCGTCGACGTTCTGCGTGATGACCCGCACCGGCACCCCGGTCCGCTCCAGCTCGGCGACGGCCCGGTGCGCGGCGTTCGGCTCGGCCTTCAGCGTCCGGTTCTTGCGCCGCATCTGCCAGGAGCGCCGCCGGATCTCCGGGTCACCCATGTAGTACTCGTACGTCACGAGCTTCTCGGCCTCGGGATCGCGTCGCCACAGCCCGTTCGGACCACGATAATCAGGGATGCCGGAATCGGTGGAGATCCCTGCGCCACTAAGGATGGCGACGAGTGGCCTGTTCATGGGCCCGAGAGTAGGACGCTTGCCTGCTCGGAGCGAGCGGATATCGGGGCTTGGCCTTCGCTTGTTGGCTGCGCTGGACGGCTGCGGTCCATGTCCGCGCACGGTGGCTGCCCGCTTGGCTCTGGGAGGATAGCGGCGTTTATCAGGCTGAGCCTGTGCCACCAGCGGGACCTTTCGGACAACAAAAATGCGAACGGGCACTGCGGCCGGGGCGGGACTGGGGTCTCCTGCCCGTTCGGAGTAGCCAGGGCAGGTGGCTGAGCCTCTTCTCAGGAGGCTGCCGCGACGTCAGCGGCCGCCGTTGAGCACGCGGACGGTGCCGAGAGCGCCTTGGCAACCGTTGTCAGCCCGGTAGGGGAAGCCGGCGTCCGCGAGGGCGTCGATGATGCTGTAGGCGCGGGCGGCCTTGATGTCCAGCACGGCACCGGGCAGGGCTGGCAGTCAGTGCTTCCCGAGTAGTACGCCCATTGGCGGCGACGCGGTTGCAGCGTGCGTTAAGGACCACGAGCGCTTTGTGGGGTGCTGCGCAGAAGGCGGCTACGAGGTCTGGTGTGATTGGCGGCCAAGGCATCGACAGTCTCGGACGTACCCGTAGACGGTGGGTAATCTCGGCGCTAAAGCTTGCCGCGAGCTGGGTGTAGGTGTGCTCGCCCGCAGATGCGCCAGCACGAGCAGGGCCTGCGACCGGCCGCGCCGGAGCCGCCGACAAGGTCCTTGGCGTTCACCTCCACGGAGGCGCGCCGTCAACTCCGTACTTCGGCCCTTGCGGAAGGAAGCGGCCAGAAGATTTGGGGGTGCGGAATGGCGTACTTCGCCGTGATCCCAGCGGAGCTCGGAGCTGGCCCGGTCATGCATTCGGGCCCGTTGCGACCTTCAGTCGTTCTTGCAGGGCTTGCACCCGGGGGGAGATGACGGTCAGGGCTTCCCGTAGATCATTAAGGTCTCTGACTGCTTCAATGATGCGCCATTTACTCGGAGCGGACGCCAGGAAAAGATCGAGCTCTTCGGCTGCTCTATCCAATTCGTGGCTGGCGCAGTAGACAATCACGAGGTTTCCGTGTGCGTGCACCAGCCCTGGTCCCGCCGCGGACACCTTTCGGGAGAAGATGTCTACAGCGCGTTGCAGGTGACGGTGCTCTTCAGGTCGCCCCATCACTTGGAGCGCGATGGCATATCTCAAGTGGAACCAGCCGTTATCCGGTTTGTGTTCAATGGCGCGGGCAAGGTCGGTGATAGCATCATCATAGCGTTCCATGGATCGATACGTGTCTCCGCGCTTACATAGACTCCAGGCGTCTTGGGGGTTCAGTTCTAGAGCCTGGGTGAAGTCGGAGAGTGCCTCACTGAAGCGGCCCATGACCCGGTATATTTCGCCGCGGCAGAAGTAGTGCCAACTGTCGTCGGAGCCTGACTCAACTACACCGTTGAAGTCGGCAAGGGCAGCCTCATAGCGCCCCAGACGCGAGTAGGCGTGTCCGCGGCTTGCCCTGGGCCACACAAAGTTGGGGTTGAGTTCGAGAGCGCGCGTGAGATCGGTGATCGCCTCTTCGTAGCGACTCATGACGCGGTAAGTTTCCCCGCGACTTGCGATCGACCAGGCACGCTGGGGACTAAGTCCAATGGCCCGGTCGTAGTCCGCCAATGCGTCTTCGTGGCGCCCCATAAGGAGATAAGTGAATCCGCGACGCGTAACGCACTCTGTGTCGCATGGGGCGATATCGAGGGCTCGGGTGAACGAGGCAAGGGCCAGCTCATAGCGCCCTGCTAGACGTTGTGTCTCGCCGATGCCGCAGTGGGCACGGTGCAAGTCGGGGCTTAGGGCCAGGGCAGCGGCATAGTCGTCAAGGGCGTCGTCGTACCTGCTCGCTGCGCGGCGTGCGTTTGCCCGGAGTGTGTAGGCCAGCGCACGACCAGTGGCGGGAAGCTCTGGCGCAGCCATCAATTGAGTGAGAACGCCAATAGGATTGGGTACCTGGTCAGAGCCTGCGGACGATGTGCTGATCAGCCGTCCCCATTCCGTCAATGCCAGGTTGTCGGCGTCGTGTCCGGCTTGTAGCAATACCTGAGCCCAACGCCGTACTACCGCAACCCCGTGCTCGCACGCCAGGACGACCTCATGGAGTGAGTCAGGCAGAGCCTGTGCGGGATGGGCGCACAGGCGGTGATACGTCTCATTGAGCTTGTGTTCCAGCCACGCACCGTTTCCCCGGCATGCACTGGGGGGCAACGCGTTCTCCTCCGCATGGCGGCGCTGCTGGTAAACGTCAGATAGATAGTTCTGTTGGTGCTGCCAGCGTGCGGGGGACTGGGTGCGATGCAGGCGGATCATGGAGGCGCGGACCACGTCGTGGTATCGGGAACGACCGGGCGGGCCGGTAACGAAGGGCAGGCTCCGCAGCCACGTGTATTGATCAGCCAATGTCTCGGGAACTATAGCGCGGTAGATGTCCTCGTCCAGGTGCAGCGGCAGGGAACAGGACTGGGTGATGTCCCGCAGTTGTGGGTCGGCTATCCATTTGAGGAACCGCTCGACCGCGGTATCGGACGGATCGTTGATCTCGCCGACATCCTGGGGACGATTCTGAGCGAGGGTATCGACCAGTACCGGCAGCCGGCCCGTCAGATGCAGAATGAGTTGGATGACGTTTTCACTTACGACACCTCTCGCGGCTAATAACCGCCGGGCCTCTTCTTCGGTGAACACGTCAAGGGGAACCTCGGTCACCAGGTCCAGGTGGTCTCCCCAGCAGCGGGCATCGAGACCCCCCTGTCCGGACAGCACGGCCAGGACGTTGTTGGGGAACTCCCCGTACGTACCGTCGACCAGGACTTCACGCAGCCACTCGTTGAGTAGCGGTCCAGTCTGCTCCAGGACGTCCACAAATAGCACCAGCCAGGAACGCCGCTCGGCTGCCTCAGCCAGATCTGCCAGGAAAACCGGTGTCAGAGTGCGCAAGGGTGAGAGCAACAGCTGGACATCACTGTGGCTGCGGAACCGAGCGCTGAGTGAGGTCCGTAACCAGTCTGTCCCACGCGCCAGTTGTTGTGGGTCGATGGCGCCGGCCACCGCCCCCATACCGGGCAACAACCCCAGCCCAGCCAATGAAGCCTGGGCTGCCAGGCTGCTGGATGTTGTCGGAGCTCCAAGAGACCCAGCCCCGGCATCACCTGGCCCCGGGGCGCCCGCTACCGCTTCCGCCTCGTGGCGTCGCTGACGGTAGAGGGCTAATTGCTTTTCGAACGCCTTGAATTCTATGTCCTGCCGGGCGAACTGAAAACTGATCGCTTCCATCGCCTCAATGACACTGTGCACTTCATCATCGAGATAAGCAGTCGCACCTCCACGCTCGCGAGCCACGATGTCCCACTGCCGTATCAGCGATGACTTCCCTACCCCAGCCTGGCCGCGCACGTAGAACAGGTACTGAAACGCGTCGTCCTCAGGATCGCGGGCCAAGTTGTCCCGAAAGCATGCTAGTTCGTTGCTGCGGCCGACAAAGCTACGCCGTCGACGCCGACGATTGAGCTCCTGACGCGATACTTGCATCGCTGGTACCCCCACCACTGCGGCCTTCAGCATGAGCGGTTACACACCGCTGCGGAACAGGCTACCCAGGCGCTGTCGGCCAGCACCTTCGGTCCGAAACGCTTACGACTCATGTGTGCTCGCGAAGGCTTGGCACCGCCAGTACCCGTTCGGGTAGTAAAACCCGAACGGGTACTGCGGGCTGGGTGGGACGGGGGTCAAGCTAAGTACCCCGTTCGAGACGAACTGGGGGGCGTCGCGCCCGACGGGCGTCGCGCCTGCTCCGGAGCCGACGGAGCAAGCCCGCTCACGCCGAACACACCACACCGAGAGCGAGCAACCGTCGCCTCTCGGCCTTCGGGAGCTCGCCGCTGTCAGGTACGACTGCCTCTGTCAGCTCCCCCACCAACTCCGGCGACAACGCGTCACCCATGGGAAGCAACGGGGGCATACCGGGGCCACATCCTCACCAAGTCCCGCGCCTACTCGACGACCTACGCGGCCCTCCGCGCTGAACGCGGCGACCACGTGGGGCATTCCGACATCCCGGACGCGGTCGCCGAGCGGCACTGGCGCTACGTCGGCTCCGGCCACACCCCCGGCGCTGCCCTCCTGGCTGCCGGAGTCGCCGAAGACCTGGCCCGGCTGCGGGAGGTCCTCCGAGAAGAGCGCTCGGCCATACCGGGGGAGGCTGACCGCTGACGGAGAGACAAGAGAGCGCAGAGGCCGCTGGCTGGGCGTGGGCCCGTGAACACGCGCGCAGGGCCCCGAAGTGGTCAGAGGCACGATGGCGGCAAGTGAACGCGATACTTGGTCTAGAGGTGAGGACGAGTCGGGCCCGTAGCTGCAAGCGTGCGCCGTGACGGGCCCGGTGTCTTCGCGTCGGTGATCAGTCTTCGTCCCGATAGATAGGCGTGAGCCGATTCCAGACCGGACCGCCAGGCCGGACGGCTGGGCTGACCAGCACAGTCAGCAGCGTCTTTTCCACGTATGCGCGCTTCTCCACGAAGTCGAGATCACCCCACGCACTCCGCAGGTCGACCGGCGTTCCCTTTGCCCGTAGTACGCGACGGCGCCACTCGTTGCGCTCATTGACCAGTCGGCGTTCCGTCGCCTCCGCCTTTGCAAGGAATGCGAAGAAGCGCTCTTTACTGACCAGGCGCTGTTCCCGCCGTTCGGTCCAGTCCTCGATGTCTTCCCGGATGCGGGCAAGTGCGGCCTCGCCCTCCCACTGCTCGGGCACCGCCACAGATTCCCTGCTCTGGGCCTCTTCCTCGTACTTGGCGATCACGAGCATCTTGAGCGCCTCGTCGGTCTCCGGTCCGGAGATGCGGACGCCACCGCACCCGTATCCGCTCCGCTTGTCGGGGCACGTGTAGTAGAAGAACCCTTCTGGCTTCTTCCTGCTTGCGGGGGCCTTCTGCGCGCGCAAGCGACCTCCACAGCCGTCTTTGTCGCATCGGAGGATCCCCGACCCCAGGTACTTTCGGGCGTTGTACGCGTCGCCGGGCTCGGGGTTGTGGCCGATTACTTCGGTGACGGCCTCCCAGTCGGTCACCGGGATGATCGGAGTCCACTGCCCTTTGACCGGCTCTCCGTCCTCGTCGAGGACCGGTTCAACCCTGACGCTCTCGGTTCCGGTCTCCGGATTGAACTCCCCAACCTTCCGAGAACGGTAACCGCAGATCCGGGGGTTCCGAAGCACCTGCTTCACGGTCTCCTTGCTCCACCGATTGCCTCGTGCAGTGGCCAGACCTTGCTTGTTCCAGTCGGCTGCGATCGTCCGAGGGGATGCGCCAGTGAGAATGCGCTCAACCGCCTTACGCAGCGCGGCGGCCTCCTTGGGCTCCAGCGCGCGCTTGTCGTCCTTGTAGCCAAAGGGACGAGCGCTGCCGGTGGGGATGCCGGCCTGTTGCAGAGCACGGTGCTTGCGCCGCACTCGTCGGGCCGTGTCGGCGCTCGACTTATTGGCCACGGTCACCAGCAAGCGCGCGACAGTCCGGCCGTTGTCGGTGAGGAGATCGAGCGTGCCCGTGATATCGATGATCGGACGGCGGAAGTTCTCGACTACTTCGATGGCGTCTTCGAGGTGCCGGTTGTCGCGCGTCAGGCGGTCGATGTCATAGACGACCAGGCCATCCAGCCGGTCGCCGTTCGGGGTCGCTGCACTCTTGAGGTCCTCCAACGCCCCTTCGAACACTGGGCGGATGACGCGGTAGGCCACAGACCCGTCAGGCATCCGAACCCTCTTGCGCTTCCACGCCGAGGTGTCGGGTTCCTCATAGGTGTAGACGTACCGGCCCCCGCGACTCTCGACGAACCGGCGAGCGTCCTTCTCCTGCTCTTCCCGGCTCTTGATGTCCCGCCCCGTGGCCGGACGCCACTTCGCGCCGCCGCCGGCGGGCTGGTCCGGGCCCCCACCTTCAGCGGTCGTGGCCAACTCGCCAACGTCCGGTTCGAGGGACAGCCGGACCAACCCCGCCCAGTTCTGCCCCGCCAAGTCACCCCAATGTGCCCGCCGTACTAAGTCATCGGCCATGACGCGAGGTTACTTCCGTCCATGCTCTGCTCGGTGGAGATACCGGCGCCGCTGAGCAGGGCGACGAGGGGCTTGGTCATGGTGCCGAGGGTAGGACGGGCGCCGTGGGGGCGGCGAATGGATATTCGACCGTCGCTCAAGGCCGGCCCCCTGGGTCACCCCACCCGGCGCCCGTTCTCCAGCTCCACCGTCCCGCCGCCCGCCGCGAGGACGTCCAGTGCGGCCAGTACCCGGTGGCCCAGGGCGCCCGGGAGGTACTCCAGGACGTCCTCGGGGGCCACCAGCCGCCACGACAGCAGCTCCTCCTCCTGCAACCGGATCGCCTTGAAGTCGTCCTCGGCGAGGACCCCGCCGTCGTACAGGTACGCCACCAGCGGCGGCCAGCCCGGCCGGTACACCCAGTCCAGCGCGAGCAGGCGCCCGATCTCGCGGTCGAGGCCGATCTCCTCAAGCGTCTCGCGGTGCGCGCCCTGGCGGGGCGTCTCGCCGTCGTCGGACTCGATCGTGCCGCCCGGGAGCGTCCAGCCCTCACGGTAGTTGGGCTCCACCAGCAGCACCCGGCCCTCGGCGTCCCGGAAGAGGGCGGCGGCACCGGCGAGGACGCGGGGGAGCGAGGCGATGTACGCGGCGAAGTCTGGCGTGGAGGTCATTGACGAAGAGTAACCAGCCCGCGTGACCACACCTCCGACGCGGATCGGATCTGCGGATGCGACACATGTCGGTCCGCCGTCCGGCCGCCGCCCGGTCCGCCGCTCAGGCACCGCTCAAGCGCCGCTCAGGCCTCTGCCTCTGCCTCCGCCAACCGCACCGTCCGCTCCGCCAGCTCGCTGATCCGCATCCCGTCGAACCCGAACACCGCGCTGCGCACCGTGTCCTCCAGCGGCTCGCTCCACTGGTCCGGGATCGCCTCCGCCCCGGTCAGCACACCGGCCACCGACCCGGCGGTCGCCCCGTTGGAGTCGGTGTCCAGGCCGCCGCGCACGGTGAGGGTGATGGTGCGGGTGAAGTCGCCGTCGCCGTACAGCAGCCCGGCGGTGAGCACGGCCGCGTTCGGGATGGTGTGGATCCAGCCGAGCCCGGCGGTCTCCTCGGCGACCGTGGTGAGCGTGTCCTCCCAGGTCATCCGGGTGTCATGGAGCGAGACCACCCGGCGTACGGTGCGCGCGAGGCGGCTGCTCGGCGGGATGACGGCGAGGGCCTGATCGACGGCCCGGCGGACCGTGGGCGCGGTGAACGCCGCCGCGATCAGCGCCGCCGCCCACATCGCGCCGTACACGCCGTTGCCGGTGTGCGACAGCACCGCGTCCCGGCGGGCGAGCGCGGCGGCCCGGCGCGGGACGCCCGGGCAGGTCCAGCCGTAGATGTCGGCCCGGATCAGGGCGCCGATCCACTCCTGGTACGGGTTGTCGTACGTCGCCGTCAGCGGCGGCTTCAGCCCGTTCGCGAGGTTGCGGTAGGCGGCCCGCTCCGCCGTGAAGGTCTGCAGATACGGCAGCCGCAGCAGCCACAGGTCCCCGACCTGCTCGGTGCTGAAGCCGAAGCCGTGGGTTTCGAGGAGGTCCAGGCCGAGGATCGCGTAGTCCACGTCGTCGTCGCGGCAGCTGCCGTGGATACGGCCGCGTACGCACTGCCGCCACTCGGGGCGCAGCTCGAAGCCGTCGTCCTCGCTCGGCGGCTCGGGGAGATAGTCGGTGAGGGGCAGGGCGGCGGCCTGCCGCAGATACTGGTCGATCCGGTCCCGCGTCCACAGGTCGCCCTGCTCGACCGGTTTGCCGAGCATGTTGCCCGCGATCCGGCCCAGCCAGCCCCCGAGGATGCGGTCGGCGAGCTCTGGCTCAGTGCCCACAGGGGTCATAGGACCGGTTTACCCAATTCCGGCCGCGTCCGCGCGGGGTTCGGCAGCTCGCACAGGGGTTCCCCGGGCCGCTCGTACGTTGTTCCCATCGCGTTCCCGCCGCCTTCTCAGGGTCCGGGCAGCGCATGACGTCATGGGCCTCCTCCGGTTAAGGTCGCAGCGGCGCGACTGGCCTTGACATGCGCGAGGCCCGGAGAGCAAGGGGAAAACAGGTGACACAGCGCGTGCTCATCGCCGCGGACAAGTTCAAGGGGTCGCTGACGGCCGTGCAGGTCGCCGAGCGTGTGACGGCCGGTCTCCGCCGGGGCGTGCCGGACCTCCAGGTGGAGGCCATGCCCGTGGCCGACGGCGGCGACGGGACCGTGGACGCGGCGGTCGCGGCCGGCTTCGAGCGGCGGGAAGTGCGGGTCGCCGGGCCCCTCGGACACGAGGTGACGGCGGCTTTCGCGCTGCGCGGAGACACGGCAGTCGTGGAGATGGCCGAGGCGAGCGGCCTGCAGCGGCTGCCCGCGGGCGTCTTCGCACCGCTCACGGCATCCACCTACGGCTCCGGCGAGCTGCTGCGGGCCGCACTGGACGCGGGCGCCCGCACGATCGTCTTCGGCGTCGGCGGCAGCGCAACCACCGACGGCGGCGCCGGCATGCTGACCGCCCTGGGCGCACGCTTCCTCGACCCGGACGGGGAGCCGGTCGCGCCGGGCGGCGGGGGCCTGGAGAACCTGGCCACGGCCGACCTGTCCGCCCTCGACCCCAGGCTGGCCTCCGTCGACCTCGTGCTCGCCAGCGACGTGGACAACCCGCTGACCGGCCCGAAGGGCGCGCCCGCGATCTACGGCCCGCAGAAGGGCGCCTCACCGGACGACGTCCGGACCCTGGACGCGGCCCTCGCGCACTTCGCCAAGGTGCTGGAGGAATCCTTCGGCACCCAGGCCGCCGAGCACGCTGCCGCACCGGGCGCGGGCGCGGCGGGCGGCATCGGCTACGGCGCCCTTCTCCTCGGCGCCCGCTTCCGCCCCGGCATCGAGGTCATGCTCGACGTGCTGGGCTTCGGCCCGGCGCTGGATCGGGCCGGTCTGGTGATCACCGGCGAGGGCTCCCTGGACGAGCAGACCCTGCACGGCAAGGCCCCGGCGGGCGTCGCCGCTGCCGCCCGCGCGGCCGGCAAGGAGGTCGTCGCGGTGTGCGGCCGCCTCGCGCTGGCCCCGGAGGCGCTGGGCCGGGCCGGGATCCGGCGGGCGTATCCACTGACGGAGGTCGAGCCGGACGTGGCGAAGTGCATCGAGGACGCCGGACCGATCCTGGAGCGGGTGGCGGAGCAGATCGCCCGGGACTTCCTGAGCTGAGCCCCACACACCCTCACGTACTCCGAGCCTGACGTGTACACCGAAGGGCCCCGAGCCGATTGGGGGGGGGGGCGGGGGGGGTTGGTGGCGGCTGTGGGGCCGAAAAATACGGTGCTGTACCTGGTGGGGTCGGCTCCGCCGGTGTGGCGGTGTGGGGCCGGGCATCGTCGAGGTCA
>NZ_JBHYJA010000021.1:86013-119712 GCF_042740355.1 Streptomyces sp. NPDC059010
CATCGCCCCGGTCTATCCTTCTGCCCCCCCCAACACCCCCCCCCTACCCCCCCCCTTTAGTTTAACCCGTTGGGCCCCCCCGCGTTTGGGGGGGGGCCCCTTCAGGTTGTCGTACGGCCGATTACGGGAGCTGTGCCGCCCGGGCCTCGCGCCGGTTGTCGCGGAAGTTGTTCACCCGGCGGGCCGTGGCGAACAGCGGGATGACCGCACCCGTGACCAGCTGCAGCGCGCAACCCGTCTGGAGCAGCAGCTGCCCGCTGGGGGCACCGAAGGCCCAGGCCGCCAGGAGACCCATGCCCAGGACGATCCAGGAGAGCATCGCCACCGCGAGGCGGCCCCGCGGCTTCGGGTACTCGACCCGGCTGACCATGAGCCACGCCGTCCCCAGGATGGCCAGCAGCGTCGCCACGAAGGGCAGCTCAAGGAGCACGATCGCTACGACCGTCAACGCGCCGAACGGCGACGGCATCCCCTGGAACATGCCGTTCGGGGGCGTCACACAGGAGAATCTCGCGAGCCGCAGCACCACCGCGAGGAGCACCACGATCGCGCCGACCGCCGCCACCCGCTGGTGCGCGTCGTCGGCGACCATGCCGTAGACCAGGACGAAGTACGCCGGCGCCAGACCGAAGCTGATCAGGTCCGAGAGGTTGTCCAGCTCGGCGCCCATGGGGGAGGAGCGCAGCTTGCGCGCCACCAGACCGTCGAACAGGTCGAACACCGCCGCGCACAGCATCAGGATGACGGCCGTGGCCGCGCTGTGGCGGGCCATGCCGGATTCCTGGCTGCCGGTGAGGTGCGGGATCAGGATTCCGGTGGTGGTGAAGTACACCGCCATGAAGCCGCACGTGGCGTTACCGAGAGTGAGGGTGTCCGCTATCGACAGACGAAGAGAAAGAGGCATCTCCTCTTCTTCGTCGACCTCGTCGGCCTCGGGCACCCAGCCCGGCTGGGTCTCAGGATCAATCACGGTCAATGCGAGTCACCCCAGCCACGGTCTTCTGCCCGACCTCGACCGCGACCTCCACGCCCTCGGGCAGGTAGATGTCGACACGCGAGCCGAAGCGGATCAGACCGATACGGTCGCCCTGCTCGACCTTCGTGCCCTGCGGGATGTAGGGGACGATACGTCGGGCCACCGCGCCGGCGATCTGGATCATCTCGATGTCGCCGAGCTCGGTGTCGAAGTGCCAGACGACGCGCTCGTTGTTCTCGCTCTCCTTGTTGAACGCCGGAACGAAACCGCCCGGGATGTGCTCCACGGAGGTGACGGTGCCGGAGAGCGGCGCGCGGTTGACGTGGACGTTGAGCGGGCTCATGAAGATCGCGACGCGGGTACGGCCGTCCTTCCACGGCATGATGCTCTGCACCACACCGTCGGCGGGCGAGATGACCCGGCCCTGGGCGATCTCACGCTCGGGGTCGCGGAAGAACCACAGCATGCCCGCCGCGAGAGCGGTGGCGGGCACAGCGACAGCCTTGGCGACGCCGGAGCGGCGTGCGCGCAGCAGGCTGACGGCTGCGGTGGCGACGGTCGGGAGAAGCCACGGCGATGCTCCGCGCGCGAGGCGTACGCCGCCGACCTGGCTGTCGCGTGGTGCAGAGGTTTGGCTGTGGGGCATGGATGACCTTCGTAGCGGATGATGCCGCGCGGTATCAGGGGACGGCGGCTTTCCCGGGATCGTACCGGTCGCGGGCCACAACTGGGCAAGCCAGGAAGCCGAGTCGGCCGCTGAAGAGTGTTGACGGGGTGTGATCTTCTTCTCCAAGAAAACACCCCGTATCCGGACAATCAGCCCTGGAACCGATACTCTTCGAGCAACCTGCGACCGATGATCATTTTCTGGATCTCGGCGGTACCTTCACCGATCAGCAGCATCGGAGCCTCACGGTAGAGGCGCTCGATCTCGTACTCCTTGGAGAAGCCGTAGCCGCCGTGGATCCGGAAGGCGTCCTCCACGACCTCCTTGCAGTATTCGGAGGCGAGGTACTTCGCCATCCCTGCTTCGAGGTCGTTTCGTTCACCGGAGTCCTTTTTGCGTGCCGCGTTCACCATCATGGCATGCGCGGCCTCGACCTTGGTAGCCATCTCGGCCAGCTTGAACTGGATGGCCTGGTGCTGGGCGATCGGCTTGCCGAAGGTGTGACGCTGTTGGGCGTACTGGACACCGAGCTCGAACGCACGCTGAGCGACGCCACAGCCACGCGCCGCCACGTTGACACGCCCGACTTCCACGCCGTCCATCATTTGGTAAAAACCGCGGCCGGTGACGCCGCCGAGTACACGATTGGCCGGAATGCGCAGGCCGTCCATGATGAGCTCGGTCGTGTCGACGCCCTTGTAGCCCATCTTGTCGATCTTGCCGGGGATGGTGAGGCCGGGGCGGACCTCTCCGAAGCCGGGCTCCTTCTCGACGAGGAAGGTCGTCATCGACTTGTGGGGCGCGGTGCCCTCAGGGTGTCCTTCGTCACTTCGGACGAGAACGGCGACCAGACTTGACGTTCCGCCGTTCGTCAGCCACATCTTCTGGCCGTTCAGGACGTACTCCTCGCCGTCCTTCACCGCCTTCGAGGTGATGGCCGACACATCGGAGCCCAGACCCGGCTCCGACATCGAGAACGCGCCGCGGATGTCGCCGGCCGCCATGCGCGGCAGGAAGTGGTCCTTCTGCTCCTGCGTGCCGTGCTGCTTGAGCATGTACGCCACGATGAAGTGCGTGTTGATGATGCCGGAGACCGACATCCAGCCGCGGGCGATCTCCTCGACGCACAGGGCGTACGTCAGGAGCGACTCGCCCAGACCGCCGTACTCCTCGGGGATCATCAGGCCGAACAGGCCCAATTCCTTGAGGCCGTCGACGATCTGCTGCGGGTACTCGTCGCGGTGCTCCAGCTCGGTCGCTACCGGGATGATCTCCTTGTCCACGAAGTCGCGGACGGTGGAGAGGATCTCCTGCTGGATGTCGGTCAGACCGGCGGTCTGGGCGAGACGGGCCATGGCTTACTTCTCCTGCTGCTTGAGCTCGGGGCGGCCGGGCTGCTCGCCGCCGCGCTCCTTGATGTAGGTCTCGGTGGGGACCATGACCTTGCGGCGGAACACGCAGACCAGCGTGCCGTCCTGCTTGTAGCCCTTGGTCTCGACGTAGACGATGCCGCGGTCGTTCTTCGACTTCGACGGCCACTTGTCGAGCACGGTCGTCTGGCCGTAGATCGTGTCGCCGTGGAAGGTCGGCGCCACGTGCTTGAGCGACTCGATCTCCAGGTTGGCGATGGCCTTGCCGGAGATGTCCGGCACGCTCATGCCGAGCAGCAGCGAGTAGATGTAGTTGCCGACGACGACGTTCTTGCCGAAGTCCGTCGTCTTCTCCGCATAGTTCGTGTCCATGTGGAGCGGGTGGTGGTTCATGGTGAGGAGACAGAACAGGTGGTCGTCGTACTCCGTGACCGTTTTGCCCGGCCAGTGCTTGTACGTCGCCCCGACCTCGAACTCCTCGTAGGTGCGTCCGAACTGCATGACCGTCAGGCCTCCGGGATCTCGAACTTGCTGGTGCGCTGCATGCCGGCGGCGCGGCCCTTGCCCGAGATGACCAGGGCCATCTTGCGGCTGGCCTCGTCGATCATCTCGTCGCCGAGCATCGCGGAGCCCTTCTTGCCGCCCGCCTCTGACGTGTAGTAGTCGTACGCGTCCAGGATCAGCTCGGCGTGGTCGTAGTCCTCCTGCGAGGGCGAGAAGATCTCGTTGGACGCCTCGACCTGGCCCGGGTGCAGTACCCACTTGCCGTCGAAGCCGAGCGCGGCGGCGCGCTGGGCGACCGCGCGGTAGCCGTCGATGTTGCGGATCTGCAGGTAGGGGCCGTCGATCGCCTGGAGGTTGTTGGCGCGGGCGGCCATCAGGATCTTCATCAGGATGTAGTGGTAGGCGTCCGCCGGGTAGCCGGGCGGCTGCTCGCCCACGACCAGCGACTTCATGTTGATCGACGCCATGAAGTCGGCCGGGCCGAAGATGATCGTCTCGACGCGCTGGGACGCCGTCGCGATCTCGTTGACGTTGTTCAGGCCCTGGGCGTTCTCGATCTGCGCCTCGATGCCGATCTTGCCGACCTCGAAGCCCATCGTCTTCTCGATCTGCGTCAGCAGCAGGTCCAGGGCGACGACCTGCTGGGCCGTCTGCACCTTCGGCAGCATGATGCAGTCGAGGTTCTGGCCGGCGCCCTCGACGACCGTGACGACGTCACGGTACGTCCACTCGGTCGTCCAGTCGTTGACGCGCACGACCCTCGTCTTGCCGGTCCAGTCGCCCTCATTGAGGAACTTGACGATGGTGTGCCGGGCCTCGGGCTTGGCGAGCGGGGCGCACGCGTCCTCAAGGTCGAGGAAGACCTGGTCGGCCGGGAGGCCCTGCGCCTTCTCCAGGAAGCGGGGGTTCGAGCCCGGCACGGCCAGGCAGGAGCGCCGCGGGCGGAGTCGGTTGACGGGCGTGGTCATGCGGGGACCTCCAGGGGGTCGAGCTTGTTCGCTTTCCGGATCTCGTCGACGATGCGGCCGATGATTCCGGTGATGTCGAAGTCCTTCGGGGTGAAGACGGCGGCCACACCGGCGGCCCTGAGCTGTTCGGCGTCACCATTCGGGATGATGCCACCGGCGATCACCGGTATATCTGTGGCACCGGCCACACGGAGTCGTTCCAGCACGTCCGGCACCAGCTGGGCGTGCGATCCGGAGAGGATCGACAGCCCGACCGCGTGCACGTCCTCGGCGAGGGCCGCGTCCACGATCTGCTCCGGGGTGAGCCGGATGCCCTGGTAGACCACCTCGAACCCGGCGTCACGGGCCCGCACGGCGATCTGCTCGGCGCCGTTGGAGTGCCCGTCCAGGCCGGGCTTGCCGACCAGGAAGCGCAGCTTGCCGACGCCCATGTCCTGGGCGGTCAGGTCGACCTTGCGGCGGACCTGCGACAGGGCCGAGCCCTCCTCCGCGGGGATCGCCACCGGCGCCGACGACACCCCGGTCGGCGCCCGGAACTCGCCGAACACCTCGCGCAGCGCCCCGGCCCACTCGCCGGTCGTGACGCCGGCGCGGGCGCACTCCAGGGTGGCCTCCATGAGGTTGCCGGTGCCCTTGGCGGCCTCCTTCAGCTTCTCCAGCGCCTTGCACGGGCGCGGGTGGTTGAAGGGCGGCTGGTAGCGGGTGTCACGCCAGTGCTGGAGACCCGCGATGACACGGGCCTCGACCGCCGGGTCGACCGTCTGGATGGCCGTGTCGAGATCCGCCGTCAGCGGGTTCGGCTCGGTCGTCTCGAAGATGTTGACGCCGATGATCTTCTCTCGGCCGGACTCGATACGGGCGCGTCGCTCGGCGTGCGAGGAGACGAGCTGCGACTTGAGGTAGCCGGACTCGACGGCGGCCATCGCGCCGCCCATCTCCTGGATCCGCTCGATCTCCGCGAGGGACTCCTCGACCAGCCCCGAGACCTTCGCCTCGATGACGTGCGAGCCCTCGAAGATGTCCTCGTACTCCAGCAGGTCGCTCTCATGGGCGAGCACCTGCTGGATGCGCAGCGACCACTGCTGGTCCCAGGGCCGGGGGAGACCAAGGGCCTCGTTCCAGGCGGGCAGCTGCACGGCACGCGCGCGTGCGTCCTTCGACAGCGTCACGGCCAGCATCTCCAGGACGATCCGCTGGACGTTGTTCTCCGGCTGCGCCTCGGTCAGACCGAGGGAGTTGACCTGGACGCCGTACCGGAAGCGGCGCTGCTTGGGGTTCTCGATGCCGTAGCGCTCGCGCGTGACCTGGTCCCAGATCCGCCCGAACGCCCGCATCTTGCACATCTCCTCGATGAAGCGGACGCCCGCGTTCACGAAGAAGGAGATACGGGCCACGACGTCCCCGAACTTCTCGGCGGGGACCTGCCCTGAATCGCGTACGGCATCGAGAACCGCTATCGCGGTGGACATCGCGTACGCGATCTCCTGGACCGGCGTGGCGCCCGCCTCCTGCAGGTGGTAGCTGCAGATGTTGATCGGGTTCCACTTCGGGATGTGGGAGACCGTGTACGCGATCATGTCCGTCGTCAGCCGGAGTGAGGGCCCCGGCGGGAAGACATGGGTCCCCCGCGACAGATACTCCTTGACGATGTCGTTCTGGGTCGTGCCCTGGAGCTTGGTGATGTCGGCGCCCTGCTCCTCGGCGACGACCTGGTAGAGCGCCAGCAGCCACATGGCGGTGGCGTTGATCGTCATCGAGGTGTTCATCTGCTCCAGGGGGATGTCCTGGAACAGCCGGCGCATGTCACCGAGATGTGCGATCGGCACACCGACCCGGCCGACCTCGCCGCGGGCGAGGATGTGGTCGGAGTCGTAGCCGGTCTGCGTCGGAAGATCGAACGCGACCGACAGACCGGTCTGGCCCTTGGCGAGGTTGCGCCGGTACAGCTCGTTGGACGCCTCGGCCGTGGAGTGACCGGCGTACGTGCGCATGAGCCACGGCCGGTCCTTCTCCCGCGTGCCTTCGGCGGGCTGACGCTCAGTCATCTATGACCTCGGGTGTCTCAGATGTCGCGGATCAGATGTTGCGGAAGCGGTTGATGCCGTCGATGTGCTTGGCGCGCATCTCCTCGTCGCGCACCCCGAGGCCTTCCTCGGGGGCGAGGCACAGGACGCCGACCTTGCCCTGGTGGAGGTTGCGGTGCACGTCGAACGCGGCCTGGCCGGTCTCCTCCAGGGAGTAGACCTTCGACAGGGTGGGGTGGATCTTGCCCTTCGCGATGAGCCGGTTGGCCTCCCAGGCCTCGCGGTAGTTGGCGAAGTGCGAACCGATGATCCGCTTCAGCGACATCCACAGGTAGCGGTTGTCGTACTCGTGGTTGTACCCCGAGGTGGAGGCGCAGGTGACGATGGTGCCGCCCTTGCGCGTGACGTACACGGAGGCGCCGAAGGTCTCACGGCCCGGGTGCTCGAAGACGATGTCGACGTCCTCGCCGCCGGTGAGCTCGCGGATGCGCTTGCCGAAGCGCTTCCACTCCCGCGGGTCCTGCTCGTGCTCGTTCTTCCAGAACTTGTAGTCCTCGGCGTTGCGGTCGATGATCGCCTCGGCACCCATCGCCCGGCAGATGTCCGCCTTCTGCGGGCTGGACACGACACAGATCGGGTTGGCGCCACCGGCCAGCGCGAACTGGGTGGCGTACGAGCCGAGGCCACCGCTCGCGCCCCAGATCAGGACGTTGTCGCCCTGCTTCATCCCGGCGCCGTTGCGGGAGACCAGCTGCCGGTACGCGGTCGAGTTCACGAGCCCCGGGGCGGCGGCCTCCTCCCAGCTGAGGTGGTTCGGCTTGGGCATCAGCTGGTTGGACTTGACCAGGGCGATCTCGGCGAGGCCGCCGAAGTTGGTCTCGAAGCCCCAGATGCGCTGCTCGGGGTCGAGCATCGTGTCGTTGTGGCCGTCGGAGGACTCCAGCTCGACGGACAGGCAGTGCGCGACGACCTCGTCACCGGGCTGCCAGGCGTTGACGCCCGGGCCGGTGCGCAGGACGACGCCGGCGAGGTCGGAGCCGATGATGTGGTACGGCAGGTCGTGGCGCTTGGTCAGCTCGGAGAGCTTGCCGTAGCGCTCCAGGAACCCGAAGGTGGACAGCGGCTCGAAGATCGAGGTCCACACCGAGTTGTAGTTGACCGAGGAGGCCATGACGGCCACCAGGGCCTCGCCCGGGCCGAGCTCCGGCAGCGGAACGTCGTCCAGGTGGATCGACTTGCGCGGGTCCTTGTCACGGGTCTCAAGGCCCGCGAACATCTCCGTCTCGTCCTTGTGCACGGTGATCGCGCGATACGACTCGGGGAGCGGCAGGGCGGCGAAGTCGGCCGGCTTGGAGTCCGGCGACTGGATCGCATCCAGAATGGCCTGAGTGGTCACGGTGTTGCCTCCGGCGGTTTGCGCCCCCTGAGGGGAGGGGCGCTGAGGGTTACGTCGGTGCTGCTGAGGGTTTTGTGGTTGCCGTCGGTTCGGCTGTTGATGCTGTTCGGCAGCGCTTTGTGGCGCGGGAGGTTGCCTGTGACGCAGGCGCCGGGCGCGCAGGTCCCGGGAGGGACTTGCGGGGACAGCCGACGTACGAAAGGTCTCTGCACGCCGGCCGCCCGGACACATTCAACGTATGGCACCGCGTGTCACGTGGCAAGGCACTGGGTGCCAGAAGTTGACCTCAGATGAAATCTTTACGTAACAAATGAGCGATGATCGATCAAACTTACCCGTGAGTAGGTACTATTCGGGCGCTAAAGGGCACCGGCCGGGCGTACCAGCTGCAAGTCGCACTCCGCCCAGTGATGAGCGTCTCCCGCAGCACGGTCCAGTCCGTGCGCTCCTGCCGCACCGTGGACGCCACCGGCTGCGCCATCCGTGTCGATGGGCCGTGGATTCCGGGCAGTTCGTGAATACGGCGAGCGGGCGGCTTAGGCGCGACGGGGGCGGAGCCGGTAGAGGGCGCCCGGGTGAGAGTGTGGCGCCTGCCGAGTCACTGCCGAGGCGGCTGGTGGATCTGGGCTCGGCGAAGGGGGTGCCGTGCTGCTGGGGGAGGGCGTGCGGGTCGGCCGGGGCGATGGAGTTCGACAGGGATCCGGACCGCTTCCCGCAGGGCCGGGCTGCTGGCGGGGGAGGCCCGGCAGGGGGCTGGCGGCCCGGTTTACGCCGGGCCGTACCGGACTGCGTCTGCGGCGTCGGAGCTACGCGCCGAGGCCCAGCAGGGCCACCTGGAGGGGGATCGCCGGCTCCTCGGGGAGGGCGGGGGGCTCCTCGCCGCGGCCGGTGTGGGTGGGCGGGACGGCGCGGAGGCCCTTGATGCCGTCCGCGGCCCACTTGGCGTCCGTCGCCGGGAGGGACAGGGTCATGCGCCGTCCGTCGGCCAGGGTGGCTTCGAGCTTGGTCGAGTCGTTCGCCTGCATGGCAACCCACTTCCGTCGCGCACTACGAAGACTGAAGATCAACCTTCGACAGGGAGGACGGACGGGGCGGCGTGATGGTTCCCATGGAGGGATCCGTTGCGAGCATCCCCGCGTACCGTCTGTCCCGTGCCGTCCAAGGGCCCGGTCGCCCGCCCGGGCCCGCCCTCCCTACGCTCGCTCCTTCAGCGCCTGCTCGATCGTCCGCATCACCTCGTCGAGCGGCGCGTCGGTCCGGGCCACCGCCACCAGTACCTCGCCCTCCGAGGCCACGGAGGCGGGTGCCGTGCGCGGAGTGGTGTCCCGGCCCGCCCCGATGCCCGAACCGAACGTCCTGCGGACGATCGCGAAGGCGTGGTCGAGCTGCGCCTCCACATCGCCCTGGCCGCCCGCGCGCAGCCAGCGCCGCAGGACGTGGTTGTGCGCGGTGACCACCGCGGAGGCGGCGACCTCCGCCAGCAGCGGGTCGTCGTTGGCGTCGTCGTCGTGCGCGTGCTCGTCGAAGTGGCCGAGCAGATAGCGGGTGAAGAGGCGCTCGTAGCGGGCCACCGACGCGATCTCCGCCTCACGCAGGGTGGGCACCTCGCGTGTGAGCTTGTAGCGGGCGACCGAGATCTCCGGCCGGGCCGCGTACATCCGCATGACTTCCTTGATGCCGCGGCACACCGTGTCGAGCGGGTGCTCGTGGGCCGGTGCGGCGTTCAGTACCGCCTCGGCGCGGATCAGGGTGTCGTCGTGGTCCGGGAAGATCGCCTCTTCCTTGGAGCGGAAGTGGCGGAAGAACGTGCGGCGGGCGACCCCGGCCGCGGCCGCGATCTCGTCGACGGTGGTCGCCTCGTACCCCTTGGTCGCGAACAGTTCCATCGCCGCCGCCGCCAGTTCGCGGCGCATCTTGAGCCGCTGGGCGGCCGCGCGACTGCCTGCGGCGCTCTCCGGTGCGTCGGGCGTAGCTGGTGTACGTGAGGACCTGGCGGGCTGGGACATGACCCGAACGTACTGCATGTGCGCAGCTGGATGCGCATGTACCGGGTTTCCCCCGCCCTCGGTGGGCGGGGGTCCTCCGGCTGGTTCGAGCAGTCCGCCCCAGTCCTGGTCTTCTCTGAACCAGTCGCCGACGCCGTCAGCGGCGGGCATATTCGCGGAAGCCGCGGCCCGTCTTGCGGCCGAGGCAGCCCGCGGCCACCAGGTGCTCCAGGAGCGGCGACGGAGCCAGGCCCGGGTCGCGGAACTCGCGGTGCAGGACCTTCTCGATGGCGAGGGAGACATCGAGTCCGACGACGTCCAGCAGTTCGAACGGACCCATCGGGTAGCCGCCGCCCAGCTTCATCGCCGCGTCGATGTCGTCGAGCGTCGCGTAGTGCTCCTCCACCATCTTGATCGCGTTGTTGAGGTACGGGAACAGCAGTGCGTTCACGATGAATCCGGCACGGTCACCGCAGTCCACGGCGTGCTTCTTGATCCGGCCGCAGACCTCGCGGACCGTGGAGTGGACGTCGTCGGACGTGAGCACCGTACGGACGACCTCGACCAGCTTCATCGCCGGCGCCGGGTTGAAGAAGTGCATGCCGATCACGTCCTGCGGACGCGAGGTGGCGCGGGCGCAGGCGACGACGGGCAGTGAGGAGGTCGTGGTGGCCAGCACCGCGCCCGGCTTGCAGACCTTGTCCAGCGTCGCGAACAGCTGCTGCTTGACCTCCAGGTCCTCGGCGACGGCCTCGACGGCCAGATCGACGTCGGCGAACGCGTCGTAGGAACCCGCCGCGGTGATCCGGTCCAGGGTCTGCGCGGCGGCCTCGGCGGTCATCCGCCCCTTGTCGACAGAGCGAGCAAGGGACTTGCCGATACGGGCCTTCGCGGCCTGCGCCTTCTCCTCGCTGCGGGCGGCGAGCACGACCTCGTACCCGGCCTTGGCGAAGACCTCGACGATCCCGGACGCCATCGTGCCGGAGCCCGCGACCCCGACGGAGCGGACCGTACGGCCGGGGGTCAGGGCGGCGCCGTCCAGTGGCGTCAGCGCGTCCCGCACGACGGTGGCGCTGCCCGGCGCCTCGTACGAGTAGAAGCCACGGCCCGACTTACGGCCCGTCAGACCCGCCTCGCTGAGCTGCTTGAGGATCGGCGCGGGGGCGTGCAGCCGGTCACGGGACTCGGCGTACATGGCCTCCAGGACCCGGCGCGCGGTGTCGATGCCGATCAGGTCGAGCAGGGCCAGCGGGCCCATCGGCAGTCCGCAGCCCAGCCGCATCGCGGCGTCGATGTCCTCGCGGGAGGCGTACTTCGCCTCGTACATCGCGGCCGCCTGGTTGAGGTAGCCGAACAGCAGCCCGTCGGCGACGAAACCGGGGCGGTCGCCGACCGCGACGGGCTCCTTGCCGAGGTCCAGGGCGAGGTTGGTGACCGCGGTGACGGCCGCCGGCGCGGTCAGCACCGAGGAGACGACCTCGACCAGCCGCATCGCCGGCGCCGGGTTGAAGAAGTGCAGTCCGAGCACCCGCTCGGGGCGGGCCGAGTCGGCGGCCAGCCGCGTGACGGAGAGGGCGTTGGTGCCGGTCGCCAGGATCGTCTCGGGGCGCACGATCCCGTCCAGCTCGCGGAAGATCTGCTGCTTGACCTCGTACGACTCCGGCGCCACCTCGATGACCAGGTCCGCGTCGGCCGCGGCGGTCAGGTCGGTGGAGGTGCGGACCCGGGCGAGGGTCTCCGCGCGCTCCTCCTCGGTCAGCCGGCCGCGCGCCACGGCGCGGGCGGTCGAGGCCTCCAGGGCGGCGACCGAGCGGGCGGCCGCGGCCTCGCTGATGTCGATGCCGATGACCTCGCGGCCGGCCTTGGCGAGGACCTCGGCGATGCCGGTGCCCATGGTGCCGAGGCCGACGACGGCAACGGTCTTGAGCGGGGACAGAGGGGTGTCGGACAGGGGAGTGGCCATCGCGGGACTCCTGGAATGAGGGTGACGACTGGGAACGCGCCCGGGTGCGCCGAAGGGGGCCCGACCGGAGTCGAAGCCGAACCATGAGCGCACCGGGTGCGGTGAGAATGCGGGTGTTGCCGGGCTGCAGGCGCACACGCCCGGTGCCGTCGCTGCGGACGTGCACACGTCCGAGGAGCGGTGATGACCGACCGGCCCTGTCCCGTGGCCGAGTCGTACTGCGGTACTCGATGTACCGAACCGACTGCTTCTCGCGGCGGCTGCGTCACCAGGCCGCCACAAGGGGTTTGCGAGTGGGTAACTCGCTCGTATGAGCTTAACCAGTGGGTAACGAGCGCGCTAGTCCCCGAGTTTGTGATGTAGGTCCCGATCACCGACGGACCCTCTACGCTTCGCCTTCATGGACGAAGAGTTGCGATCACTCACGGAGCGCTTACGGCAGGAGGCCGGGGCATCGGCCGCATACGACGGCCTCGTCGCGACCGAGGACCCCGATGAACTGGCCGGCGTGCTCACCGCGCCCGGGCAGCCCCTGTGGGCCAGGGAGCTGGCCGCGTTCCGTCTGGGCCTGGCCGGGGACCGCCGGGCCTTCGAGTCCCTCGTCCTGCTCCTGAACCACCGCGACCCGCCACGCTGCGCCTCCGCCGCCCACGCCCTGGCCCGCCTCGGCGACCCGCGCACGGCCCGCGCGGCCGCCGCCCTCGCCACCAACGAGCTCCGCGTCGCCTACGCCCTGCACCCCGTCCGCCTCCTGGTCGAGCTGCGCGCCCCCGAGGCCGTGCCGGCCCTGATCACCACCCTGGAACGACGGCTGCGCCCGCACGACCCCTACCGCCGCGTGGCCCTCGCCTGCGTGGACGGCCTCGGCACACTGGGCGACCCCCGAGCCAGACGCGTCCTGAACGAGGCCCTCGCCCACCCGAACCTCGCGGAAGCGGCGGTAAGGGCACTGGCGAGGATCCCGCACCAGCGGTGAGCGGCCGGAGGCAGGCCCCGCCGACGACCTCACCGTCCATCGAGGCGACCGGGTTCACCCTCACCCCGCCGCCGGCCGGCTAACCCGGCACCACCGCGAACGCCTCCACCTCCATCAGGAACTCCGGCCGCACCAGCCCGGCGACCTGTACCGCGGACGCGGCCGGCAGGCGGTCGTCGGGTATGTGCTCGGCGCGGGCCGCGCGCAGGGCGGGCATATGGGACATGTCCGTGACGAAGTAGGTGAGTTTGACGACGTCGTCGAAGGTCGCCCCGGCCGCCGCCAGACAGCGCCTCAGATTCTCGAAGACCTGGCGGGCCTGGGCCGCCGGGTCGCCCTCGCCGACGAGGCCGCCGTGCTCGTCCAGGGCGAGCTGGCCGGAGACGGCGACGAAACGGCCCGTGCCGAGTACGACGTGCGTGTACTGGGCGGCGGGGGCGACCCCGTCGGGGGCGGGGATCCTGGTCAGACCACTCATGCGTCCCATGGTGGACCATGGGTCCGACAACGCCCCCGACGGACCGTCAGCGGTCAGGCCGGCATGCGGTCACGCGCTCAGCCGCGGAAGCCGAGCAGCTCGTGCAGTTCCGCGCCCCGCGACGACTGCGACGTCATCTTGGAGTTCAGCGGCTTCGGATCCGGCAGTGCCTCGCACACCGCGTCGGCCTCGCCTGTGCCGTGCGGCACCGTGCCGTCGGTCAGATAGGCCGCGAGGTGCTTGTCCAGGCAGGCGTTCCCGCTGAGCGTGATGCCGTGGTTGCCGCCGCCCTGCTCCACCACGAGGCTGGACCGGGCGAGCTTCTGGTGCACCGTGACGCCGCCCTGGTACGGGGTGGCCGCGTCGTCGGTGGCCTGGAACAGCAGTATCGGCGGCAGCTTGCCGTTGTCGACGTTCACCGAGTCCAGCGAGGGGGTCGGCCAGAACACGCACGGCGCGTTGTACCAGGCGTTGTTCCAGGTCATGAACGGCGCCTTGTCGTACACGGCCCAGTTGTCCGTCCGCCACTGGTTCCAGTCGCGCGACCAGACGGCGTCACGGCACTGCACGGACGTATAGATGCTGTAGCCGTTGTCGCCGGACGCGTCGACGGCACCGAACCTCTCGTACGCCTCGACCAACGCGTCCGCGTCCTTGGTGTTCACATACGCCGCGAACGCCTCGGCGAGATAGGGCCAGTAGCCGTTGAAGTAGCCGCCGGGGAGGAACGTGTCCTCCAGCTCGGAGGCGCCCACCTTGCCGCCCGCCGGCTTCTTGGCCAGCGCCGCCCGCATCGCGTACCACTTGGCCTCGATCTTCGCCGGATCGGTGCCGAGCTTGTACGTGGCGTCGTACTTGGCGACCCATGCCATGAAGGCCTGGTGCCGGCCGTTGAAGGCGACGTCCTGCGCGAGGTTGTCCTCGTACCAGACGCCGGTCGGGTCGACGACCGAGTCCAGGACCGCGCGCCGCACCCGCTGCGGGAACAGCTTGGCGTAGACCGAACCGAGGTAGGTGCCGTACGAGTAACCGAAGTAGTTGATCTGCTTGGCGCCGAGTGCGGCACGGATCTTGTCCATGTCGCGCACGGCGCTGATCGTGTTGATGTACGGCAGGACATCCGCGTACTTCTCGCCGCAGGCCCGCGCGAACGCCTTGGCGCGCTGGAGGTTGGCCCGCTCGATCCGCGGTGTGCTCGGCACGGAGTCCGGGCGGACCGGGGCGAAGTGGCCGGGCCGGCAGTCGAGGGCGGGCGTGCTCTTGCCGACGCCGCGCGGGTCGAAGCCGATGACGTCGTACTGCGCCGCCACCTCCTTGGGCAGTGCGGAGGCGACGAATCCGGCGAGCGTGAGTCCGCTGCCGCCGGGGCCGCCCGGATTGACGAGCAGGGGGCCCTGGTACTTCTTCGCGGTGTGCGGGACGCGGGACAGCGCCAGCGTGATCTGCCGTCCGTTCGGACGGGCGTGGTCGAGCGGCACTTTGAGGGACGCGCACTGGAGCGTCGGATAGTCCTGCGTGCCGCATTTCTGCCAGGTGAGGCGCGCGGCCTGAGCGGCTTCCGCAGGATGCGCGGCGCCCGCCTGAGCGGGGACGGCCGTCATGGTTCCGGCCACGAGGGCGGCGGTGCCGCACAGCACGACTGCGCGTTTTCTCATGGGGTCCTCCCAGGACGGAGGGGCTCGGACCGCGAGTGCCACGGTCCCGGCCGCATCGTGCCGGAAAGGACCACCGGAAGAACGGGTTCTGCCAAGACTTGACCCGATTGGGTCGAGGGAAGCGCTCCAATGCTCTCAAATGAGCGAGAGTTGAGTCGGTTCGGTCACCGGGTGTTCGGCCGGCTCCGGCTCGGGGATCCGCCGGGGCATGCCCGCGCGGGTGGGTCCGATGCCGTACTCCTGCGCCAGGTCGTGGACCTGACGGGTGATCCGGCGCTGGTACCACTTCGGCGCGTAGGCGCCGTCCGCGTACAGCCGCTCGTAACGGCGCACCAGATGCGGGTGATGGTGGCCCAGCCAGGCCATGAACCACTCGCGGGCCCCGGGCCGCAGATGCAGCACCAGCGGCGTCACCGAGGTGGCCCCGGACGCGGCGATCGCCCGCACGGTGGCCCGCAGTTGGGCCGGTTGGTCGCTGAGGAACGGAATCACCGGCGCCATCAGCACCCCGCACCCGAGCCCGTGCTCGGTGAGGGTCCGTACGACGTCCAGGCGCCGCTCGGGGGCGGGCGTGCCCGGCTCGACGGTGCGCCACAGCTCGCGGTCGGTGAAGCCGACCGACACGGAGATGCCGACGTCCGTCACCTCGGACGACTGCTTCAGCAGGTCGAGGTCGCGCAGGATCAGCGTGCCCTTGGTCAGGATCGAGTACGGGTTGGCGTGGTCCCGCAGGGCGGCGAGGATGCCCGGCATCAGCCGGTAGCGGCCCTCCGCGCGCTGGTAGCAGTCGACGTTCGTGCCCATCGCTATGTGCTCGCCCAGCCAGCGACGGGAGGACAGCTGGCGGCGCAGCAGCTCCGGCGCGTTCACCTTGACCACGATCTGCGAGTCGAAGCCGAGGCCCGTGTCGAGGTCGAGATAGCTGTGGGTCTTGCGGGCGAAGCAGTACACGCACGCGTGCGAGCAGCCCCGATAGGGGTTCACCGTCCACTCGAAGGGCATGCGCGAGGCGCCCGGCACCCGGTTGATGATCGAGCGGGCCCGGATCTCGTGGAACGTGATCCCGGCGAACTCGGGGCTGTCGAAGGTACGGGTGGCCACGGCGTCCGCGCCGAACAGCGCGGCGTCGGCCCGGCTGTGGTCGGACTCCAGGGTGAGGTTCTCCCAGCGCATGGTGCCTCCTCGGTAGCACTGGCCACACAATAGAACACATGTTCCCTTGATCGTGCGACCTATGGCCACGCTTCGATTTCGATCACTGTGCGATCGCTTCGGAGC
The DNA here is from genome assembly GCF_042740355.1 of Streptomyces sp. NPDC059010. Classification (NCBI taxonomy): domain Bacteria; kingdom Bacillati; phylum Actinomycetota; class Actinomycetes; order Kitasatosporales; family Streptomycetaceae; genus Streptomyces; species Streptomyces sp. NPDC059010. The sequence continues at coordinate 102,254 of NZ_JBHYJA010000021.1, forward strand.
CGTGATCGGGACCCCGATTTGGGCGGTCCGGGAGCGGGGTGGTTGGCTTGCCCCAACCCCCGAGAAAACTGGTCCTGGAGGAAGTCAATGGCGCAGGTCGAGGCCACTACGGAGCGGATCGTCGCGGCGGACGCGGAGAAGGTGTTCGACGCCCTCGCCGACTACAGCGGCACCCGGCAGAAGCTGCTGCCCGAGCACTTCAGCGAGTACGAGGTGCGCGAGGGTGGTGACGGCGAGGGCACCCTCGTCCACTGGAAGCTCCAGGCCACCAGCAAGCGGGTGCGCGACTGCCTCCTGGAGGTCAGCGAGCCCACCGACGGCGAGCTCGTCGAGAAGGACCGCAATTCCTCGATGGTCACCACCTGGCGGGTCACCCCGGCCGGCGAGGGCAAGTCCCGGGTCGTCGTCTCCACCACCTGGCAGGGCGCCGGCGGTATCGGCGGCTTCTTCGAGAGGGCCTTCGCGCCCAAGGGCCTCGGCCGGATCTACGACGCGCTGCTCACCAAGCTCGCCACCGAGGTCGAGAGCTAAGTCCCCGGCGTTCGGGGGCCCTTGGCCCAGGCCGGCCTCCTCACCGGATCGAGTGGAACTCCGCCGTGTCCGGGACGGCACCGTAACTCGCCGTGCTTGCTCGTAGTTGTCGCCTTATGCGGGAAATGTGAGCAGGTGCGGCGAGGGGAGCGGTACGTGAGCGGCACGACTTTGGTGCAGGATGAAACCGTCACCGCACCTCCTGCACAGGCTCCGCCCCACGGCGTCGAGCCCCGACTGAGCCCGCGCCGCGTGCGGTTGGTCTTCTTCGGGCTGATGCTCGCGCTGCTGCTCGCCGCGCTGGAGCAGATGATCGTCGCCACCGCGCTGCCGAAGATCGTCGGCGAACTGCACGGCCTGGACAGGATGTCCTGGGCGATCACCGCCTACCTGCTCACCGCCACCGTCGGCCTGCCGATCTACGGCAAACTCGGCGATCTCCTCGGCCGCAAGGGCGTCTTCCAGTTCGCGATCGTCGTCTTCGTCATCGGCTCCGCGCTCGCCGGCCGGGCCGAGACCATGGACCAGCTGATCGCCTACCGGGCCGTCCAGGGCGTCGGCGCCGGCGGCCTCATGATCGGCGTCCAGGCGATCATCGCCGACATCGTGCCGGCCCGGGAGCGCGGCCGGTTCATGGGCATGATCGGCGCCGCGTTCGGCCTCGCCTCGGTCGCCGGGCCCCTGCTGGGCGGCTACTTCACGGACCACCTCTCGTGGCGATGGTGCTTCTACATCAACGTTCCCTTCGGCCTGGTCACCCTGGCCGTCGTCGCCGTCGTACTGAAACTGCCCAAGCCGCAGGCCAGGCCCCGGCTCGACATCCTCGGCTCCCTGCTGCTCGCCGCCGCCTCCACCTGTCTGGTCCTGCTGACCAGTTGGGGCGGCAACGAGTACGCCTGGGACTCCCGCGAGATCCTCGCTCTCGGCGCGGGGGCGGCCGTCGCCACCGTCCTCTTCCTCGTCACCGAGCACTTCGCCGTCGAACCCCTCATCCCGCTGCGGCTGTTCAGGGACTCCGTCTTCAACGTCACCGGCCTGGTCGGCCTCGTGATCGGCGTCGCCCTGTTCGGGACGGCCAGCTTTCTGCCGACCTTCCTGCAGATGGTCGACGGGGCCACGGCCACCGAGTCGGGCCTGCTCATGCTGCCCATGATGGGCGGCATCGTCGGCGCCTCCATCGTCTGCGGCCAGCTCATCAGCCTCACCGGCCGCTACAAGGTCTACCCCGTGCTCGGCAGCGCCCTCTCGGCCGTCGGCATGTGGCTGCTGTCCCGCCTCGAAGTCGACACGCCCCGGCTGCACTACAGCATCTGGATGGCCGTACTCGGCGCCGGTATCGGCATGGTGATGCCGGTCCTGATCCTCGCCGTGCAGAACTCCGTGCGCACCGCCGACCTCGGCACCGCCACCAGCGCCAACAACTACTTCCGGCAGATCGGCGGCAGCGTCGGCGCCGCGGTCTTCGGCACCCTCTTCGCCGGCCGGCTCGCCGACGCCCTCGCCGAACACCTGCCCACGCGCGCGGGGGCCCGGCTGCCCGACCCCGAGTCGATCACCCCGCAGCTCGTCCACGCCATGCCCGAGGCCCTGCGCGACGGCTACATCCGGGCCTACGCCGACGCCATGCCGCGCATCTTCCTCTATCTGGTGCCGGTGCTCGTCCTCGGGCTGCTGATCGCCTTCTTCCTCAAGGAGACCCCCCTGTCGACCGACGCTGCGTCCCACGACGCCCCGGCCTCGGAGACGGAACCGGCGCCCGTGCGCGCCCCGATCCCCGCGACCCGTGCGCCGCACACGGCCGGTGTCCCCGTCCGGGGCACGGTGCAGCACCCCGACGGCACCGTCGTCCCGCGCGCGGCACTCACCCTCATCGATGTCGGCGGGCAGCAGATCGGACGCGGCACGAGCGGTGAGAACGGGCGGTACACGCTGGCCACGCCGAGTCCCGGCGCGTATGTGCTGATCGCCGCCGCGGGCGGCCACCAGCCGCAGGCCGTCTCCGTGACCGTCGGCGAGCGCCCCGTCGAACTGGACATCGTCCTCGGCGGCGCCGGACGCCTCGCCGGGCGGGTGCTCACCCCGGACGGCACCCCCGTGGACGCCACCGTCACACTCACCGACGTCCACGGCGAGGTCGTCGCCACCACCCGCAGCGGCCGTGAGGGCGGCTATGTCATCACCGAGCTGGTCGCCGGCGAGTACACCCTCGCCGCGAGCACGCCCGCGTTCCGCCCGGCCGCCGTACCCGTCACCGTGAAGGCCGCCCGCGAGACCCGCCAGGACATCGAACTCGCCGGCGGCGCCCTCCTGCGCGGCACCGTGCGCGCGGGCGGCGGGCGGCCCGTCGAGGACGCGCGCGTGACCCTCCTGGACGCGGCCGGGAACGTCATGGACACCCTCACCACCGGGCCCGACGGCACCTTCCGGTTCGTCGACCTGTCCACCGGCGAGTACACCGTCATCGCCACCGGTTACCCGCCGGTCGCCACCGTGCTCCAGGTCGCCGGCGGCGGCCGTACGGAACGCGACCTCCAGCTCGGCCACGAGGACTGACGACCCGTCGGGCGCACGCCGCTGTCCTGCGCGGACGCGGCGTGGGCCGCCCCTTCGGCACGTGCCCGGGCCGCCCAAGGGCCGGCCGCACCAATTCCCGTATTGCCGCACATCACCTCCGTCCGGAGCCTTACGGTGGAGTAGGCGGCAGATCTTGCGGAGCCGTGGGGAGAGAGGGCCTGGGCCATGAACCGTGGCACCGAGAGGGACGACGCGGTGACCGAACCCGCCGCGGCCGGCCGTATCCCGCTGGCCGTGGTCGTGGTGGACCGCGAGGGCCTCGTCTCCCACTGGAGCTCCGGCGCACGCCGTCTGTTCGGCGCCGACAAGGAAGAGGCGATCGGGCGCCCCGCCGTCGATCTGCTGCCGGTCTCCGGAGCCCTGCCCGACGAAGAGGACCTCTCGCCGTACGGGCCGTACGCGGCGTACGACGATCTCGGCCACGACCTCGAATCGTCCCTCGACGGGCGGCTGTTCTACCCGGCCGCGGGCCGCGCCCGGCTCACCGTGCGCGACCGTGACCGCGTCGACGTGCTGTGGTGGGCCTACCCGCTGGTGGGGCCCGGACCGGAGCGGCTGCTGGTGCTCGGCGCCGACGTGGGCGGACTCCAGCAGGAGGCGGGCGACGAGGACGTCCGCTTCGAGCGCGTCGCACCCGCCTTCGCCCTGCACACCGACTTCCCCGGCGCCGAGGAACTCGCCCGCCGCCTCCCCGAGATCCTGCCCAGCATGAGCGTCGAGGAGAGCGCCCGGATCGTCGGGCAGATCCTCGAACTCGGCTATCCGGTCCTGGAGTTCAGCCAGAACGACCGGGTCCCCGTCACCCCCGACTGGGGCGTGCCCCGGCGCGTCGAGCGCAAGGCCCGCCGCGAGCGCGCCGCCCGGGCCGCCGCCGAAGGGTTGCCGTTACCGCAGGAGTACCCCGACGACGGCGAGGACCTGGAGTACACCGCCGTACGCGAACGCCTGGAGTTCCTCAACGAGGTCAGCGGCCGTATCGGCACCTCGCTGGATCTGTCGCGGACCATCATCGAGGTCAGCAAGGCCGTCGTGCCCCGCTTCACCGATGTCGCCGGCACCTATCTGCGCGAACAGGTCGTCGCCGGCGAGGGGTTCCCCGAGGGTGTGCCGGACACGACCACCATGTGGCACCGGGTGGCCGTGGAGCACACCGACGAACCCGGCCGCTGGGACGACGTCGTGCCGGTCGGCGAGGCCATGCCGTTCCCGGCGCACACGCCGTTCTTCCAGTGCATGACCACCGGCGACCCCGTGCTCGTGCCCCGCATCAGCGAGCAGATGGGCCACGCCATCGCCTCGCAGTTCGAGAAGCGCGACATCCGGCCGCTGATCACCGGCCGCTCGATGCTGGTCGTACCGCTCAAGGCGCGCAATGTCGTCCTCGGCTTCATGATCCTGCTGCGGCACCCGGAGCGCGTCGAGTTCAACGACATGGACCGGGTCACCGGCGCCGAACTCGCCGCCCGCGCGGGCCTCGTGCTCGACAACGCACGCATGTACACCTACCAGGAGAGCGTCGCCGAGACCCTCCAGGACAGCATGCTGCCGCACATCCCGCCCCGCATGGCGGGCTGCGACATCGCCACCCGCTATCTGCCGGGCACGCTGCTGGGGCGGGTCGGCGGCGACTGGTTCGACTCGGTGAAGCTCCCCGGTGCCCGCACCGCCCTCGTCGTCGGCGATGTCATGGGCCACGGCCTCAACTCGGCCGCCATGATGGGCCAGTTGCGTACGGCCGTGCAGACCATGGCCGCCCTCGACCTGCCGCCCGCCCAGCTGCTGCGCAACCTGGACGACCTCGCCCAGAGACTCGGCGACAGCTACCTCGCGACCTGCCTGTACGCCGTCTACGACCCCATCGCGAGCGAACTGCACCTCGCCAACGCCGGTCATATCCCGCCCGTCCTGGTCCGCGCCGACGACGGACGCAGCGAGCTGCTCGATCTGCCCACGGGAGCGCCGATCGGCGTCGGCGGGGTGCCCTTCGAGGCGGTACGCGTGCGCGTGGAGCCCGGCGACCGGATCGTGATGTGCACCGACGGGCTGGTCGAGGTGCGCGGCGAGGACATCGGCGTCGGCCTCGCCACCCTCTGCGAGTCCGCCGCCCACCCGGCCGCCTCCATGGACGACGCCTGCGACACCATCATCAGAGCCCTCGCCGCGACCTTCTCGGCAGCGGGGCGCGGCGGCCGCAAGGACGATGTGGCCCTGCTGATGGCCCGCCTCAACGGCGTCGAGCCGCAGGACGTCGCCGAGTGGCGGATCCGCCTCGACCGGGCGGAGGCGGGCCGGGCCCGCGCCGCCGTCCGCGAGCAGCTGCACGACTGGGGGCTGGCCGGACTCGCCGACCACGCCGAGCTGATGGTCAGCGAACTCGTCACCAACGCCGTACGGCACTCCCACAGCCGCCCCGTCGCACTGCGCCTCGTCCGCGGTGAGACGCTGCTGTGCGAGGTGGACGACGACGATCACGAGCTGCCGACCCTGCTCAGCGCCGGCCCCTTCGACGAGGGCGGGCGCGGGCTGCGCGTGGTGAGCACGCTCGCGCGTGAGTGGGGCACCAGCCGGACCGGTGCCGGAAAGACCGTCTGGTTCGAACTCACGCTCCCGCGCCGCTGAGCCCCTGTGCCCGGTGAGGCGTACGACGGCGGACGGACGTCGAATGCGGAGTGAAGGTGTGCGCCACGCGCTTGTGGCCGAAACCGGGTCGCGGTAGACCGTACTCGCCCGTCACTTCCGGACGGGCCGTCGTCGCACCCTGGGGAGTCGGACATGAGCGTGACGAGTCGGTACCGGGAGGCCTGGGAGGGCTTCTGGCGTGAGGCCCCCGAGGAGCAGGGGGCGGTGTTCTGGGACGCCGAGCCCGCCTTGACCGCCGGACGCCATCTGGCCCTGTTCGAGGCGCACCTGGCCGATCCGGGCCTGCCGATGGTGGACCTCGGCTGCGGCAACGGTACGCAGACGCGTTTCCTCGCCGACCGCTTCCGGCACGTCGTCGGCGCCGACCTCTCCGAGGCCGCCCTCGACCACGCCCGGCAGGCCGACCCCGCCGGACAGGCGACGTACCGGCTGTTCGACGCTGTGGAGAAGACCGAGGCCGAGACGCTGCACGCCGAACTCGGCGACACCAACGTCTATATGCGGGGCGTGCTGCACCAGGCCGAGCCCGACGACCGGCAGCTGATGGTGAACGGGATCGCCACGCTGGTCGGTGAACGCGGCCGGGCCTTCCTCGTGGAACTCTCCGAGTCCGCCAAGCCCGTCCTGATGGGCCTCGCACAGAGTCCGGCGGGCCCGCCGCCCAAGCTCGCGCCGATCTTCCGGCACGGCATCGCCCCCGGCGAGGTGGCCGACGCCGCGGTGCCGGAGTATCTGCGCGCGGCCGGGCTGACCGTTCTGGTGAGCGGCGAACTGCCGCTGATCACCACGGAGTACGGCCCCGACGGCACCCGGATCGAGCTGCCGTCGAAGTGGGTGGTGGCGGGCCGGGCGGCCTGACGACGGGCTGCCCTCCGGCGCGTCCGTGCGCGCCGGAGGGCGAACTCGCCGTATCGGTCGATCAGTTGGCGGTACGGCCCCTGCGGTACGCCACCCAGCCGGTGGCCAGCAGGGCGGCCGCGAGTGCGGCGACGGAGAGCACCGTGACGCCGGTCGAGGCGAGGCTGCCGCCCTCGGTGCCGGTGCCGTCGGGCCCGCCCGTGCCGGCGAGGTCCGTGCCGCCGGTGCCGCCGCCCGTCGTGCCCGAACCGGAGCCGCCGTCGCCGCCCGTGCCGCCGGTGCCGGTGTCGTCGTCCGTGTCCACCGGGTCCTGTCCGACGAAGCTGACCGGGACCTTGACGTCCTGGGAGCGGTCGCCGGACAGGGTGTGGTCACCCCGGGTGGCCAGGACGCACTTGGCCTTGAAGCAGTCGGTGTACTCGTCCTTGGCGTCCACGGTCAGCTCGACCTCGAAGGTGCCGCCCGCGCCGTACGGGATCGCCAGCTCCTCGCCGTAGTCGGGCGGGTTGGAGGAGATCCACGCGGAGGAGTGCGAACCGCCGGTCATGTCGACGCCGCCGATGCACGGCGTGGGCAGTTCGCCGTCGCCGTTGTCGACGCAGAGGGCGGCGTAGATGCCCTTCTTGGTGTCGTAACCGGTGCCGGTGACCTTGAGGGTCTGGTTCTCGGTGGCGAGGCTGTTGACCGGGGTGACGGTGAGCTTCTGGCCGTTCGGGCCGGTGACCGTCTTGGAGCCGGAGGGCCCGCCGGGAGCGTCCGGGGTTTCGCCGCCGTTCCCGCCCCCGTTCCCGTCGCCCGCTTCCTCGACCGTCAGGGTGATCGGCGAAGTGCGCGTCGTCCCCGCGGAGTTCGTGAACTCGGCGCGGTAGCGGTAACCGTCCTGGGTCGCCTTCGCGGTGAAGGAGTACGCGTTGCCGGTGGCGCCGTCGACCGTCGACCAGGTCTGGCCGCTGTCGGCGCTGACCTGCCAGCGCACGGTGGGCTCCGGGGTGCCCTCGGCGGCGGCGACGAGGGTGACCTTGTCGCCGGGCGCCACGGACTGGTCCGTGGGGGACTGCACCACCTTGGGGGAGACGCGGCGGTCGAGTTTGACGACCTTGCTCCCGGCCTGGTCGGTGACGTACACGGAGGTGGCGCCGGGCGTCACGGCGACGCCCGCGTAGGCGCCGGCGCGATTGCCGGGCAGGGCTACGGGCTCGGCCGCCTGCTTGGCGGTGGCGCTGTCGTAGACCTCCAGGGCACCGACGTTGTCGGCGCCGTCGTCGGCCGTGCCCCAGTCCTCGCGCAGGACGAAGGCGTCGCCGGTGGCCTTGTCGAAGGCCATCGCCGTGGCCCGGTCCTTGCCGGTCAGCCTGGCCAGTTGCCTGCCGTCCTTGTCGAGGACGAGCACGTCGTAGGCGCTGCCCACCCACACGTTGCCCGTCGCCGGGTCCGTCTCGACGAAGTAGACGGGGGCCGCCGGGAGTTCGACGGTGGCGGTGACGGCGAGGGAGTCGGTGTCGACGCGGTAGAGCCTGCCGCCCGCGGAGTTCGCCGACCATGCGGTGCCGCGCACGCCGTCCACGCCGAGGATGCCGCCGCCCTCCAGCGTGGCGGTCTTCCTGACGGTGCCGGTGCCGGTCTCGACCTGGGACAGCACGGGGCCCTGCGCGACCAGCGTGGTGGACGCGTCGGAGCCGGGACCGACGCCGGTGACCGTGCCGCCGCCCAGCCACACGCCCTTCGCGGCCGTGTCACCGTCCTTGGCGGTGCCCATGCCGCGCAGCGGGTAGTGGAAGACGACGCCGTCACCGGCCAGCGGGGCGGCGATCCAGCGGACGACGCGGCTCGCGAGCGTGCCGGTGGCGCCGGGGGCCTGCTGGACGTGGCTGAGGAGCTTGCCGTCCTTCGGGTCCAGGGCGTAGAGGCCCTGCTCGGCGACGTCCGCGGTGTCGGGGATGTTGTCCGAACCGACGTACAGCTTCCCCGAGTCGGGGTGCAGCAGCAGGTCCAGTGGACGGCCCGCGGTGGTGAACTCGGCGGCCCGGACATAGCCGACGGTGCCCGGCGGCACGTCCACACCGTCCCCGCCGTCGCCCCCGTCGCCGGGGTCCTGGCCCTCGAAGGCGACGGGGATACGGACGTCCTGGGAGCGGTCGCCGGCGTTGCGGTGGTCGACGCGGGTGACGACCGAGCAGATGACCTTGGTGCAGTCCAGGCTGCTGTCCTTGGCCTGGACGCCGATCTCCACGTCGAAGGTGCCGCCCGCGCCCCAGTGCACGGCCAGATCGCCCGCGTACTCGTCGCCTTCGGGGACGATCCACTGCGAGGAGCTTCCGGTGCCACGCGGCGTCAGCCGCATATTTGATGCAGCCTGGTCGGCGCCGCCGAGGCAGGGGGTGGGGACGCGGTTGTCGCCGTTGTCCTTGCACAGGGCGACATAGATGGCCTTCGTCCCGTCGTAGCCGGAGCCGGTGACGCGGAGCTTCTCGCCCTCGGGGTCGAGGCCGGCGGAGGCGGAGACGGTGAGTTTCTGGCCGTTCTTGCCGAGGGCCGTCTTCGCAGTGTCGGCGGCCTGCGCGGCCGTACCGGCGGCCACGGATGCGACCACCGAGGCGGCCACGAGCGCGGCGGCGCCCAGGAGCGCCGCCGGTCGTCTGTACTGCATGGAGGTTCCTCCGGTCACTGGAAGGTGATCGGCACGTGGACGTCGTACTTGCGGTCCTCGCTGTCGAAGTGGTCGGCCCGTGTCACCACGGCGCACTCGACGTCCTGGCCGCAGACGCTGCCGTCGTCGAGGGTGGCCTTGACGTAGATCTGCACGCTGAAGGTGCCGCCCGTGCCGAACTTGGAGCTGTTGGCGAACATGCCGCCGAAGGTGTTGTTGACCCAGTGCGAGGCACCGGTCGAACCGTCCTCGTCCTGGCCGCCCAGGCAGGGGGTGGGCTTGTTCGCGCCCTGCGCCCCGTCGACCACGCACAGGCTGACGTAGATGCCCTGGCTCGTGTTGTAGCCCGAACCGGAGACCGTGATGACCTGGCCCGCGGCGGTGGCCGAGTCGGGCGCGGTCAGCGACAGGTTGTACGTCGTGCCGCCGTCGGTGACCGTACGGGTCGAGCCGGCCGCGGAGGCCGAGGTGGCCAGGCCCAGGGTCAGGGCGGAGGCGGCGACGATGGTGAGGGCGGCGCGGGAAGCGGGGACGGCTCTCATACGGGAAAACCTTTCTGGAAGGAACCCAAGTGGGAAGGAACCCAAGTTCATACTTAGGTAAGGCTAACCTGAGTTGCAGCTGGGGTTGTTTGTCAATGGACGGCAAAGGAGTGCCAACAGCACGCCTCAGGAAGGTGAGTTGGCGCGTACGCCGAAGTCCACGACAGCCCTGCGGTCCCCGGTCACCGTGGTGAGCTCGACGGTGTGCGCGCCCTCGGTGGCCGTGCCGTACACCGGGAAGGTGCGGGAGAGGCGGCCCGCGTCATCGGCCACCGCCTGGTAGCGGGTGTCGCCGTCGATCGCGACGAGGACGACTTCGCCCGGGCTGAAACCCGTGCCGGTGACGGTCTGTTCGCCGCCCGCGGACAGCTCCTCGGCGGCCACGATGGCCGAGGGGGAGGTCGCGCGCCCCGGCTGTTTCGGCTCTTCGGGGGTGGTCGTGCCGGTCGATGGTGAGGGGGTTGCGGGGGGTGCGGGGGTGGTGGGCCCGGGGGAGGGCGCGCTGCCGGTTCCGACCGTCACGTCGAGCAGGCCGAACCCGTCGCCCTGCCTGAACTGCTCCCCGCTCCACTCCGACAGCAGACGCGCGCCCTCGTCGGTGAGCGACGCCCGCAGATCGGTCCATGTCACGCCGCTCGCCCGTACGACGGGACCGGCGCCGTCCGTTGCCACGTCGGCCAGCGCCAGCTCGTGGGCTCGGTCGTCGGTGGTGGTGCGGGCGTAGAGCGCGCCGCCGTCGATGTCGATGTCGCCGTCGCCGTCGCTGTCGTCGTCGAGTCGCAGTCGCAGGCCGCCGAGCGTCAGCGGCGGTACAGAGCCGGAGGACGGGACCAGCCGGGCTGAGCCGCCCAACTCCACGTCCGCGGCGCCGGTTTCCGGGTCCGTTCCGCCGCCCGTGGCCGGGAGCCAGATGAGGCCCGAGGATCCCTGTGTGGAGGATCCCTGTGCGGAGGCGGGTTCGGTGACCTCGATCGACACGCCGTGGTCGGCCGGTTCGGCTTCGGCCGTCGCCCAGCTCGCGTAGCCGCCGGATACGGAGCGCGGGAACGCGTCGGCGCCCTGCGCCGCCGCGGCCGACCCCGCGCCCGGGCACAGCAGCGCGAGCAGGGCGCCGCCCGTCACGGCGGCGGCGCCGGGTCTTTTCGTCATCGTCAAGACTCCCTGGTCTCCCTGTGGGATGTGAGGTCGGGCATGGGTACGTCCGCGCCGCGGGGTCAGTCTGCGGTCGCCGCCCGGCGCCTGCGGGCCCAGAGCCAGGTCGTGGTGCCGGCCGCGACCAGGCCCGCCGCCGTCACGCCGGCCGTCAGGGCGACGGAACCGGTGCCGGCGAGCGGTCCGTCGGACGCCTTCTCGGTGCCGTCGGTGCCGTCGCCCGAACTGCCCGTGCCGCCGGTCGGGTTCGCGCCGGACGTCGCGGCCGACGATGCCGGGTCGCCGTCGCCGTTCGACGCGCTCCCGCTGCCCGCGCCGCTGCCGCCGAAGGTCACCGGGATCCGGACGGTCTGGCTCTGGTCGCCGCCCCGGGTGTGGTCGTTGCGGGTGATGACGGCGCATTTCACGTCGGACTTGGTGCAGTCGGTGTTGGCGTCCTTGGCGCGCACGGTGAGCCGCACACTGAACGAGCCCTTGTGGTCGCTGCCCTTGTACGGTTTCGCCAGCCCCTCGCCGTACGACGGCGGGTTGGACGAGATCCACGCGGACGCCCCGGACTCGCCGGACATGTCCACTCCGCCCACGCAGGGCGTCGGGGTCTTCCCGACACCGTTGTCCACGCAGAAGGCGACGTAGATCCCCTTCTCGGTGTTGTAGCCGGAGCCGGTCACGGTCACCGTCTGGCCGTCCGGATCGAGGCCGGTGGACTGGGAGACGCCGAGTTTCTGGCCCTCGGGGCCGGTCGCCGAGCCGCCCGCCGCCGAAGCCGCCCCGGCGGCCGAGAGCACCAGGGCTGTCGCGCCCGCCAGCCCGAGAAACTTTCCAACTCCCTTGCCGCGCAGGCTACTTGCCCACGTCATGGAACACCCCCACCAGAGGAAACTTAGGGAAGCCTAACCTAAAGTACTGCTCAAGTGTGTGTCACGAGAGAGGACAGGAAACCCATGCGTGTATCCCGGAGACGGCTCGCCGCCCTCGGCCTGACACTCGCGCTGCTCACGGGCGCCTGCGGTGGGACCGGCGGCGCGTCGGATGGCGCGGCCCCGGCCGGGGACTCCGCGGACTCCGCGAGCGCGCGGGCCGCCGCGGCGGAGAAGCAGCTCGCGAAGAACACCCTGGTCCCCCTCGAAGGGAAGCCGCCCACACCGAAGTTGCCGGTCACCGTCGACTCCTCCGACGGGCGTGAGGTGACCGTGGCGGACGCCTCGCGGATCCTGCCGCTCAACGGCGGTGTCGCGGAGATCGTGTTCACGCTGGGCCTCGGCGACCGGGTCGTGGGGCGGGACATCACGGCCACGTTCGCCGAGGCGAAGAAGCTGCCGCAGGTCACCAAGGCGCACGATGTGAGCGCGGAGAGCGTGCTGTCGTTGCGGCCGACGGTCGTGCTGGCCGACACCGACACCGGGCCCAAGGAGGCCATCGACCAGATCCGCGACGCCGGTGTCCCCGTCGTCGTACTCGACCCGGCCACCGAGCCGGCCGACGTCACGACGCGCACCACCCGTGTCGCGCAGGCGCTCGGTGTTCCCGGTGCGGGCCAGGCACTCAACCGGCGGATGAGCGACGAACTCGCCGCGGCGCGCGCCGTCGTGCCCAAGGGGAGCAAGCCCAGGGTCGCCTTCCTGTACATGCGCGGCAGCGCGGCGGTCTATCTGATCGGCGGCAAGGGGTCGGGCGCCGACTCGCTGATCGAGGCCGCGGGTGCGGTGGACGCGGGCAAGGAGGCGGGGCTGGACAAGCCGTTCACGCCGATCACCAGTGAGGCGCTGGTGCGGGCGCAGCCGGAGGTGATCCTGATGATGACCAAGGGCCTGGAGTCCGTGGGCGGCGTGGAGGGCCTGGTGAAGATTCCCGGGATCGGGCAGACACCGGCGGGGATGAACCGGCGGGTCGTGGACATGGAGGACGGGGTGTTGCTGGGATACGGGCCGCGGACGCCGTACGTGATCGACATCCTGGTCGACCGGATCCACGGGGAGTGATGTTCCTCAGGGGCAGAAGCGGCCCGCGTCGTCCACGCCGAGCCCGCGCAGGATGCTGTTGAGATCGCCGGCGTCGTACTCCCCGTCGAGTGCGGCGCACAGGGATCTCGCGAGGTCCGGACCGCGCAGCGGGACCCTCAGGATCCGGTATCCGGTCATGTACTCCATGGTGTGCCCGTGGAAGGCGATGGGGCCGGGGACCACGCCGGACGCGATCTCCGTGGAGTCGTCGTCACTCACCCGCACCGTGCGGAAGACATCCGAGGAGACGATGCTTTCGTAGAAGTCACCGCCGGACAGGAACACCGCTCGCAGGTCGATTTCCGGTGCCGATACGGACCAGAGGGGCTCCGTGCGGCCGAACCTCCACAAGGAGGTCCAGCCGGACGACGACACCAGCAGTCCGTCGCCGTCCCCCAGGAACGCCATCTGGGTCTGCTCGTACCGCACCGCGTCCTCGCTGGCGTCCACGCCCGTCTCGATGGTCCCCATCCGGCCCGCGGCCCCGTTCGACAGCCGCCACAGCTCGATGCGTCCGTCCCCGAACAGCAGCGCCACCTGGCCGGGATGCCCCGGGCGTGCCACCACGGCGAGGCAGGTGTCGCGGACGGGCGCGTTCTGTACGGCGGCGGTGCACGGGGCACCGGGTACGGGCTCGGACGGTGCGGGGCGGTCGCTGAGCGAGAAGCGGCCCAGCCCGTCCTCCGTGAGTACGGCGGCCTCGGACTCGCTCAACGGCGCGGCGCCGAGGACCGGCCGCTTCGGGCCCCGGCGCGGCAGCGTGAGCACCCGGGCGGCCGGGTCGGCCGGACGGAAGTAGCCGAGCCCGTCCTCGTCCCAGAAGCCGAAGTAGGCGTCGTCGGTCGTCAAGGGGCCGGAACCGATCCACTTCAGGTGGTTCGGGGTGGTCAGCCGGGTGTTCTCGCCGCCTGTCCGCCTCGGTACGACGGTGAGGACGGACTCGGCGGAGTCGTAGGTCTCCGCTCTCGCGTAGAGGGCGTGGTCGTCGGTCAGCAGCAGGGGCTCGGAGTCGTATCCCTCCGGGCCGGGTCCCGACTCCACGGTGACGACCTCACTGGCGGATCTCACGAGGTCGGTTCCGACGCCCCAGAACAGCCAGGGCGAGGCTCCCCGGCGTGGCACCACGGAGGCCGGGGCGTCCCCGTTGACGGAATACTGCGACGACGAGAAGTGGACCGAGTACACCTTGTGTGTCCGCAGGTCCCGAACCAGTGTCGACCCCTCGAAGTCCGACCCGAGCAGATAGCGGCCGGACAGGTCTACGTTCCAGCCGTAAGGCCCCACCCGGCCGGGCAGCGCCGCCGGATCGATCCTGGACAGCCGCCCGGAGCCGTCCAGCAGGTACAGGGCGGTCAGGTCCCGGTTCTCGTCCTCGACGACGATGCCCCGGCCGCTCGGTGCGAAGCGGGCCTCCGCGACGTCGGGAAGCGACCAGTCCGGCGCGCCCGGGGAACGCGCCTCGACGCCGACGGACGCGCGGCTGGGCCGAGGGCCCTCCCGGACGAGTGCCACGTCGCCGTCGTTCGTCACCAGGGCGGCGTCCGTCACACAGCGGCTTCCCTCGGGGCGCCCGGTCACACCGCCGATGCGCCGGGGGCGGCCCTGCGTCGTCCACACCGAACGCCAACCACTCGCGGTGGCACAGGACTTCGTCTCGTCGCCGGTCACCAGGTGCAGCAGCCGTCGGCCGTCGGGCGCGAAGTCGAGGCGCAGCGTCGACAGATTCGCGGCCCGGTGCTCCGGTGCCCACCGCCCGGCCGCCGTGCGGTCCCATCCCCGCCCAGTCGGCTCCCAGACCGCGAAGGCGCCGTCACCGGCCGCCACGGCCACGCGAGCACCGTCGTCGCTCACGTCCACGGAGTCCGCCTCCCCGGGCACACCGCCGAGTCGGGTGACCCGTGCGGCGCCGGAGTCCGGCACGGTGACGACGGAGACGACGCGCCGTTCGCCGCGCGGCGCCATCAGGGCGATCACCCGGCCGTCGGCCGATGCCGCGAAGTCGGTACTGCCGCTGCCGACGATCCCGTCGGCCACGACCGTCGTGCCGGTCAACGACAGATACTGGTTCAGCAACGCCGCCCGCGCCTGTGCCGTGGGCGACCGCCGCCACGCCTCCAACGCCAGGGCGAGCGACTGGGAAGGAACGGCCCCCAGCCGGGTGTCCGCCTCGGCCGCCAGCAACTGCGACGCGATGCGGTCATTGGCGACACGCTGCCGAGACGCCTGCTGATACGAGAAGACGGCCAGCACCCCCGCGACCACCCCCAGCAACGCGATACACGCCGCCGTCACCCGCAACCGCCGCACCCCCCGCCGCCGCCTCCGATCACTCTGCTCGATATAGGCCAGCTCCTCCTTCCCGATGTCCGGAGCCCTTCGGGTCCGCCACTCCAACGCCCGCTCCAGCACCGCCCCGCGCATCAGGGCCCCGGCGTCACGATTGTTCTGCCGCCATACGGCGGTCGCCGCCCGTACCTGTTCCTGCCAGGCCCGGAACTCGCGCGTCTCCTCCAGCCAGGCGTGGGCGCGCGGCCACTGCCGGATCAGGGATTCATGGGCGAGGTCGACGATCTCCTCGCCCTCGGCGGTGTGGTTGAGGATCACCAGTCGGGTCTGGCTCAACGCGTGGGCGGCATGCCGGAGTTGGGGGTCGAGGCCGTCGAGGCGAGCGGCCATGCGGACGAACTCCGCCTTCTCGTCCGGCCGGGCCAGCTGGGCGAGCAGCCGGCGCAGGGTGTCCTCGCCGAGGTCGGCCATCGCGGGCGCGACCGACCGCTCGGCGTACGCCGTCAGCGCGCCGCCGACCCGGCCGAGGGACTCGTACGCGGCGTGGGTGAGCAGCGTGTGCTGCCGGTTCTCCCACAGCCGGGTCAGGGCGAACTGGACGAGGGGCAGACAGCCGGGCTCCGCCTCCGCGTCATCCACGATCCGTTCCGGCAGCCCCGGTTCGAAGGCCAGTCCGGGAACCCGGCCCGCCGAACCGGTGATGGCCCTGAGCAGCGCGGCCCGGTCGAGCGGCGCGATGATCTGCGTGCCCTCGCTGAGCAGACCCGCCATTCCCGGTTCGACGAGGCCGTCCAGCGAACCGTGCCGCAGGGTGGCGACGACCCGCAGGGCGCGGTCGGAGGTCGGCCGGGCCGCCCGGGTCATCGCGACGGCCAGGGCGAGCAACCGGCGTGCCTCGTCCGGCTCGGTGGCCGCGACCTCCTCGAACTGGTCGAGGAACAGTACGTGTCCGTGCTCGCCGCTGCGGGCCAGGAGGTCCTCGGTGAGCAGGGCGGCGGTCTCCGTCAAGTCGCTGTCGGCGGCGGCCGGTTCGACCTCCAGCGCCCGGGCCAGGGCGCGCACCGGGCGGGCGCCCCGGATGGGCCGGAACGCGGTCACCGAGTAGCCGCGGGCCCGCAGTTCGGGCAGCAGTCCGGCCCGGACCAGCGAGGACTTGCCGCTGCCCGAGGCGCCGACCACGGTGACCACCGGGTGGCGCAGCACCGCGTCCGTCACCCGGCGGACATCCGCCTCCCGGCCGTAGAAGAACTCCGCGTCCTCCTCCCGGAACGGCTCCAGCCCCCGGTACGGGCAGCGCCGCAGCCCCGGCTGGAGTTCGACCAGCGCGGCGGACGGCACCAGGTAGGCGGTGTCCTCGCTCGCGCCGCGGGCGGTGGCGACCACCATGCCGATGACGCCGCCGAGTTCCTCGTCCCACACAGGGGATCCGCTGAACCCGCGGGTGATCCGGCGCAGCCGGTCGTACTCCTCCGACAGCGCGACCCAGCCCGCGCCGACGCGGTCGCGCACCCGGCCCTGGGCCCACTGGCCGTGGTCGCTGCCGGCCGGGAAGCCCAGCACCCGGAAGCGATGGCCCCACATCTCGCTGCCGCTGACCAGGGGCACGGGGCGTACCACCTGGGGGAGTTCCTCGGGCAGCCGCAGCAGGGCGATGTCGCCGCTGCCGTCGTCGGCGACCGGTTCCCAGGCGGAGACATGGACTTGATAGGTCCGTCGCGCGTGCGGGGTGTCCCGCAGCAGGGGGAAGTCGACCGTGACCGTGCCGCCCTCGGCCGCCGCCCGCTCCGGGCCCCGTGCCCGCGCGACGACATGAGCGCAGGTGCACACCGTGTCCGGCGCGATGAGGAACCCGGCGCCGACCACCTTGCCGTCCGCGTCGAGCACTCTCGCGACCGCCGGTGCGAGGCGGTCTATGGCGCTGGTCATGGCGGACCGGCCGCATCGGATCGGTCATCCCCCGCGTAGGACATGGGTCCCCCTCGACGGATCGTCGCCCTGAGTCCTGCACTTATTGCAGCGAGTCATATTCATGAGCACAAGGCGGACTACCGACTCCTGACCCACCGCGAACGAACCGCCGCGAACGAACCGCCGCGAACGAACCGCCGCGGCAGAACCGCCGGGGCCGGGGGGGGCCGGGCGGCCCCCCCCCCGCACCGGGGCCCCGGGCGGGCCGGGGGGCCGCCCCCCGGCCCCGGGGGGCCGCGGCCGCCCCGGGGGACAGCG